>JBGSPX010000062.1:0-93068 GCA_041738345.1 Proteocatella sp.
ATTATGTTCTTTTTACCTTCGGTCAACGGACCAATTTTGTGTACATTTTTCTTTGCCATAAAAAAAGCCTCCTATGATATTTTTATTTTATCATAGAAAGCTTTTTTTGTAATTTACAGACTTTTTTTCACAGTCTCAAAGGAAATTAATTTATTTGTAAATTCAAGTCTATTTAATTTGCCACCAATATCTTTTGTGTGAAAATCACTGTTTTCTAAGGTTTTAAATAGGGCATTTTTTATGGAAGCAGATTCCTTTTCAAATCCTAAGTCAAAAAGCATCATGCAAGTGCTTAATATAATAGCGCTTGGGTTACTTATATTTTGTCCAGCTATATCAGGGGCGCTTCCGTGAACTGCTTCATAAATCCGTATATCATCTCCTATATTTGCACTAGGAGAAAGTCCTAAGCCGCCTATGAGACCTGCACATAAATCGGAAATTATATCTCCATAAAGATTTGGTGCAACGATTACATCGAACTGGTTTGGATTTATAACAAGTTGCATACACATATTATCTACTATTTTCTCATCCGCACTAATTTGCGGATACATTGAAGCTATTTTTCTAAAAGAATCTAAAAATAGACCATCGGAAAGCTTCATTATATTTGCTTTATGAACAGCAGTTACTTTTTTTCGGCCTTCTTTTACTGCAGTTTCAAATGCATATTTACATATTTTCTCACTGGCTTCTCTTGTTATAACTTTGATACTTTGTGAAATGTCTTTGGATATCATATATTCAATACCTGAATACAAATCCTCTGTATTTTCTCTTACTATGATTAAGTCAATATTTTCATATTTAGTTTTAATTCCAGATATTGATTTTATAGGGCGAACATTTGCAAAAGTATTAAATTCTTTTCTTAAAAGCACATTTATACTTTTGAATCCATTTCCAATTGGAGTCTCAGTGGGGCCTTTTAGTACGACTTTATTTTTTGATATATTTTCTATTAATCCATCTTCAAATATCTTAGAATTTGAGTTATAAAAACTGCTGCCAGCATTATATATTTCCCAATTTATAGGTATTGATAAATGATGGGTGATGGTTTTTATAGAATCTATTATTTCGGGGCCAATGCCATCTCCTGGAATCAGTGTTATGTTTTTCATTAGTAATTTTCTCCTTTTTCAGAAATATAATTCAAAAAACCACCAAATAAAAGAATTTCTTTTTCTCGAATAGAAGCATCTATTTTTACTGGGACTATTATATCATTTAAATACAAGTTTAATTTATTATTATCTAAAGAAGCTCTAATGTCTTTTAAATAAAGTTTATCTAAAAGTTTTATTTTGTCATAATCCATAGAATTTTCAAAAGTTAAAGGTAGAATTCCGTTATTTATTAAATTTGATTTATGAATTCTTGCAAAAGATTTTGCTAAAACTACCTTTATTCCTAAGTAGGAAGGACATAAGGCAGCATGCTCACGGCTTGAACCTTGACCGTAATTTTCACCAGCGACAATTATCCCAGGCTTATTTTTTAAAGCTCTTTCAGGAAATTCGCTATCAAGTCTGCTTAGACAAAATGTAGAAAGATGCTCTATATTTGACCTAAAAGGTAGCAGTTTTGAATCAGATGGAGTTATATCATCTGTAGAAATATTATCCTCTCCTTTAAAACAAACATTTAACTCAATATTATCAAGTAGCTTTATTTGAGGAGGTAGGGATTTTATATTTGGACCTGTAAATATAGGGGAATCTATTGTAAACTTATTATTTATAAAAAATACTTCGTTTTTAGGACTCTTTTCAGGTTTTGTATATACATCTAATATATAATCTGGAATTTCATCTGTTAAGTATCCTTTTAGAGCGCTCGCAGCTGCTATTTCTGGACTTACTAAATATATATTTGCAGAATTAGTTCCACTACGGCCTTTAAAATTTCTATTAAAAGTTCTTAGGGAAACGCCATTAGTTAAAGGAGCTTGCCCCATACCTATACATGGGCCACATCCGCATTCGAGAATTCGTGCGCCTGCATTTATTAAGTCGCTTAAAGCGCCATTTGATGCAAGTAGAGATAGTATGCTGCTAGAACCTGGAGATATAACAAGACTTACATCTTCAGCTATTTTTTTGCCTTTTAATATAGCGGCGACTTTGGTCATATCCTCAAAAGATGAATTAGTACAGCTGCCTATAGCGACTTGATTTATTTTTAAATTAGATATTTCAGATATGGGCACTACGTTTTCAGGGCTATGAGGTTTAGCACACATAGGAACTATTTCGCTCAAGTTTAAAATTAAAGTTTCATCATAATGTGCATCCTCATCTGCGATTAACTTTATGAAATATTCGCTTCTATTTTGGAAAGTAAGATAGTCTAAAGTGTTTTTGTCAGTTTCGAAAATAGATGTTGTAGCTCCTAGTTCAGCACCCATATTGCAAATAGTGGCTCTTTCGGTAAGTGAAAGGTATTTTACACCGCTACCAGTATATTCTATAATTTTACCTACTCCGCCTTTTACTCCGAGTTTCATCAGTATGGTTAAAATAATATCTTTTGCAGAGGAGTTTTTGGAAAGTTCCCCTATAAGTTTTATATTTAAAATCTTTGGTGTTTTTAGATAATATTTTCCAGTTGCAAGTGCAGTGGCTATATCAAGGCCTCCGGCTCCTATTGCAAGCATTCCCATAGCGCCACATGTAGGAGTATGGCTATCTGAACCAAGAAGTGTTTCGCCAGGTTTTGAAAAATTTTCTAAATGAAGTTGATGACAGACTCCGTTTCCGGCTCTTGAGTAAGTTATTCCAAAGCGTTTGCATACAGAACGTATGAATTCATGGTCATCCATATTTTCAAAACCAGTTTGTAACATATTATGATCTATATAAGCTACTGCCTTTTTTACCTTTAATTTTTGTGGATTCATTTTTAAAAGTTGTAAATATGCCATAGTGCCAGTTGAATCCTGAGTAAGCGTCTGGTCTATATTTATACAAATTTCAGAATTAGAATCAGAGCCTTGCATAAATTTATTGTCAATTATTTTTTGAGTTAAAGATTTGCCCATCTGTTTCCTCCTGATTAACTAAAGTGAATCTACACGTGAAAATGAAATATTTGATTTTAAATCAGAATATATTCTAAGGAGCTCCATATCATTTAAAGAACGTTTAAGTTCAATTGAATGAGCACGAACTTGTTGTAAAATATCTGAACCTAACTCATCTTCCATGATTATTCCTAATTGTGAAAGTTTATTTTTTATACCTGCTGTTCCAGAATGTTTTCCAACTACAAGTTTTCTTGATAATCCTATATCATCTGGAGAATAGAGTTCGTAGGTCTTTGGATTTTTTATGGCACCATCAGCGTGTATTCCAGATTCGTGAGAAAATATATTATCACCAACTACAGCTTTCCAAGGAGAAAGTTTTCTTCCAGAAGCGACAGAAACATATTCACATAGAGGTTTTAATGAAAGTAAATTATAATCATTGTCTAAATTTAAAGAACATTTTGACGCCATTATAATTTCCTCTAAAGATGCATTTCCGGCTCTTTCGCCAAGTCCATTTACAGTAACGCCTACATGGGTTGCTCCAGCCATTACACCAGCTATAGCATTTGCGCTGGCCATTCCTAAATCATTATGAGTATGCATTTCGACATCTATCCCGAAAGTATCTTTTATATGTTTTATATTATTATAAGTTTGAATAGGGTTTAGAATTCCTATAGTGTCGCAATAACGAATTCTATTTGCACCAGCATTTATAGCTTCGCGAATAAAGGTAAATAGAAAATCGTCATCTGTTCTTGAGGCATCTTCTGCATTTACAGATATATATAGGCCTTCTTTTTTTGCGTATTCAACAGCGGAAACCATTTGAGCTAGAACTTGTTCACGTGTTGATTTTAATTTATCGTGAATATGGATATCAGATGTGGAAATTGATATAGCGACGGCATCTACGCCACAGTCAACTGAGGCTTGAATGTCGCTTATTACAGCACGATTCCAACCCATTATACTTGCACGAAGGTTGCTTTTTACCATTTGTTTTATTACGTTTTTTTCATCTCCGCCCATAACTGGGATTCCTGCTTCTATTTGTTCAACGCCAACCTCGTCTAACATTCTTGCGATATTAAGTTTTTCTTGATTTGCAAATACAACGCCTGCAGTTTGTTCGCCATCTCTTAGTGTAGTATCAACTAATGTAAAGTTCATAATTAATTCCTCCTGTTTAATATAATGAGCTAATCATAATACTTTTTTATCTCGGTGTCAATAGAAAAATGCAATTTTTATTTTTAAAATTGCATTTAAATCTGTTTTTTTATTTTTATGAATATATAATATATTGGACACGACATCTGAAATTAGAGTAATTGTAGGATTGTGAGCTAAAAATACTCAAAATAAAAAATGATAATAAAATGATTGTATATTGCATATATGAGAAAAAATAAGTATTTTTCTAAAATTGTGATATAATTTAAATAAATACATTGAAAGGGAGATTTTTTTATGAAAAAACGAATAATTTGTATAATAGGGAGTTTGTTTTTAATTTCAGTATTTATTTTAATTGGATGTGAGAAAAAAGAAGAAGGAATTTTGTTTGAAAGTAAAGATGGTGACTTTTTGGTAAATTTAGATTCCGGTTATGTTGAAAAAACGGTAGATGAATCTGAAAATCCTAAAGGATATGTATATTCATATGAAAGAGGAGATGAAATTCTTAATATAAGTGAATTTACAATACCAGGAGTTACACTTGATGAAAAAATGATTGAAGAAGAAATAGAAATGGCTACGGAAATGGAAGTTTTAAGACCAGACACTATTGATTTGAAGGAAAATGGGAAATTCTATGGGGTACTGGTAAAAGATACATCGACAGGAATGTATATGATGTATCATAGAATTCAAAATGGGGAAAAAATAATATCTTTTTTAAGTTTTAGACCACAGCCATATACTGTTGAAGAAGAGGCAGCTCATAAGGCTATGATATCTACAATTGAATTTAAATAAAACTAAGGGGCTGTTTTTACAGCCCCTTAGTTTTATTTTTTTAAAAGACAAATACACTCTGCGTGTGGTGTATTTGGAAATTGATCTACGCCTATGGTTTTTAGAATTCTGTAACCAGCTAATTTAAGTGCAGTTAAATCAGATACCAAGGCTTTTGGGTTACATGAAACATATATAAGCTCAGTTGCATCAAAAGATATGATATCTCTAAGAGCTTTTGGGTGAACGCCACTTCTTGGAGGGTCGATTATAATTACGTCTGGCTTAACTTGCAGTTTTGAAACCTCATTTGCAACATCGCCTGCAATATAATGTGCATTAGTGATGGAATTCATGCGACAATTTTCTTTTGCCATTTCTACAGCTTCTTCAATAAGCTCAATACCATATACTTCTTTTGCATTTTCTGATATTATAATTCCGATAGTGCCGGTTCCACTGTATAAATCATATACGATTTTATCTTTTTTATTTCCAAGTAAATCTCTAGTAATGCTGTAAAGTGTTTCTGCGCATTTAGTATTGGTTTGGAAAAATGAAAATGGAGATATTTTGAATTTTATTCCAAGTAATTCATCGTAAAAATAATCACGTCCAACAAGTACCTTAAGGTTATCGCAAATTACTGCATCTGATAAAGAATCATTTATAGTGTGAAGAATTCCTACAATTTTTCCATCTAAAACTAAGCTTTCTAATAGTTTTACATATTCACTCATATCAAAATCTATTTGAGATGTAGTAACTATATTTACTAGAATTTCACCTGTATTTTGTCCTTTTCTTACGACAAGATGTCTAAGATATCCCTCATGGCTCATAATTTTAT
Organism: Proteocatella sp.; assembly: GCA_041738345.1. Taxonomy (GTDB): domain Bacteria; phylum Bacillota; class Clostridia; order Peptostreptococcales; family Filifactoraceae; genus Proteocatella. The sequence goes on from JBGSPX010000062.1 coordinate 5,850, forward strand.
AAAAGGGAAGTTCTGTAGTTCTAAAATAATCACATGTAACTGTAATTATTTGTCTGTAGTCAGAGTCTACAATTTTACAAGTATCTACAAGTACTATACTGTTACTTTTTGTAGTCATATGCATTCCAAGAGTAAGGGGAGCATCTTTAGTTTCGTTTCCAAAAGTAAATTCCATTTTGTTTTTATAGCCTAAATTTACAGGACTTGCTACCATTTCTAAATTTGCAAATTCATTATGACCTGCATTTATAAACATTTCCTTAAGTTGTTTGGCTTTTATCTGTACCTGAGATTCGTATGGAACTGACAAAAGAGAACATCCACCACAAACAGAATAATGATTACAGGTTTCTTCAGTTTCTAATGAAGATTTTGAAAGTGTTTCAAGTATTTTGCCATCAGCCTTATTTTTTCTTATTTTTTTTATTAATACTTTTACTTTTTGCCCAGGAATTCCATTTTTGAATACCACAGTTTTATCATCGTGATAACCTATTCCTTCTCCACCGAATTTGAGTTCTTCGACATTTAGCTCTAAAATTTCTCTTTTTTTCATAGTTATATTTATAAGGGAAAATTCCCATTCCTTTCTGATTTTTTATTTTTGCATATATGGCTTTAATGATTCCATTTCATAATCATTTAGTTCTCTGTATTCTCCTAATTCAAGAGTTTCGTCTAATGCTAAAGGGCCCATTGTAAGGCGCTTAAGGTATATAACTTCTCTATCTATAGCTTCAAACATACGTTTTATTTGGTGAAATTTACCTTCTCTTATAGTTATTTTACATTCTGAAATATCAGAAGCTTCCAATATTTCAAGTTTAGCAGGAAGGCAGGTGTAGGAATTATCTTTGAATGATATGCCTTTTTCGAATTTAGCAATGTCTTTTTCGCTAAGAGGCTCACCTTGTACTTTTGCAAAATAAGTTTTATCCACATGTTTTTTAGGTGAGAGCAAATCATGTGCAAGTTTTCCATCATTTGTAATGAGTAAAAGACCTTCAGTATCCTTATCAAGCCTTCCTACTGGGAAGGGGTCAAATACTTGAAGTTCATAAGGAAGTAAATCTATTACAGTGTCATCGTAATTATCTGTTGTTGCGGATACTACGTTTTGAGGTTTATTCATCATTAAATATATAAATTCTCTATATGTTACAATTTCATCCATATATCTAACTTCATCTTTTTCTAAATCAACTTGTAAAGATACGTCTTTAACTTGAATGTTATTTAAAGTAATAATGCCATTTTTTACATCGGCTTTTATTTCTTTTCTAGAGCCAAAGCCCATGTTTGAAAGCATTTTATCTATTCTAATTTTTGCCATTTTAAATCTCCGTTCTAGAGTATTCTCCAGTTTTTATTGTAATAATTTTTTAAAGTACCATTTTGGATTTTTCCATATCCAAGAGGGTAATTGTCAACACATACGATTACAAAACCATTATTTGCCTCAATGAATATAGTTTCACATTTTAAATATTTTGTGAGGTTATCATCATCAATAGCTAAGGTGATAGTATTTTTAAAATCATTTTTTTTCATGGACATTATAAATGCAGGACTTGGAATAAAAGCTTTGTTTTTTATCTCTCCTATATATAATCCATTTCTTACGATTTTAATACCTTTTAAATTGATTCCTGTATCTAGTTCTTTATATATTTTATTGTTTTCGACTATAAAATTACCATCTATAATTAAGTTTAATTCATTTTTTTCAAAGTCTAAATATTCTTTTGGAAGTTTAGTTTTAGACACAAATTTAGTAGTTTGATAATTTTGATTGCAAGCACTATTTTCAAAAGTATCATTAGCTACTTTTTTTATAAGACAAAGAAAATGTCCTTCGCCTTTTAATTTATGAGGAAACAATCTATTAGATTCTGTTAACGTAAAACCCTCTACAAAACCGTGTTTTGCCTCTAATTTTACAACTTCAAAATTAGGATTTTCTTCAAGAAATTCAATTATTTGGTGCTCATTTTCTTCAAGATTAAATGTACATGTAGAATAAAGCATTAGACCATCTTTTTTTAACATTTTGGCAGCTTGCTTAAGAATGTTTTTTTGCATTTTGGGATTGGCAGCTTTTGATTCTATATAAGTTTTAATTAAATCTGAATCTTTTCTAAACATGCCTTCACCTGAACATGGAACGTCCAGTAAAATTCTATCAAAATATTCAAAAAAAACATTAGCTAGTTTTTCCGGCGTATCGTTTGTAATTAAAGCATTGCATATTCCATGCATTTCTATATTTTTTAGTACAGCTTTAGTTCTTTGGGTGGATATATCGTTACTTACGATTATACCTGTATTATTTAGTTTTGAAGCAATTTGAGTGGTTTTTCCTCCTGGAGCGCTACAAAGATCAAGCACTGACATATTTTCGCCAATATCAAGGAGTTCTACGGCGGACATAGCAGATGGCTCTTGGATATAAAAAAGTCCAGCATTATAATAAGGAGTTTTAGCAGGCCTTATTTCACTGTTAAAATAAAATCCAGTAGGGCACCACGAAATTTCTTCTAAAATTATGTCTGAAATATTTTTTGACAATAGTGTGTTTAATTCATTTGGAGCTATTTTTAATAAATTTGCTCTAAGCCCTGAATGCTTAGGCTCTTCGTAAGTATCTAAAAATGATTGAAATTCATCTTTTAATAAAGACTTCATTTCTTTTAAAAATATATCTGGTAAATTTTGCATAAATATTCCTTTGTAATTCTTTATAAATACATCATAACAATATATTATATCTTTTTTAGAGGATTTATACAATTATTTTGTTTAAAAAATATATAGTATATATGATATAATTAGATATTGTATTAGTTTAAGAAAGAGGTTAGAAATGGGTTTTAGCAAATTCGGGTTAGATTTAAAAATATTAGAATCGCTTAATATCATAGATTATAAGGTTCCAACAAGAGTTCAAAATTTGGTTATTCCTCAAATTTTAGAGGGAAAAGATGTGATTGTATTTGAGCAAACTGGAATGGGCAAAACTGCAGCGTTTACCATTCCATTATGTCAAAAAGTAGACTGGGAAAAAAAATCTCCGCAGGTATTAGTATTATCACCTACACGAGAATTGGCAATTCAAGTTTCTCAGGAAGTAGAAAACATAGGAAAGTTAAAAAGGTTAAGAGCTCAAGTGGTTTATGGAAAGCAGAGTTTTGAAAAAGAACAACTAAATTTAAAACAAAAATGTCATTTTGTAGTAGCTACATTGGGACGGCTTAGAGATCATATTGAAAAGGGGACTATAGATTTAAGTAAGGTAGAATATTTGGTTTTAGATGAATTTGATGAGCTTATTCAAACTGGGTTTTTAGAAGATTTGGAATTTATAATATCGAAATTGGGAAATTTAAAGCAGCGGATATTTGTATCAGCAACAATTCCAGAGCATATAAATGATGTAATCAATAAGTATTTAAAAACACCATATATATATAGTTATCAAAGTGATGAAGAGAATCAAACACTTAATCTAATAGAGAACTATTTGATTGTTAAAAATGATAATTTAGCGAATAAAGTTGATATATTGAAGCGGCTTATTGTCAAAGAAAAATCAGATAGAACAATTGTTTTTTGTAACACTCAAGCTAAGGTGGAAGAGGTTTATGAAACCCTGAGGCGTGATGTGGAGGCGGTGCTCAAAATTCATGGAGATATGGGACAAAAAGAAAGAATAAAAGCACTTAGAGACTTCAATTTGCATAAAAAAGCTATAATGATAGCTACGAATGTAGTAGCAAGAGGAATTCATGTTGAAGATGTAAATTTAGTTGTTAACTTTGAAGTTCCTTTTGAAAAAGAAAAATATACTCATAGAATTGGAAGGACAGGTAGAGCGGGAAATGAAGGTAGAGCAGTAACTTTAGTGGATAATACAAAACTTGACATTTTCTTAGAAAAGCACTCGGAACAAGTTATTAGTAAGTACACTTTGAATGAAAAAGAAAATCTTGAGAATCATAGCGAATTTTATTCAGAGTTTACTTTTAAAAATTATAATAAATGCAAAATGAAAGAAAATAAATCAGATGTTACAAAGTTATATTTTAGAGGCGGAAAGAATAAAAAACTTAGAGTAGTTGATTTTGTAGGAGTTATTTGTAATATCGAGGGAATTTCTGCTGAAGATGTAGGGGTAATAAAAGTTGATTTAGAACATACTACCGTAGATATTTTAAATGGAAAAGGGGAGATGGTATTTCAATCACTTAAGGATAAAAATATAAAGGGAAAACGTATTAGAGTAGAAATTGCAAGAAGATAATGCGTAAAATCGAATAAAACATTGTAATAATAATACTTTCGTGGTAGAATTAAATAAATTAAAAAATAGGAGGTTAATTATGAAAAGCATATTAACAAGCAAGGCACCAGCGGCGATAGGTCCGTACTCGCAAGGCAAGGACACTAGTAATTTTGTATTTACTTCAGGTCAACTACCTATAAATATGGAAACTGGAAATATGGAAACTGAGATTAAGGCAGCTACAAAAGCTTCTCTAGAAAATGTTAAATCTATAATAGAAGAAGCTGGGCTTACGATGGCTGATGTTGTTAAAACTACAGTTTTTATAAGCGATATGGAAAACTTTGGTGAAATGAATGAAGTGTATGCTACTTTCTTTGGAGAAAATGCTCCTGCAAGATCTTGTGTTCAAGTTGCTAGACTTCCAAAAGATGCATTGGTTGAGATTGAAGCAATTGCAGTAAGAGGATAGTATGAAAATAACGATTGTGGGACTTGGTTCAGGAGATATTTCTAATATAAGTCTAAAAGCTTATGAATTGCTTACGAAATCAGAACTTGTTTATCTTAGAACAGAAAAACATCCTGTGGTTTCTGAATTAGTAGTAAGAGGTATGAAATATACGAGTTTTGATTATATTTATGATAAAGCTGATAATTTTGAAAGCTGTTATGAAAGTATAACAGATATACTTATAGAAAACTCCGAAAAAAATCAAGTTGTATTTGCGGTACCAGGCCATCCTTGTGTTGCAGAAAAAACTGTAGAAAAATTATATTCAAAATGTGAAGCTAGAAATATAGAGATAGAGATTGTATCTTCGACAAGTTTTTTGGATGATATGTTTGTTTATCTTAAATTTGATCCTTCTAAAGGATTTTCTTTAATAGATGCTTTGGATTTTGATGAAAAAAATCTTGGGTTGAGTACAAATTTGGTATTTACTCAAGTGTATAATCGATTGACGGCATCGAATTTAAAATTAAAATTGATGGAAATATTGCATGAAGATACTAAAGTAGTACTATTTAAGGCGGCAGGAATAAAGAATTTAGAACAAAAAATGACGGTAAAGCTTCATGAACTAGATAGGTCGGATTTTGAATTTGACTATTTAACTAGTGTGTTTATTCCCATGCCATATGAGACAAAATATGCTTCATTAGATCAATTTGTGGAAACTATAGCTATGTTAAGAGGGGAAAATGGTTGTCCTTGGGATAAGGAACAAACTAGAGAGACTCTACTTCCGCATTTTTATGAAGAACTAGAAGAATTTGACTTAGCTGTAAAAAATGATGATATTGACAACATGGTTGAAGAATTAGGAGATTTGCTTCTGCATATAGTATTGCAGGCTCAAATTGGAAAAGAAGAAGAACTCTTTGACATTAATGATATAATAAATAGCATAAGTGAGAAGATTGTAAGAAGGCATCCCCATGTTTTTGGAAAAGAGAAAGCTTTTACCAAAGAAGATGTAGATTTGATATGGGAAAGAGTGAAAAAACAGGAAAAAATGACAAAATAGTGTAAAACCCTTGACTTAATAGCTTTTTTTTGATAAAACTATAAGACAAGAGGTTAAAATTTTTAAATACTTACAATTTGCAGTATTTAGAAAAAAATGTGATTTATCAGATTTTAAATCAAGTTGTAGGATTTTAATTTAACTTTTATTATACTTATATTTTTAGGAGGTACTATAATGAATAAGGCCGAATTAGTAGCAAAAATGGCTGCGAAATGCGAATTAACTAAGAAAGATACAGAGCTTGCTCTGAATGCATTTATGGCGTGCGTTGAAGAAGCGCTAGTAGAAGGAGAAAAAGTTCAGTTAGTTGGATTTGGTTCTTTTGAAACAAGAGAGAGAGCTGCGAGAGAAGGAAGAAACCCAAAAAATCCTACAGAGACAATCACAATTCAAGCTTCAAAAGCTCCAGCATTTAAAGCTGGAAAAGGCTTAAAAGAAAAGGTTAATAAGTAAGAAAATTAACAAAATATTTTTATTATACAAATAGGTGTGTTTAAAATTGGATTCTCAACTTTAAACACACCTATTTTAATTAAATGTATAAAAAATTGTCGCTGCAGTTTTAGCAGGCGACAATTTTTAAACTTAATATAATTTTATTAAAAACTATTTTTTTAAAGCAGTATATGCTTTAAGTCCTTCTTTTAAGCAATTCATAGCTTTTTCTAGTTCTTTAGCATTTAATACATATGCAATTCTAGCTTCATTTTTTCCTAAACCACTAGTTGCATAGAATCCTTCTGCAGGAGCCATCATAACAGTTTCTCCATTTAAGTCAAATTCTTTAAGCATCCAGATTATGAAATCTTCAGCATCTTCTACTGGAAGTTTAGCTACAACGTAAAGTGCACCTTTAGGTTGTTCGCAAATAACGCCTGGCATTTCTTGAAGTGCTTTATAAACGATATCACGTCTTTCTTTATATTCGTTGCAAACTTCATCATAGTAAGCTTTTGGCATTTTGTAAAGCTCAACAGCTCCAACTTGCTCTATTGTAGGAACACATAGTCTTCCTTGACAAAGCTTCATGATTTGAGCTATAAGAGGTTTATTCTTGCAAGCAAGAGAACCTATTCTAGCGCCACAAGCACTGAATCTCTTAGAAACAGATTCAATAAGTATAACTCTATCGGCTGCATCTTCCATGCTTGCAAAACTTGTGTGAACTTCGCCATCGTAGATGAATTCTCTGTAAACTTCATCAGATATTATAAATAAGTCTTTTTCGATAGCAATGTCAGCAAGCATTCTAACTTCTTCTTTAGTGTAAACAACACCAGTTGGATTTCCTGGGTTAGAAAGAAGGATAGCTTTAGTTTTTGGAGTTATTGCCGCTAAAACTTCTGCTTTAGAAGGCAAATGGAATCCATTTTCAGCTGTTGTAGTAACTGGAGTAAGACTTACATCAACTGTTGAACCAAATCCATTATAGTTAGTATAGAATGGCTCAGGAACAAGAATTTGATCCCCAGCATCACAAACAGCTAGCATAGCAAACATAAGTGCTTCACTTCCTCCGTTTGTTATAAGTATTTCGTCTTTGTCGTAATTTAGGTCATATTCCTTGTAGTAGTCAACTATCGCATCTATAAGTTCTGGTATTCCTTGTGAAAGTGCATACTCTAATACTTCTGCGTCAAATTTTCTTACTGCGTCAAAAAATACAGTAGGAGTTTTTACATCTGGTTGTCCTATATTAAGATGATAAACTTTTCTCCCTGCTGCTTTAGCTTCTTGAGCATAAGGAACTAGTCTTCTAACTGGTGAAGACTGCATTGCTTCAATTCTTTTTGAAAATCTCATGATAATCTATCTCCTTACAATTATTATTTTTTACTACTCTAATATATCACAAAAAATAATAAAGTAAAACACTAAAACTAAAAATATAAAAGGTTATCCTTTTAACAAACTAATTCGAATAGCATAAACGTTTTTCATGGTATTACAATTAGTTTTCCGGTATGATATAATATCCTCTAAAGGAGGAGTTGCGAGATGACGGGAAAAAGAGTTATGGTTTGTGTCACAGATCAAAAGGTTTGTGAAAAGCTTATATACAATGCCTTGAAAATATTAGAGACTAGTCCAGGCGAGATTTATGTTATACATGTTTCTAAAGAAAGTGTTATACAAAATGAAGAATCTGGAGAAGCACTTGAATATTTGTTTGGAATATGTAATAAATTTAGTGCATCACTTACAGTGGTGAAGTCTGATAATGTATTGGATTCATTAGTAGATGCGGCGCTTAGAAACAAAATAGATACGATAATTATGGGAAAAAGCAGAAATGCTGATCCGAATACTAGTATAATATGTGATTTAAGAGCGAAATTAGGAGAAAAAATAGATATAAATGTAGTTCCAACCGTTTAGTAAGAAAGAGAGGCTTTGTGGAAGAACGATTGATTTATAAGATAATATTAGATAATGACGAAAATAGATTTTTCCTTACAAGTGTAGATGTTAAAGAATATTTAGAAAAAAACAGGTTTATGATGCTTAATGAAGAAAATACTGGAGAAAAACTTATAATAAATACTGCTCATATTGTAGTATTATCTGAAGTTAAAAATATATCTTTAAAGTCCAGATTTATACTTGAATAATATTTTAAGGAGTATGATATGAAAAATTTGGAAATAAAGAATGCTTGGTTGAAGTTAAAGCCTGAGGAAATTATTGATGTTGAAAAAATTTCACAAAAATACATGGAATTTATAGATGTTTCAAAAACGGAGAGAATGTGTATTAAAGAAATAATTAAGCAGGCTAAAGAAGTTGGTTTTGAAGATTTAAATGATATAATAGAGCGTAAAACTCCTTTGAAAAGAGGCATGAAGATATGTGCAAATTATAAAGATAAAGCAGCAGCACTTTTTGTTGTAGGAAGTAAAAGTATAGAATCTGGATTTAAAATGATTGGAGCACATGTAGATTCTCCAAGAATTGACTTAAAGCCAAATCCATTATATGAAGATTCCAATATGGCTCTTCTTAAGACTCACTACTACGGAGGAATTAAAAAATATCAATGGACTACTATACCACTAAGTCTTTATGGAACCGCTTATACAGTTGATTCTGAAAAAATAGAAATTTCAATTGGAGATGATGAAAAAGATCCTGTGTTTTTTATAAATGACCTATTGATTCATCTATCAGCTGATCAAATGCAGCTAAAAGCTTCAGATTTAATCAAAGGAGAACAGTTAAATGTAGTTGCTGGCAGTAGACCTTTAAATTTGGATAGTGAAGGAAAAGAGCAAAAAGATGCATTTAAAGGGCAAGTGCTTAATATACTTAAAGAAAAATATAATTTAGATACAAAAAGTTTTCTTACCGCAGAATTTGAACTTGTACCTTCGGGAAAAGCAAGAGAAGTAGGTTTTGATAAATCGATGATAATGGCTTATGGACATGACGATAGAGCTTGTGCATTTGCTTCCTTGAGTGCTATACTTAATCATGAAGCAGGTGAATTTATGACTTGTGCGGTATTTTCGGATAAAGAAGAAGTGGGTTCTCAAGGAAATACTGGAATGCAATCTAGATTTTTTGAAAATATGGTGGCCGAACTTATAAATCTTGAATCGAATTATTCTGAATTAAAGCTTAGAAGAGCGTTTGCAAATGCAAAAGTACTTTCGGCTGATGTTAATTGTTGTTTAGATCCAACTTTTCCAGAAGTTTCAGAAAAAAATAACACTGCAATTTTAGGAAATGGTGTGGTTTTGACAAAATATACAGGTGCAAGAGGTAAAAGCGGTTGTAATGATGCTAATTCAGAGTTTATGTTTGAAGTATCACAAATATTTGATAAAAATGATGTTGTATGGCAAACGGGGGAACTAGGCAAAGTAGACCAAGGCGGTGGTGGAACTATAGCATATATAGTTGCAAATTACGGTGCAGAAGTTATAGATTGTGGAACTGCAATTTTGAGCATGCATGCTCCTTATGAAATTGTTAGCAAGGTTGATTTATATATGACATATAAAGCCTATTTAAATTTTTTGAAATAAAATAAAGCATTATTAATAAATATTAAAATAAACAAAAAATCTGCTAAATTTTGCAGGTTTTTTTCTTTGAAAATAAATAAAAAATTGCAATTATTTAAAAATATTGAAAATACCCCTAGAAATATTTAAGATTTACTGATAGAATGTTTCTGGATTGTAAAACAGTAAATTCTATATTTGTTCAATAAAACAGATGTTTTTATTCTAGGGAGAATGTTTATGAATAGTAAACAAATAGGAGATTTTGGTGAAGAATTAGCATCGAAGTTTTTGATAGAAAAAGGATATTTGATATTAAGTAGAAACTATAGAAGCAAATCTGGCGAAATAGATATTATTTCTAAGATAAATAATACATTGGTTTTTGTAGAAGTTAAAACTAGGAAAAATGATGATTTTGTTTATGCGAGAGAAGCTGTAAATCAAAAAAAACAAGAAAGAATAAGAAACACCGCTAGGAAATATATTTTCGAAAGTAGATGTAAATATGAGAATATAAGGTTTGACGTTATAGAGATATATACACAAAAAAAACTTATAGGCCATTTTGAAGATGCTTTTTAAGGGGGGATTTTTTTGTTCTATAAAAATTATACTTGTGCACTTGAAGGAATATCGGGATACACTGTTGATGTAGAAGCAGATATATCTAAAGGTATTCCAAATTTTACAATAGTTGGACTTCCAGATATATCAGTTAGAGAATCAAGAGAGCGGATAAGGGCAGCTATAATAAATAGTGGATTTAGATTTCCAGGTAAAAAAATAGTTATTAATTTATCTCCGTCAGACATAAGAAAAGAAGGTTCACATTTTGATTTAGCTATAGCACTTTGTATATTGAGCAGTGAATACAAATTTTTAGAATCCCGATATTTAAATTCGGTTTTTTTGGGAGAATTATCACTCAATGGACAAATAACGTATGTTAAAGGAGTAATACCTTTCATATTGAATGCCAAAAAGGACAATTGTATAAAACGGGTATTTATACCAAAAGAAAATATTAAAGAAGTAGAAATGATTGAAGGTATAGAAATATATCCGGTAAATACAGTTTGTGAGGTGTTAGGCCATCTTTGTGGTCAACTTGAACTTAAAATATTAAATACTAAAAAAATTGAGTATAGTGCAAAATTTGAGAGTGATTACAGCGATATAAAAGGAAACTTAGTCGCAAAAAGAGCCGCAGAAATATGTGCGAGTGGATGGCATAATTTGTTGTTTATAGGATCTGCTGGATCTGGGAAAACTATGGTAGCGAAAAGATTACCAAGTATAATAGGACCTTTAGATAAAAATGAGCATTTAGAAGTAAGCAGCATATATAGCAGTGCTGGAATTTTTGATGAATCAATAATGAACAGAATAAGGCCTTTTAGAGCACCTCACCATACATCTACAATAAAATCGCTTATAGGTGGGGGAGCATCGTCAACTCCTGGAGAAGTTGTACTTTCTCATAATGGAATATTATTTTTAGATGAATTGCTTGAATTTGATAAAAAAACGTTGGAAGCATTAAGGCAACCTATTGAAGATAAGTTTGTTACTATAAGTAGAGTTAAAATAACAAATAAGTATCCAAGTGACTTTTTGCTAGTAGCATGTTGCAATCCTTGTCCGTGTGGGAACTTTAATAATCCTAGAAAAGAATGTAAATGTAGTGAAGGAAAAATAAGAAACTATCTTTCAAGGGCATCAAGTCCACTATTAGATAGATTTGACATTTTTGTAGAGATGCATCCCTGTGATTTGAGTGATATTGTATGCACTGAATTAGGTGAATGTAGTGAGACCATAGGAAAAAGAGTTGATGTTGCGCATAATATTCAAAAAGAACGATATAAAAAAGAATGTATTAATTTTAATGATAGTTTGAACCCGAGTCTGATTGAAAAATATTGCGAGTTAACAAAAGCAGCTAAAGAATTAATGGAAATTGTATTTAACTCAAAACAATTGTCCACAAGAAGCTATCATAAACTTCTTAAAATTTCAAGAACGATAGCAGATTTGGATGATTCAGAGTATATAGATATAAATCATGTATCAGAAGCGATATCTTTCAGAAAACCTCTTGAAAAGTATTGGGGGTGATTTTTATGAAAAAATTAGCACATTTACTAAATTCTATAGAAGTTACTTATAAAGAGTATGTTTTTATAAAAGATAGGGTAAAAACAATAAAAGAAGCAGAAATGAATAATGACTTTATTAGACAGAATATTTCTTCTGCTAAATGGGAAAAATTTCAAGAAAAAATTTCAAATGTGGACTTTGAATTTCAAAAGATGGAATCTTTTGGAATAAAAATATTGTCTATTGAAGATGAGGTATATCCAAAAAACTTGAAGAATATATTTGATCCTCCCTACCTGCTATACTATATAGGGGATATAAATTTGATAAATAAGTTTTGTATCTCAATAGTGGGGAGCCGGAAGCCATCAGCATATGGTCTTTTTGCAGCTAGAAAATTTTCAAAAGAACTTTCAGAAAGAGATATTGTCATAGTGAGTGGACTAGCTTTGGGTATAGATACGCAAGCTCATAAATCAGCTATAGAGTCAAATGGAAAAACCATTGGAATTCTAGGAACATCATTTGACAATATATATCCTAAATCAAATCAAAATTTTTCGAGTGATATGATAAATTCTGGGAATTTAATAATATCTGAATATCCACTTAATAAAAAAACTATGCCATATCATTTTGTTCAAAGGAATAGATTGATAAGCGGAATAGGACAAGGGCTTGTTGTTATAGAAGCTGGAGAAAAAAGTGGAACTTTAACTACTGTAGATTTTGCATTGGAGCATGGAAAAAATGTTTTTTCAGTTCCAGGAAATATTGATTCAGTAAATAGTATAGGGACGAACAACTTGATTAAATCAGGTGCAAAATTGATAACTAAAGTAGACGATATATTAGAAGATTATCCAGAGATTGATTTTTTAAAGAAATATGAGGATAAAGCGTGTTTTAAAGGGCTTTCGGATAATGAGAAAAAAGTTGTAGAAGTATTAAAATTCAAAGGTGTGCAAAATATTGAAAAAATTGCGTTCTTTACAAATATTAAAATAAAGGATATAATAGGAATCCTGAACATTTTAGAAATAAAAGGTGTGGTAAAAGAGTTGGGGAATGGAATGTATTCCTTATAAAATAAGTTTGAGGTGAATTATGGCAAAAAATCTAGTGGTGGTGGAATCACCTGCTAAAGCTAAGACCATTGAAAAATTTTTAGGAAAAAAGAATTATACAGTAAAAGCATCAGTAGGACATATAAGAGATTTACCAAAGAGTAAATTAGGTATAGATATAGAAAATAATTTTGAGCCTCAGTATATAACTATTAGAGGAAAAGGTGATGTAGTTTCAGATTTAAAAAAAGAAGCGAAAAAGGCAGATAAAGTATTTCTAGCTACCGACCCCGATAGAGAAGGTGAAGCAATATCTTGGCATTTAGCTAATTTGTTGAAAATAGACGATAAATCTCCTGTGAGAATAGAATTTAATGAAATAACAAAAGAAGCGGTAACAAAAGCAATAAAGAATCCTAGAACAATAGATATGGATATAGTGGATGCACAGCAGGCTAGAAGAGTAATAGATAGGTTAGTTGGTTATAAAATAAGTCCTATTTTATGGAGTAAAGTTAGAAAAGGACTTAGTGCAGGTAGAGTTCAATCAGTAGCTACTAGGATTATAAAAGATAGAGAAGAAGAAATAAGAGCGTTTATTCCAGAAGAGTATTGGAATATTGAATTAAATGTACAGAATAATGATAAAAAAACTGCAAAATTCAAATTTGTAGGAAAAAAGAATGATGATGGGAAAATCGAAAAATTAGATTTGACTTCAGAAGAAGATACTAATAATATTTTAACTCAAATAGAAAAAAAGAAAATCTTCATATCTTCTATTGAAATAAAGGATAGAAAACGAAGTGCTCCTAAACCGTTTACAACAAGTCTACTTCAACAAGAAGCTGGAAGTAAAATTTCATTTGCTACAAAAAAGACTATGATGGTAGCACAACAACTTTATGAAGGTGTTGAGGTAAAAGGTTCAGGAACAATTGGACTTATAACCTATATAAGAACAGATTCTCAACGTATATCAGATGAGGCGAAAGAAGCATCGAAAGCGTTTATAATGGATAATTTCGGAGAAGAGTATTTCAAAAATTATGAAAACAAAGCTACGAAAGGGAAAAAAATTCAAGATGCTCATGAATGTATAAGACCTACCTATTTAAATTTAACACCAGATCAGCTTAAAGATTCTTTGACAAAAGATCAACATAAACTATACAAATTGATATGGGAGAGATTTGTAGCTTGCTCTATGAGTGAGGCAGTATTTGAAACTCAAAATATTGTAGGGATAATTGAAGATAATGCATTTAAAGCAAATGGTAATCTTATGAAATTTGATGGATTTTTGAAGGTATATACTTATTCTAAAACTGATGAGGTAGAACTTCCAAAATTTGAAGTCAATAAAGAGTATAATGTTAAAAAGGCAGATGGAACGCAACACTTTACACAACCGCCAGCGAGATATACAGAGTCTACATTAGTGAAGATTCTTGAAGAAAAAGGAATAGGAAGACCAAGTACCTATGCTCCTACGATTGCAACAATACTTGCAAGAGGATATATACAGAAAAAAGATAATGCGCTTTATCTAACAGAACTGGGAGAGATTGTTACTAATATAATGACAGAAAGTTTTCCTAATATTATAGATGTGGATTTTACTGCAGGAATGGAAAATGAACTTGATATGATTGAAGAAGGTCAAGAGGCTTGGAAAGATATAGTATCAAGATTTTATCCACCGTTTGAAGAAGCTGTAAAATTAGCAGAAGAGAATCTTGAAAAAATTCAAATGGAAGTTGAAGAAACCGATGAAATTTGCGAAACGTGCGGGAACAATATGGTTATAAGACATGGACGTTTTGGAAAATTTATGGCATGTAAGAATTATCCTGAATGTAAAAATACAAAACCTATCTTAAATAAAGTAGGTGTAAAATGTCCTATATGTAAGGATGGCGATGTAATTGTAAGAAAAACAAAAAAAGGTAGAGATTTTTACGGTTGTTCTACATTTCCTGAATGCAAATTTGTATCATGGAATAAGCCGAGTGGAAATGCATGTAGCTTATGTGGGAGCTATTTGGTTGAAAAAGTAGTAAAAGATAATAAGATTGAATTATGTTCAAATAAAGAATGTCCAAATAGTAAAGCTAAAAAAGACAAATAATTTCAAATCATAAGAAAATTTACTTTTTAACATAAAAATTGGAAAATTCTATTGAATTCTCCCTTGAATTGTGTTATAAATTAAATAGTAGAATATTTTGATTTTTTACAATTTTAGAACAAAAATTGATTATTATAAATTTTGAAAAGGATAGGTGGAATTTATGGCAAGTGAATTGTTGGAAAAAACTAGGAAAATTAATAAGATATTACAGAACTCGGGAGTTAATCCTGTCTCTTTTCCAGAACTAAGCGAGATATTAAATGAGGTATTGAGTTCTAATGTATATATAATAAGTTCAAAAGGAAAAGTTTTAGGATCGTCATTTACACATGAAAATGACAGTTCAGTTATATTTGATGAGACTACAGGAGATGAAAAATTTCCAAGCGATCATGTAGAATCTATAAATAAAATAAATGAGACTATGGCAAATCTTACTAGAGAAAGCTTGTTGTCTGTGCTTAAAGGGGAAATTTCTAGTTATAATAAATTGGTTACTATAGTTCCAATTATAGGAAATGCAAAGAGACTAGGAACGCTTCTTTTATCAAGGTATGAAAAAGAATTTGATGATGGAGATTTAGTACTTGCTGAATACAGCTCTACTGTAGTTGGACTTGAAATTTTAAGAGCAAAAAGTGAAGAAATGGAAGAAGAACTTAGAAAAATAGCTGTAGTTCAGATGGCTATAGGCACACTTTCTTATTCGGAACTAGAGGCAGTAGAACATATATTTAAAGAATTAGATGGGCAAGAAGGTCTTCTTGTAGCTAGTAAAATTGCAGATAGAGCGGGAATTACAAGATCAGTTATAGTTAACGCACTTAGAAAATTTGAAAGTGCTGGTGTTATAGATTCTAGATCATTAGGAATGAAAGGAACGCACATAAGAATTCTGAATGATAAATTACTTGAAGAACTTGAAAAGGTAACAAGAAGATAGTATTTATTTTAATACTGAAATTATTAAGCCTGAGGAAACTCAGGCTTGAATTATTTGAGGTGATAATTATGCAAATTCCCTTTTATGAAAAGGTAAAGCCCAAAAGTATTGATGATATGGTAGGACAAAGACATATATTAGCTAAAGATATGATTATTCCAAAATTATACGCACAACAGAAAATAACCAACATGATTTTTTACGGACCACCAGGAACGGGAAAAACTACACTTGCAAATATAATGATGGATAATACAAATATGAGTACATTTAAATTAAATGCAACTTATTCGAAAACACAAGACATAAGAGATATAACTTCGACATTAGAAGGTTTGAATGAGAACAAAACTGTAATAATATTTGTAGATGAAATACAGAATTTTAATAAAAAACAACAACAGCTTTTGCTTGAATATATAGAAAAAGGGAGTGTGGTAATTATTGCAAATACCACTGAAAATCCATATCACCATGTGTATAAATCTCTGTTGAGCAGGTGTATAGTAATAGAGTTTAAAAGTATAGAACGTATTGATTTAAGAGAAGGACTTAAGCACTTTATATCAAAAATTTCAGACCTAAAAATAAAATATGATGATGAGGCTCTGGATTTGATTGTGTCGGTATCTAATGGAGACTTAAGAAGGGCCCTTAATGTTTTGGGCATGCTTGCAGAATTTTATTCAGAAAATGAAACTCTAGTTATAAACAAAGAAAACATAATGAATGTAAGTAATTCGAAAATTATAGAATATGATAGAAATTCGGATTCTCACTATGATCTTCTCAGTGCATTTCAAAAGTCAATAAGAGGTAGTGATGCTAATGCTGCAATACATTACTTAGCTAGACTTGTTTATGCTGAGGATATAGATTCAATATGTAGAAGGCTTATAGTTATAGCAAGTGAAGATATAGGATTAGCATACCCACAGGCAATAAGTATAGTCAAATCTTGTGTGGACTCAGCGTATATGCTTGGTTTTCCAGAAGCTAGAATTCCTCTAGCTCAGGCAACAATAATGCTTGCAATAAGTCCAAAATCCAATTCAGCATATATCGCACTTAAAAAAGCAATGGATGATCTTGAAAGATTCAATATAACTGAAATTCCAAGGCACATTAGAGATTCCCATTATTTTGGAAATGATAATATAGAGACAGTAAATGATTATAAATATCCGCATGACTATGAACATTCTTATATAGAACAAGATTATTTACCAACTATTATAAAAGATAAAATATATTATGAACCCAAAGATAATAAGTTTGAGAAGAATGCGGAAGCCTTCTATAATAAAATAAAAAGTATGAAATAAACTTAAATTGTGGTAAAATATAGTTTGAGATTTTTAGTTTTTTAGATAATAAAATGAATTGGAGAACAAATGGAATTAAAGCAGTCCGACTTTAAAAATATAATAAATGGAATCAAAAAAGGATCCATTGCGGATGAATGTGGAATTGAACCAGGAGATATTTTGGTTTCTATAAATTCACAGAAAATAGAGGATGTTATAGAATATCAGTTTTTAGAAGCTGATGAATATATAGAGTTAGAAATTGAGCATAAAGATGGGGAAATTGTAATATATGATATAGAAAAGGACTATGATGAAGAATTAGGACTTGAATTTTCTAATCCTATAATAGATTCTGTAAGAAGTTGTACGAATAAATGTATATTTTGTTTTGTGGACCAGCTTCCTAACGGAATGCGAGAAACTTTATATATAAAAGATGATGATTCGAGGTTGTCATTTCTTCAAGGAAACTTCATAACCATGACCAATATGAAGAATTCAGATATAGATAAGATGATAAAATACAGAATAAGTCCGGTGAATGTATCAGTTCATACTACGAATCCTGAATTAAGAGAAAAAATGCTTAATAATAGATTTGCTAAGGATATATTGAACAAAATAGAAAGACTTAATGATGCTGGAATCGAGATGAATGGTCAAATTGTATGTGTACCAGATTATAATGATAAATTAGAATTAGAACGTACAGTTACAGATTTATTTAAATTCAACAAAAATATGCATAGTATAGCAGTTGTTCCAATAGGGATAACTAAACATAGAGAAAATCTTCCAGAATTAAAGATATTTAATAAAGAAAGTGCAAATGAACTTATAGATCAAATTGAAAGTTTGCAAAAACGATTCCTAGCAGTAATAGGAAGAAGATTTGTATTTGCTTCAGATGAGTTTTATATAATTGCTGAAAGAGCTCTGCCTGATTATGAATTTTATGAAGGCTTTTCTCAAATTGAAAATGGGGTAGGACTAATTCGTAAGTTTGAATATGAAGTAGTAGAGGCTTTAAAAAAAATAGATAGCAACTTGGAATATTGCCAAACCTCAATAACAATAGCAACTGGAAGTTCAGCATATGAATTTATGCTTGAAATTTCAAAACTAGTTATGGAAAAATTGCCAGTAGAAATAACAGTTGAAAAAATAATGAACACCTTTTTTGGAGAAACGATAACCGTAGCAGGTTTAATTACAGGCATAGATTTATATGAACATCTAAAAGATAAGCCTTGTGGAGATTTAATAATGATTCCAAGCGTAATGCTTCGTTCGGGAGAAGATGTATTTTTGGACGACGAAACATTAGAAGGTTTGGCACTTAAATTAAATAAAAAAATCGTGGTATCTAGTGTGGATGGAAATGAATTTATATATAAAATATTGGAAAATATTATAGTAAAGTAGGAGAAAAAAATGAGACCGATTGTAGCGATTGTAGGGAGACCCAATGTTGGGAAATCTACCCTTTTTAATAAATTAGTTGGAAGAAGGGTATCTATTGTAGAAGATACTCCGGGAGTTACAAGAGATAGGATTTATGCAGAAGTAGAGTGGCTTAATAAATATTTCACTCTTATTGATACCGGTGGAATTGAACCCAAATCAGAAGAATTAATATTAAGTAAAATGAGACAGCAGGCAGAACTTGCTATGGAAACTGCACATGTAATATTATTTATAGTGGATGGAAAAAATGGATTGACACCTCAAGATAGAGAAATTGCAGTAATGCTAAGAAAAACAAAGAAACCGCTAGTACTAGTAGTTAATAAGGTAGACAATAGAGATCTTCCGGCAGATTTTTATGATTTTTATGAGCTAGGACTTGGAGAACCTATACCTATATCGGGAGTAAATGGATTAGGAATAGGTGATTTACTGGACGAGGTAGTAGCTTATTTTCCTGAAAATCTAGATATGGAGTATAGTGAAGACGTTACAAAAGTAGCGATAGTTGGAAAACCTAATGCGGGGAAATCTTCAATTTTAAATAGGCTTCTTGGAGAAGAACGAGTTATAGTAAGCCCTATAGCAGGAACAACGAGAGATGCAATAGATACGTACAAAGAAATTGCGGGGAATAAGTATTTATTTATTGATACTGCGGGAGTAAGACGAAAAAGCAGAATAGATGAGAATATAGAGAAATATTCTGTAATAAGATCATATACAGCTATAGAAAGAGCAGATGTAGCATTGATGGTAATTGATGCAAATGAAGGTATTTCAGAGCAAGATAGTAAAATTGCAGGAATGGCTCATGATGAAGGCAAGTGTATAGTTATAGTAGTTAATAAGTGGGATCTTTTAGAAAAAGACAATGATTCTATTAAAAATTATACTAAGCAGATAAGAGAAGAACTTCCTTTTATGATGTATGCACCTATAATATTTATTTCTACAATTACAGGTCAAAGATTTGGACAAATAAAAGAAAAAATAGATTACGTTGTAGAGCAGGCATCAAAACGAGTACCTACAGGATTGCTTAACGATATTATTGGAGAGGCTGTAATGCTTAATCAACCGCCGTCTGATAAAGGAAAGCGACTTAAGGTATATTATGCTACTCAAGTAGGAGTAAAACCACCTACATTTGCTATATTTGTAAATAGTCTTGAATTATTTCACTTTTCATACCAAAGATATCTTGAAAATAAAATTAGAGAGAATTTTGGGTTTGAAGGAACACCGCTTGTTGTTAAAAGACGAGAAAAAGGAGACAAAAAATAGAGTCAGGAGAGTCAGTTGATGTACAATTTAAAGATGATAATTCCATTAATTATAATGGCGTACTTTATAGGTAATATTTCGCCATCAGTAATTATAAGTAAAAGGTTCAGCAACATTGATATTAGAAATCACGGTTCGGGGAATGCAGGAACTACTAATGTTATGAGGGTGATGGGGAAAAAAGCAGGTGCTATGGTTTTTATTATGGATTTAATAAAAGGCGTGGTGCCGACCGCTATAGGATTATATTTTGGAAATATTGAAGTAGGTTTTTTCTGTGGAGTAGCTACAGTTATAGGGCATATATTCCCGGTAATGCTTAACTTTAAAGGTGGAAAAGGAGTAGCAACTTCTTTAGGAGTTGGACTTGTTTTAGCTCCACTACATGCACTCACAGGACTGTTAGTGTTTGCACTTTTAGTTGCAAAAACAAAATATGTTTCTTTGGGGTCAATCCTTGGAGTGCTTACTTTTCCAATACTTCAAATAGCAACATCGAAAAATCTAGCAGTAATATCAATGAGTGCGCTTTTAGGGTTACTTGTTTTATATTCTCATAGGGCTAACATAAAAAGACTTTTAAATGGAACTGAGAGCAAGCTCGGAGTTTCAAAAAAATAGGAGGAGGAGCTATGGAAAATATCACTATATTAGGTTCAGGAAGCTGGGGAACAGCTTTAGGTAAAGTACTCGCAGAAAAAGGACATAGGGTGATTTTGTGGGGGCGGAACTCGGGTGTTGTAGATTCTATAAATCAAAAAAAAGAAAATCCCAAATATTTAAAATCCGTACATCTTCCTGAAAATCTTTCGGCATCTTCTGATTTAAAAGAATCACTTGAATCTGTAGATATAGTTATTTTAGCAGTTACATCACAATCAAATAGAGAGACTTTGGAAAAAATAAAACCTATTATAAATAAAGATGTAATCATAGTAAATGTTTCTAAAGGCTTGGAACTTGGAACAAATAAACGAGCATCAGAGATTACAAAAGAGATATTACCTGAAAATAAATTTGTAGCATTATCAGGACCTTCTCATGCGGAAGAGGTTGCCGTAAATATGCCTACAACTATAGTTGCTGCTTCGGAATCAAGTGAGGCTATGCTTAAAGTACAATCTTTATTTATTGGAACTAATATAAGAGTATATACAAATAATGATACCGTAGGGGTAGAACTTGCAGGTGCATTCAAAAATATAATTGCGCTTGGAATAGGAATTATTGATGGACTTGGATTTGGAGATAATACTAAATCTGCAATGATGACAAGAGGGCTCCTTGAAGTGATAAGACTTTCTGTAGCGTTAGGTGCAGATGTATCAACTTTTTTTGGACTTTCAGGAATGGGAGATTTAATAGTAACGTGTACTTCTGCACATTCTAGAAACAGGCAAGCTGGAATTCTTATAGGAAGAGGCTATACGCTTGAGCAGGTTAAGCTAGAAATAAATATGGTGGTTGAAGGGATAAACGCCACAAAAATTGCTTATGATTTATCTCAAACACTTTCAATTGATATGCCTATTGTTAAAGAAATGTATAACGTTATATTTAATAATGGAGATATAAAAAATGCTATAAATAATTTGATGAGTCGAGATAAGAAATATGAGAATGAAGAACTTATTCATATAAAAATGGTTTAGGCTGTAGGTATTTGAAATGACAAGATATAGAGATAAAAATAGTTTGAAAAAAAATGGAAATCCTAAAAAAAGCAAAAAAAAGAAAAAACGTTTAAAATTAGACTATAATAAAATTGCCACATGTTTAGTAATTTCTTTTATAGGGATATTTCTAATTTATAATATCATTTATATGATAGAAATATCACATATAAAGACAATTATTGTAGATATAGGAGAAGTTAGTCGCACCGTAAATAGAGAGATGGTTATTGTAAAAAACGAAAAAATTTTTTATGCACCGAGTGATGGCTATTTTGAATTAATCTATCCAGAAGGTGAAAAAGTAAAAAAAGGTGTGGCTATAGCTAAAACTAAAAATCAAAGTAGCAACCAAAACTACAGATATCTAATTGAACTTATAGATTCCAGAATAGCATCTTTAAAAAATAATTCTGCACAAAAAAATACAGAATCTGAATTGTCTAAAACCAATAATAGACTGGATTATCTCTATAAAGAAATTCAAAA
Organism: Proteocatella sp.; assembly: GCA_041738345.1. Classification (GTDB taxonomy): domain Bacteria; phylum Bacillota; class Clostridia; order Peptostreptococcales; family Filifactoraceae; genus Proteocatella. Next base: position 28,147 of record JBGSPX010000062.1, read on the forward strand.
TCGAATAAACATAGGCGATACAGAATATCTTGATATTTTAAAAAAAGAAATTATATTATTAAACAATAAAAAGCAATATCTAGTACCGATGGAAGACGGACATACAAAAAGCATTGAAGAACTAAAGCAAGAACGTGCGGAGTTAGAATCGCTTTTAAAAAGCAAAAACTCGCTTGTATATTCAAATTATATAGGAATCATTACATCTTATTGTGATGGATATGAGGACAAGCTTAAAATAGAAAATATAAGAGATTTATCAGTTTCTGATATAAAAGACATAAAAGATGTTGAAGCTATAGACTATAGTAAGCCAAAAGTAAAAGGTGATCCCCTTGGCAGAATTGTAGATGATTATAGATGGTATTTGGTTGGAGAAGTTACAAAAGAAGATATAGAAAATATATATTCTGAAAAGCCTGTGTATATATATATAGAAGATAAAAAGATAAAAGCATATTTAGAAGATTTTTATAAAGGGAAAGATCAAAAATTTATTGGATATTTTAGAGTAGAAGATCAAAATTTTAAATTTTTTGAAAAACGTAAACATAATGCTGATATAGAATATGAATATGCAAAAGGACTTAAGATTCCGATGTCTGCATTAGTTGAAAAAGAACAAAAAATGGGAGTTTATGTAGTAGATAGAACGGGAACGGCAATATTTAAAGAAATTCCTAAAATTGAAGCTAGAAATAAAGAATTTTTTGCAATTCCCTATGAGACAAGTTATAAGAAAGATCTGACAAAAATAAATTTATATGACGAGATAGTTGTTAATCCAGAACATGTGACAGAAGGAAAAAAGGTGAAATGATGAATCTAGAAAAAAATATAAACTTAGTTAAAAATAAAATTTCTGAGGCTAAAAAAAATAGCGTATATAATCAAGAGGTAGATCTTATAGCTGTAACAAAGACCGTTGAAAGTGATATTATGAATGAGGCCTTGAACTATGGGATTGAAAATATAGGGGAGAATAAAGTTCAAGAAATTCAGCGCAAATATGATCAGATAAATAAATCGGTAAAATGGCATCTTATAGGGACACTTCAGACAAATAAGGTGAAGTATATTGCAGATAAAGTTTATATGATCCATTCTGTTGACCGTATGGATTTAGCAAGAGAAATAGATAAGCAAGCAAAAAAGTATGATAGAGTTATAGACTGTTTAATACAAGTTAAGCTATCAGAAGAAGATACTAAGCATGGGGTGGAGCCAGATGAAGTTTTAGAACTTATAAAACAAATTTCTAAAGAATTTAAAAATATAAAAGTATGTGGACTTATGGGTATGGCTCCTTATAAGGAAAATAACGAAGAAACACGCAAATATTTTAAAGAATTAAAACGGATTTTTGATCAAATAAGAAGCTTGGAAATCGAAAACGTGACTATGCGCGATCTTTCAATGGGTATGTCAAATGATTTTGAAATTGCTATTGAAGAAGGGGCGACTTTAGTGAGGGTAGGGACAAGCATATTTGGAGAACGAGATTATAACTAGTATTTTATTTTACAAAAAAGTAGTAATTCTATTCAGAATATTGATATAATCTAGGATTTATGGTATTATATTTAACAAGATTTTAAATAAATAAGGAGGATGGCTGATGGCAGATAAAGAATCAAAAGGAATATTTTCGTTCTTCAAAAAGGACGATGATTATGACGACGATTACGATTATGAAGAAGAGGATGGAGATGATGAATATGAAGACGTTACATCACTTCCCAAATATCAATCTCCAAATAAAGTTGTCAATTTAGGCCAGGGGCTAGCTTCTAATGTGAGTGGCCAGGTTAAGGTTATGATATATGAGCCGGCAAGTTATGATGAAGATGCACCGGCTATAGTAGATAGCTTAAAAGCAAAAAAAGTTTGTATAGTTAATCTTGAGTCAGTTAATGATCCAGAAATAGCTAAAACCATATTTGACTTTCTAAATGGAGCAATATATGCTATGGATGGCAGAATAAAAAAAATATCTAAAGGTATATTTTTACTTGCGCCAGAAAATACAGATATAGATGGAAACATCAAAAAAGAGTTAGAGGCAAAGGGCTTTTTTAGATGGCAGTAAATATTTTTGATTTTAGAATGGAGTAAAAGATGGTATACAGAGTTGTGAGCTTACTTATAAATTTATTAGAAACTGCAATAATACTTAGTGCTATACTTTCTTGGTTTCCAGTCCGAGGGCTATATGAAGTAAAGAGAGCACTAGACAGCATAGTATCTCCTATTTTAGAACCGATTCAAAAAATACTGTACAGATATTTAAATTTAGGTGGCATAGACATATCTCCAATTATTGCACTTGTGATACTATCGGTCCTTAGAAGAATATTGTTTATGTTTTTATGGTAGATTTATGAGTTTTTTGGATAGAGACAAATTAGTAGGCCATATAAAAGACCAAGATTTGAAAATATCTATTTTAAAGTGCTTAGATATAGTTGAAAAAGTTTTACTTGGATATGATATAAAGTATACAAAATTTTTAAATCCTTATGAAATAGTTAATCTAACGGCAATTCTTAAAGGCATAGATGGAGTAGCGTTTCATTCAGATTGTGGTTTTGAACAATCAGAAAGAAAAATTATGGCTATTTATCCAGACTATTATGCTAAAGAAGATATAGCTTCTGACGTTTCCGTATTAAAAGTTACTGGTAATTTTAAGTATAAAGATGTTAATCATAGAGATTATCTTGGAAGCATTCTTTCGCTTGGAATTGTAAGAGAAAATATAGGAGATATCTGCATCAATAGAAACGGAGTATATATATTTGTTTTAGATAGTATGAAACAATATATAATATACAATCTAAAAAAAGTTTCAAATGTAAGCGTAAAAATAACTGAAGTTAATTTAGACGATTTTTCTTATGAAGAACCAGAGCTAGAAGAAAGTATAGTTACAGTTATGTCACTTAGACTAGATGCGCTTATTGCCTCAGCTTTTAATTTATCAAGAGAAAAATCTCAAGGACTTATAAAAAATGAAAATGTGAAAGTAGATTATGAAATTATAACTTCAAATTCAAAGATTTTAAGCGGTAATAATATTATTGCAGTTAAGGGATTTGGACGATTTATATATGCCGAGCAACTAGGAGAAACTAAAAAAAATAGAATCAGAATTTTGATAAAAAAGTATAGGAAGTGATTATATGATAACTCCGTTGGATATAGAAACAAAAGAATTTAGAAAAAATATGAGAGGCTATAATGAGCAGGAAGTTGATAAATTTCTTGAAGAATTAAGATTTGATTATGAAAAGCTTTATAAAGAAAATTCAGAAATAAAAACTAAGTTGGAATATTTAAATCAGCAGCTTGATAGTTATAAAAATCTTGAAAATTCTATAAAAGATACGCTTATAATATCTCAAAAAACAGCTGAAGATATTCAGAAAAGCACAGAAAAAGAACGCAATTTAATATTAGAAGATGCTAAAATTAATGCTAAAAACATAATAAACTTAGCTAATAACGAAGTTATTAAAATGCAAAATCAGTATGAAGAAATCAGAAAAGAGTTTGTACTTTTTAAAAACAAAATGAGTACGCTTATGGAGGAAGTTTCTTTAAAGTCAAATATTCTTGATAGAAAATTTGAACAAACACAGAGAATGCCAGTGATTACAGATGAAATGTTAAAGCAAAAAAGAGAAGATAATAAAATCGTAAAAGAGTTAAAAGAGGATATGAATTAAAAAAGTTTTAGAATTTTAAATAAAAAACTTGATTAATTTGTAGAAATAATATAAAATATTCTCATAGTTTCAATATCGATGCAATCAAAAGAACAGTAGCAATTAAGTTATTTATTTCAGAGAACGAGGGATAGGTGAGAGCCTCGTAATAAATTAAATTGCGAATATCATCTTTTGGCACAATTTATGAAAAAATCTTAGATTTTAGTAATATATTTGCGGGTAGTTTCCGTTATAAAACAAAGAGAGATATAAATTTATATCTGAACTAGGGTGGTAACACGATAATTCGTCCCTACACATTTTTGTGTAGGGTTTTTTTATACCATAAAACTTTATTGTATTTTTAAGATAGAAAGGAAGTTTAATATGAAATTTGAAAATCTTTATAATGGCCCCGTCGCAGAGGGCGAAAAAGCTATAAGAGATTATTGGGACGAGATAGACCTTCTTCACAGATGCGTTGATGAGAGAGAAGAAGGGGAATCATTTGTATTTTATGAAGGACCACCTACTGCAAATGGAAGACCTGGTATCCATCACGTTATAGCAAGAACACTAAAAGATTATGTATGTAGATACAAAACTATGCAAGGCTATCAAGTAAAGCGAAAAGCGGGTTGGGATACTCATGGTCTTCCTGTTGAAATCGAAGTTGAGAAAAGACTTAACTTAAGTTCGAAGCAGGAGATCGAAGAATACGGAATTAAAGAGTTCAATGAGAAATGTAGAGAATCGGTATTTGAATATGAGAGTCAGTGGAGAGATATGACTGAAAGAATGGCATATCTTATAGACTTAGATAATCCGTATATAACACTAGATAATAATTTTATAGAGAGTGAATGGTGGATATTAGATAAATACTTCAAAGAAGGACTTATCTATGAAGGTCATAAAATACTGCCATACTGTTCTAGATGTGGAACTGGACTTGCATCACATGAGGTAGCTCAAGGCTATAAAGAAGTTAAAACAAATACACTTGTAGTAAAATTCAAATTAAAAGAAAAAGAAAATGAATATTTTTTAGCTTGGACAACTACGCCTTGGACATTAGCATCAAACGTTGCACTTGCAGTATCGCCTACAGAAATATATCTTAAAGTAAAACAAAATGAAGAAATATATTATGTATCAAAAACACTAGCTAATAAAGTCCTTGGAGAAAACTATGAAGTACTTGAAGAAATCGAAGGAAAAAATCTTGAGTATCTTGAGTATGAGCAGTTAATGGATTTTGTAAAACCTGATAAAAAAGCTTTCTTTGTAGTTCTAGGAGACTATGTAACGACAGAAGATGGTACAGGTATCGTTCATACAGCGCCAGCATTTGGAGAAGATGACTACAATGTAGGAAGAAAATATGATCTTCCTGTACTTCAGCCAGTTGGAGAAGATGGTAAATATACAGCTACACCTTGGGCAGGAAGATTTGTAATGGAAGATGGCCTTGATGTAGATATAATAAAACATCTTGCAGCTAAGAATCAGATATACAAAAAAGAGAAAATGGAGCATAATTACCCACATTGCTGGAGATGCCAAACTCCACTTCTATATTATGCTAAGCCAAGTTACTATATTGAAGTTACTAAATACAAAGATAAGATGATAGAGAACAACAATACAGTAAACTGGTTCCCAGCGTATGTTGGAGAAAAACGTTTTGGAAATTGGCTTGAAAATCTTAATGATTGGGCAATTTCAAGATCTAGATATTGGGGGACACCACTTAATATATGGACATGTGAATGTGGTCATAAAACTTCAATAGGTTCAAGACAAGAACTTGCAGAAAAAGCTATAGAAGATATAGATCCAGAAACTATAGAACTGCATAGACCTTATGTGGACGATGTACATTTAAAATGTGATAAGTGCGGAAAGACAATGGAGAGAGTAAAAGATGTAATAGACTGTTGGTTTGATTCGGGGTCTATGCCATTTGCACAACACCACTATCCATTTGAAAATAAAGAAAAATTTGATCAATTATTCCCAGCAAACTATATCTGTGAAGGAATAGATCAAACTAGAGGATGGTTCTACTCTCTGTTAGCAGTATCTACTTTTGTTACAGGAAAAGCTCCTTATAAAAATGTGCTTGTAAATGATTTAATTCTTGATAAAGATGGTAAGAAAATGTCTAAATCAAGAGGAAATACAGTAAATCCATTTGAACTGTTTGATAAATTTGGAGCTGACGTTTTAAGATGGTATCTATTATATGTATCGCCACCTTGGGTTCCTACAAGATTTGATGTGGATGGACTTAAAGAGGTTCAAAGTAAATTCTTCGGAACTATAAAAAATGTGTACAACTTCTTTGTACTATATGCTAATACAGACAATATAGATCCTAAAGAGTTTTTTGTAGAATATAGCGAAAGACCAGAGCTTGATAGATGGATACTTTCTAAATTTAATAATCTGAAAAAATTAGTTGCAAAAGAACTTGAAGCATATGAAGTTACTAAAGTTGTAAGATCAATCCAAGATTTTGTAAATGAAGATTTATCTAACTGGTATATAAGACGTTCAAGAAGAAGATTCTGGTCTACAGAGCTTACAGATGATAAAAAATCTGTTTATAATACAACTTATGAGGTTTTAGTAGGATTATCTCAAATGGTAGCACCTTTTGCGCCATATCTTTCAGAAGAATTGTATAGAAGTCTTACTGGAGAAACTTCTGTACACCTAAGCTACTACCCAGAATGCAATGAAGCATTAATAGACTTCAAAGTAGAAGAAAAAATGGATTTAGTTAAAAATTTGGTTACTCTAGGAAGAGCATCAAGAGAAGCTGTTAAAATTAAAGTGAGACAGCCTATAGCGAAGGTGTTTGTAGATGCTAAAATAGAACCTATAATGGGCGATTTGACACCACTTATAGAAGAAGAACTTAATGTTAAAGAAGTTGTATATTCAAAAGATTTGAATGAATATATAGACTACTCATTAAAACCTAATTTTGCAGTTTTAGGGAAACAACTTGGATCTAAGCTTAAAGTATTTACAGCAGAACTTAATAAATTAAATCCGCAAGAAGCTGTAACTGATTTAGAGTCAGGAAAAACAATTTCGCTTGATTTAGCAGGTGAAGTGTTTGAACTTACGAAAGAACATGTATTAATAAATATATCTGCAAAAGAAGGGTTTGATGTAGCTACAGAAAACAATCTATTTATAATCTTAGATACAAATCTTTCGGATGAGTTGATAAATGAAGGTTTTGCAAGAGAATGCATTTCAAGAATTCAACAGATGAGAAAAGCTAAAGATCTTGAAATGATGGACAACATTCATATAAATATAGTTGGAACTGACAAAATTATGGATGCTATAAAATCATATGATAATTATATAAAAGAAGAAACACTAGCTTTATCTATTGAAAATGTAGAAAATGATGAAATGACAGAGGATGTTTTAAATGGAGAAGCAGTTAAAATATCAATAAAAAAAGCATAATATATAATAATAAACCTTGCTGAAAATGCAGGGTTTATTATTTTCGTGAAAATTGTAAAAAAATAATTATATTTTTTACAAAAAACTCACCAAAGATACTCTAAAACATGTAATAATATATATATAACACTGTTTAGATATAATTTAAATAGAGAGGATTTTTGTATGAAGAAAATAATAGTGGTTGATGATGAAAAGCGAATAAGAGAGATAATTGTAATGTATCTTATTAAAGAAGGTTACGAGGTAGCTGATTTTGATAATGCAGATGATGCTTATGAATATTTTAAAAATAACAATGTAGACCTAATGGTTTTAGATATAATGATGAGGGGGATGAATGGGCTTGATTTATGCAAAAAAGTAAGAAGAGAAAGTGATACCCCTATAATTTTTGTATCTGCAAGAAATGAAGAACTGGATAGAATTCTGGGATTAGAACTTGGCGCGGATGATTATCTTTCAAAACCTTTTAGTGTCAGAGAACTTGTAGTTAGAATAAAAAACATTTTAAAGCGAAGTGAAAGTAGTATTTCTCATAAGGAAGAGAGTATATTGAATGTAAAAGAACTTAGTATATATCCGGAACAGAGAGTAGCTAAAATTTCAGATAAAGAAGTTTCGCTTACGACAAAGGAGTATGAGGTTCTAAAATATTTAGTTGAAAATAAAGGATATCCTCTTTCTAGGGATAAAATAATTCAAAATATATGGGGCTATGAATACGATGGCTATGATAGGAACGTAGATGATACGGTTAAAAGGCTTAGAAAAAAGCTAAAAGAATCGGGGAGTACAGTAGAAATACAGACGGTTTGGGGGTTTGGATATAAGGTAATGAACGATGAGTAAGATAGGCAAAAAAATAATATTTAGTTATATTATAATAGTGGTATTTACGATTGTTACAAGCTTGGGTATAACTAAAATGAACTTTACGGAAAATCTTAATAATCAGATATTGCAGGATCTTCAAAATGATGCGAATGTAATAACTCAGCAGATAGAGAAAAATCTTACAAGTTATCAAAGTATTTATTCATTATTTGGCGAAAAAATAACCCTTGAGGATATTTTTCCAAATGATGCAATTTTTAGATATTCTGTAAGGTTTGCATCTACAAATATACTTGTATTAGATAAAGAGCGAAAACTCATATATCAATCTTGGAAAAAAGAATCAGATTTACAAGATTTTTCATTAGGCCATTTAAATTCAGATCAATATTTTGTTCATGAAACCAAAATATTAGACAAGGATTCAGAACTAATTGGGTACCTGTTAGCTTTAGCTAAAAAAGAAGATACTGGCGTAATAAATGCACTTATAAATAGAGCAGCTATAGTAGGTTTTGCAATGTCGCTATTCGTATCTATTTTTATAGCATTTATATTTGAGAGAAACTTAATAAATCCTGTAAATAGATTAAAGATTAATATATCTAAATTTAGAATTAGTGGAGAAAATAAATGGCAGGATATAAATACTAAAGATGAGATTGCCGATCTTAATAGAGAGTTTAAAAAAATGGCCCAGAATTTAGTTAATTATGATAAACAACAGAAAGAATTTTTTCAAAATTCATCTCATGAATTAAAAACTCCGCTTATGTCCATACATGGATACGCAGAAGCGATAAAAGATGGTATTGTTCCGCAAGAAGATGTGGATTCATTTTTAGATATAATTATTGATGAAACTAATAAACTGGCAGACATAGTTAATAATATTATGTATATGACTAAATTAGATAGTAATGATATTAAAAATGATAATCTTGCACAAATTACAGTTAAAGACTTTGTGGACGAAATAGTTTCTAGATACGGGATAATTATAAGTGAAAATAATCTGATTGTAGAGAATGAAATATCTTCAGATGTAACAGTTAAAATAGAAGAAGAACATTTATTTAGAATTTTTTCAAATTTAATCTCTAATGCTACAAGGTATGCTAGAAACAAAATATATATATATTCAAAAACTTATAAGAATACGGTAAGTATATTTGTATGTGATGATGGAGATGGTTTTGACGAAAAAGAACTGTCTAAAGTCTTTGATAGATTTTTTAAAGGATATAAGGGAAACACTGGTTTAGGATTAGCTATAGTAAGAAGTACAATGCAGAATTATAGCGGAAATGCACTTGCGTATAATAAAGAAGAGGGTGGCGCTTGCATAGAGCTCGTATTTAAAAAAGATTTTTCTAAAAAGAAAATTTAACAAAAAAACTAACAGCTGTGTATCGGAAAAAAAGCTGTTAGTTTTTTATTTTTGAATATTATCTAAATTTTATTGCAGAACCATTGCTTCCAAATACATTTCTTATTTTGTGTCTAACTATTTCCTCGATAGCATCTCTTCCTGGACCTAAGTATTTTCTAGGGTCAAATTCTTTAGGAGATTCAACTAAAACTTTTCTTATTGCAGCAGTCATAGCCATTCTTAAATCAGTATCTACGTTTATTTTACAAACACCAAATTTAGAGGCTCTATTAAGCATGTCTTCTGGAACGCCTTTAGCACCAGGAATTTGAGCACCGTATTGATTGCACATATCTAAATATTTTGGAATTACAGAAGAAGCTCCGTGAAGTACAAGTGGAAAGTCTGGAAGCATAGCAGTTATTTTTTCAAGTCTTGCAAAATCTAGTTTAGGCTCTCCTGAAAATTTATAAGCACCATGGCTTGTACCTATTGCTATTGCTAGTGAATCTATTCCTGTTCTTTCTACAAATTCTACAGCTTGATCTGGATTTGTATAAGTAGCATCTTCAGCGCTTACGTTCACGTCATCCTCTACGCCAGCAAGTTTTCCAAGTTCGGCTTCAACCGTAACATTTCTTTCGTGTGCATATTCTACTACTCTTTTTGCAAGCTCAATATTTTTTTCGAAAGGAAGCGCTGAACCATCAATCATTACAGATGAGAATCCGTCATCAATACAAGATTTACAAAGTTCAAAACTATCTCCATGGTCAAGGTGAAGCACTATAGGAAGGTTAGTTTCTTCTATAGCGGCTTCTACTAGCTTTCTTAAGTATATTGGACTAGCGTATTTTCTAGCACCTGCAGATACTTGAAGTATAAGTGCAGATTCTTCTTTTTGAGCTGCAGATACAATTCCTTGAATTATCTCCATATTATTCACGTTAAATGCACCAATAGCATAATTTCCTTCGTAAGCATGTCTAAGTATCTCTCTACTATTCATTAGAGCCATAATAATCCTCCTAAAAGTATATAATATATTTAAAATAATATAACATAAAAGTTCACATATATATTATATATTCAAATTTAAAAAATTTAAAGAGTTATATAGTATACTATTCTAATAATATTTTGAAATTAAATAATAAAATTAAATAATAATAAAAAAAAATAGAAATTGTTTTTAAAAAATAATTTATTGAAAATTCCGAGAAATGGGAATATAATATATAGTAACGGGATTAATTATATAAAAGGGAGGGTTTGTTATGGCTAGCATAAGAAGCCGAGTATTGGAAATTTACAAAAAAATGACAGTAAAGCAAGTAGTTGCATGTACTTTTGTAGAGACCCTATTTATTATAATGATAGGAGTTATTGTCAGCGTTGTGATTCCAGAGTTTGAAGTATTAAGAATGGATTTTGTGTTTGTAGTTATTTTTGTGAATCTTTTTGAAATGATTTCAGTTATTAAAGAAATGTTTTATAATAATGAAGAACTTTATGAGATTTTTTATTGGACGAAGTTTTTTTTATTTTCTGTAATATCAATATGCTATTTTATAACGTTATTTGAATTTCGTCAACTTAAAGAAATTTTGACTTATTTTGCAGATTTTAAAGTAACATCAATTTTAACCATGGTACTTATAGTGGGGGTAGATTTAACTATAGATAAAATAAATGGTATGCAATTAGAAAAAAAATAATATATTAAAAATAAAAAATATTGATATTTGATTAAATAGAATTGAATATCAGTATTTTTTTGTTTAAATAATATTCATTTTTAAATAAAAATTAAATTATAATAAAATTTTATTTAAAGTGATAAAAGTCTTGAAAAATATTACGATTAGTGATAAAGTGGGAATATAGATAACGTTAACTACATTAACATTCGGAATAAAACGAAATAAAGTGTATTTTTTTATTACTAATATTCGGAAATAGGAGGAAATATGAAAGTAGCTATAATTTTAGGCTCAGTATCGGATTTTCCAAAAGTAAAAGATGCTTGTGATTTTCTTTCAAATATGGGTGTGAATTTTGAACTGAGAGCACTTTCTGCACATAGAACAGGAAAAGAACTTGAAGGGTATATAAAGAGTAATGATAAAGAGATAAGCGTATACATTGCAGCAGCAGGAAAAGCGGCACATCTTCCAGGTGTTATTGCGTCTCATACGATAAAACCAGTAATTGGAATACCTATAAAATCTTCAGCATTAGACGGCCTAGATGCACTTTTATCTATTGTACAAATGCCGCCAGGAGTACCAGTAGCTACAGTAGCTATAGATGGATCTAAGAATGCTGCTATATTAGCATGTCAAATGATTGCAATTTCAGATGAAGAACTTAACGAAAAAATGTCAAACTTCAAACATCAAATGAGAGAAGATGTTTTGAATGCGGAAGCACAGTTACTAGAAGAAATTGAAAAAGAATATAATTTTAAAAAATAGTTAAAATAGATAAGGAGATAGGGCGATGAAAGAAATGTTATACGAGGGCAAAGCAAAACAGGTATTTTTAACAGAGAAAGAAGATCAGTATCTTATACATTACAAAGATGATGCGACTGCATTTAATGGAGAGAAAAAAGAAGTAATTATGGGTAAAGGAGAACTTAATTTAGCAATATCTACAATAATATTTGAAATGCTTGAAAAAAATGGAATACCTACTCACTATATAAAAACTTTAAATAATAGAGACATGCTTGTAAAAAAGGTTACAATACTTCCGCTGGAAGTAATAATTAGAAATATTAGTGCAGGCTCTATATGTAAAAGATTAGATTTACAAGAAGGCTTAAACTTTAAAGAGCCTATATTTGAAATATCTTATAAAAATGATGATTTAGGAGATCCGCTTATAAATGATGATCATGCAGTAGCACTTGGACTTATAGAAAGAGATGAACTTTCAGAGGTAAAGAAAACTACGCTTAAAATAAATGAACTACTTATAGAATTTTTTAAAAAAGTGGGACTGAAGCTTATAGATTTTAAAATAGAATTTGGAAAAACTGAAGATGGAAGTATAATATTAGCAGACGAAATATCTCCAGATACTTGTAGGCTTTGGGATGAAAAAACAAATGAAAAAATGGATAAAGATAGATTTAGAAGAGATTTAGGCAATTTAATCGAAGGTTATACAGAAGTTTTAGACAGAATAAGAGGTTAATATGTGTGGAATAATGGGGATTTATGCAACTTCACAAATCAATAATCAATTGTTTTATGGGCTCAACAGTTTACAGCATAGAGGGCAGGAAAGCTGTGGGATATCAGTTTCTGATGGAGATAAAATCATAAGAAGAAATGGTATGGGGCTTGTTATAGATGTGTTTAAGCCAAATATATTAGAAGAACTTAATGGAAATATAGGGATAGGGCATGTTAGATATTCTACGGCAGGAGGTTCATTTGATTACAATACTCAGCCGTTACTTGGATATACAAAAGGAGAACAGATATCATTAGCACATAATGGAAATCTCATAAACTATCAGATACTAAAATCGAGGCTAGAAGAAGACGGTATGATGTTTCAAACGACTATAGATTCTGAAGTAATTTTATACCTTATAACGAGATACTATAAGGGCGATATTGTTCAGGCAATAAAAGATACTATGGCAAGGATTGAAGGCGCATACTCCCTTGTAGTTATGTTAAAAGATAAACTTATAGCAGTAAGAGATCCTCATGGAATAAGACCACTTGTTATGGGGAGAACTGAGGAAGCAACTATATTTTCTTCAGAAAATGCACCTATAGAAATTTTAGGAGGAAAGTTTGTAAGAGACATACTACCAGGAGAAATTGTAGTAGTGGATGCTGATGGAGAACAATCATATATGTTCGAACATAATGCAAAGGAAAGTCACTGTATTTTTGAACATGTATACTTTGCGAGAAATGATGCTACGCTAGATGATATAAATGCATATATGTTTAGGAGAAGATGCGGAAAACTTTTATGGAAAGAAGCTCCTTGTGACGTGGATTTGGTAGTTCCTGTCCCAGATTCTGGATATCCTTCTGCGATTGGTTATTCTCAAGCATCAGGTATCCCGCTTGCGGAAGGCCTCGTGAAAAATAGGTACATGGGAAGAACTTTTATAAAACCTACTCAAGAAGAACGTGAAATGGCAGTAAAGCTAAAACTAAATCCGCTTTCTCATGTAGTTAAAGATAAAAAGATCGTACTTATAGATGATTCTATAGTAAGAGGAACTACATCTAGAAATCTTATACAAAATTTAAGAAATGCTGGTGCAAAGGAAATTCATATGAGAATAACTGCGCCACCAGTAAAACACTCATGCTATTATGGAATTGATACTCCAAGCAGAAGGAATCTTATTGCAGCGACGATGAGTATTGATGAAATAAGAGAACTTATTGGGGCAGATAGTTTAGCATTTATATCGATTGATGGGTTAGAAGAAGCGGCTAGGATTGGGAAGGAAAAATTATGTAAAGCTTGTTTTGATGGAGTATATCCAGTAGATCCATGCTTAGTTTAGGAGGAAGTTATGAAGATAAGCTATAAGGATTCAGGTGTAAATATTAGCGAAGGAAATAGAGCTGTAGAACTTATGAAAGCTAAAGTTAAGGAAACCTATACTAAAGGAGTTGTTGGAGATATAGGACTCTTTTCAGGCGGATTTTCACTTAAAGACTTTATGCATTTTGAAGAGCCTACCCTATTAGCATCTACTGATGGCGTGGGGACTAAGCTTATAATTGCACAGCAGATGGATATTCATAATACTGTAGGAATTGATCTAGTAGCGATGTGTGTAAATGACCTTATATGTCAGGGCGCAAAACCGCTTTTTTTCTTAGATTATATAGCAACTGGAAAAGTAGATGCAGTCAAAATTGCAGATATTGTAGGTGGAATAGCTACTGGATGTAAGGAAACGGGCTGTGCACTTATTGGAGGCGAAACCGCTGAAATGCCAGGACTTTATAGTGAAGAGGAGTATGATTTAGGCGGATTTTCAGTAGGAATAGTAGATAGAAAAAAAATAATAGATGGTAAGGCTATAAAACAAGGAGACAAGATAATAGGGCTTAAATCGTCAGGGCTTCATTCGAATGGGTATTCATTAGCTAGAAAAATATTTTTTGAACATCTGAATTTAACCTGTGAGCAAAAACTAGAGGGAATGAGTGATTCGATTGGAAAAATTTTATTAGAACCTACGAAGCTATATGTAAATACCGTAATGACTCTTATTGAAAAATATGAATTAAAGGGAATTGCAAATATAACTGGCGGCGGTTTAATAGAAAATGTACCTAGAATACTTCCAGAAAACGTAAATGCAAAAATAGATAAGAATGCGTGGGATTATCCTGAAGTGTTTTTAAAGATTAAAGAGCTAGATATTGTAGAAGAAACAGAACTCTATACAAGTTTTAATATGGGGATTGGAATGGTTATAGTTGTTTCTGAAGAAAAAGCTAAAGAAATATGTGAATTTATAAATAGCAATTTACAAGATGAGGCATTTATTATAGGCGAAATTACTTTAGGTGAAAAAATATGTCAATTAGTAGATTAAATATAGCGGTATTAGTGTCTGGCGGGGGAAGTAATCTTCAGGCACTAATTGATGCGCAGATTTCAGGTTATTTTAAATCTAAAATAAGCCTTGTAGTTTCAAATAAAAGCGATGCATATGCTTTAGTACGTGCAGAAAAAAATAATATAAAAACGGCAGTTCTAAATGAATACGATTCTTTATACCAAATTTTAGAAAAGAATGATATTGATTTAGTTGTGTTAGCGGGGTACTTAAAAATAATAGATGTTAAAGTTATTGAAAAATATAAAGATAGGATAATAAATATACATCCTTCGCTTTTACCTAAATACGGTGGAAAGGGTATGTATGGAATAAATGTCCATAAAGCAGTATTTGAAGCGAGTGAAAAAGAAAGTGGAGCAACGGTTCATCAAGTGACAGAGGAAGTAGATTCAGGAAAGATATTAATTCAAAAGAAAATAAATATAAAGGACTGTAAAAGTCCAGAGGAAATTCAAGTAAAGGTATTAACGGTAGAACATGAAATTTTAAAGGAAGCTGTAAAACTTATTGAAGAGGTATAAAATATGAAAAGAGCATTGATAAGTGTAACTGATAAAAATAATATTGATTTTTTGGCTAGAGAGCTAACGGGTTTAGGATATCAAATAGTATCTACAGGAGGAACATTAACAACTATTTTGGAAGCTGGAATAGAAGCGATTTCAATAGAAGAGGTTACAGGTTTTCCTCAAATGTTGGATGGGCGAGTTAAAACCCTTCATCCTATGGTTCATGGTGCTCTTTTATACAAGCGAGACAATAGTTTTCATGTAGAAACTGTAGAAAAACATAATATAAAGCCAATTGACATAGTAGTAGTTAATTTATATGATTTTGAAGGCACTTTAAAAAGTGGGAAATCACATGAGGATATAATCGAGAATATAGATATCGGTGGACCTTCTATGATAAGATCAGCTGCTAAAAATTACAAAGATGTTATAGTTGTAGTAGACCCTAAAGATTACGAAGAAATAATAGGGCGCTTAAAAGAAGACTCTTTAGATTTAGAATTTAGAGAAAAACTTGCAATGAAAGCATATAGTGCAACAGCATACTATGATTCAATGATTTCAAGATATTTTATGAAAAAAACAAACCAAGAATCAGATACCTTTACACTGGGTTTGAAAAAAGAAGAAGAGCTAAGATACGGTGAAAATCCGCATCAAAAAGCGGCAGTTTATAGCGATACCTTTATAACTTCGTATTTTAGTGGCTATAAGCAATTAAATGGAAAAGAATTGTCATTTAATAATTTAAATGATTTAAATACAGCAGTAGAACTTTGTGGGGAATTTTCGGCAGAAGATGGAGAATTTGCAGCAGTGGCACTTAAACACGCTACCCCATGTGGCGTAGCACTAGGGAGTAGCACATATGAAGCATTTAAAAAAGCTTATGAAGCTGACAAACTATCTATTTTTGGTGGAATTGTGGCGCTAAATGGAGAAGTTTGTAAGGAATCAGCAGAGCTTATGAGTGAGATATTTTTAGAAGTAATAGCAGCACCAAGTTATACTAAAGAAGCTTTAGAAATTTTAACTAAAAAGAAGAATGTAAGAATTTTAACTATAGATTTTAAAGCTAAAAGAGCAGAAATGGATGTCAAGTATGTAAGTGGTAAGGTGCTTATACAAGAGACGGATACCGCAGAAGATAGTATATTTGAGTGTGTTACTGAAAAATCACCGACAGAATTTGAGAAAAAAGACCTTAAATTTGCGATGAAGGTATGTAAATATGTAAAATCTAACGCAATTGTTATTGCTAAAGATACGACAACTATAGCAATCGGTGGAGGTCAAACTTCAAGGATATGGGCACTTGATACAGCGCTTAATAATTATAAAGAGAAAGATTTCAAAGGGAGTGTTATGGCATCAGATGCATTCTTCCCATTTCCTGATTGTGTAGATAAAGCAAGTGAATTTGGCATAAGCGCTATAATACAACCTGGCGGAGCAATGAGAGATCAAGACTCAATAGATGCCTGTGATAAGAGTGATATAGCAATGATTTTTACTAAAATGAGACATTTTAAACACTAATTTATTGATGGGAGGAAATATGAAAATACTTGTAGTAGGTGGTGGAGCCAGAGAGCATGCGCTTGGAGAGACTATATCAAAAAATAAAAGCGTTTCGAAAATTTATTTTGCTCCTGGAAATGCAGGGTGTGGAACTATTGGTGAAAATATAGCTATAAAAGCGGATGACATAGAGGCATTATTAAGCTTTGCAAAAAAAGAAGAGATAGATTTAACTATTGTGGGGCCAGAAGACCCACTTTGCAAAGGGATTGTGGATATTTTTGAATCAAATGGACTAAAGATATTTGGACCTTCAAAAGCCGCAGCAAAACTTGAAGAAAGTAAGGCTTTTGCTAAAAGATTTATGGAAAAATATGATATTCCAACAGCAAAATATCTTGAGGTAAGTAGTTATGAAGCCTGTTTAAAAGAAGCTTATGATTTACTTGATACTTGCGGAAGTGTAGTGCTTAAGGCGGATGCTCTTTGTCAAGGAAAGGGCGTTTATATTGCAAATTCAAAAGAAGAGGCGGCAGATTTTGCGCAAAAAATATTTATAGATAAGCTTTATGGAGATTGCAATATGGTAGTAGAGGAGTTTTTAGATGGTTTTGAAATGTCACTACTTTGTTTTGTAGACAATAAAACTATAAAAATGCTACCTACAGCTAAAGATCATAAAAAAATATTTGATGGAGAACAAGGACTTAATACAGGTGGTATGGGAACCTATTCCCCTAATATTCAAGCAGATATATATATTCCTGAGATAAATAATCTTGTAGTAGAACCATTTTTAAAAGGAATACAAGCAGAAAATTTAGATTTTAGAGGAATTATATTTATAGGACTTATGATTGGGTCGAAGGGAATAAAAGTACTTGAATTTAACACTAGATTTGGAGATCCAGAAACTCAATCAATTTTAAAACGAATAGATACAGATTTATTAGATATAATGGATGCGGTTTGCCAATCTAAACTTAATCAAATAGATATAAAATTTAATGATAAAAAAGTAATTACACTAGTACTTTCTTCGGGAGGATATCCAAAGGCATATAAAACGGGTTATGAGATAAAAGGACTTGAATTATGTGAAGGGGTAGATGTTTTTCATGCAGGGACTATGAATAAAGAGGGCAAAGTAGTTACAAACGGGGGACGTGTACTTAGTATAACGGCAAGTGAGGACTCGTTTGAAGAAGCCTACAAAAAGGTATATAGCGCGGCAAAACTTATTGAATTTGAGGATAAATTTTATAGAAAAGATATATCTCCACTTGTAAAAAGAGTGTATGTTGAAAAGTTAGACCAATACAATATCGAAAAAAGTGCACTTATTTCAGAAATAAAGGAAAGTCTAGGAATAGAACTTAAGAATGTGAGATGCTTAGTAAGATATGACATTGAGAATATATCAGACGAAGAATTAAATGAAATCTCAGATACAATCTTAAGTGAAAGTCCTGTGGATAATATTTATATGAGAGAAGATGCGCTTGTACTTCAAAAAGAACTTGAAAATCCTGTAGTAGTAGAATTTCATAGTGGACAATTCGATCAGAGGGAGCAGGGGCTTTTAGATACAATTGCAGTTTCTATAGAAAAAAGTGATGTTAAGGCTAAGTGTGCAAGAGTGTACAGCTTTGAAAGTGACATGAAGTTAAGTGCTTCAGAACTTGAAAAAATAGAAAAGCTTTTAATAAATCCTGTTGACCAAAAAAAGGGAAAGTTATTAGATATTCCAACTACCCTTGAAGAAGCTTTTGGAGTTAAACATCAAAATGAAATCTATGAAGCTTTCATAGATCTAGATGATAATGGACTTAATAAATTTATAGCTGAAAATGGATTTGCTATGAATTTAGAGGATATAAAGTTTGTGCAGGATTATTTTAAAAAGGAATCAAGAAATCCAAGCACTACAGAAATTGCACTTATAGACACGTATTGGTCAGATCACTGTAGACATACTACATTTAATACTATTATAGAAAATATAGATTTTGAAAATGTAGATTCTAAGCTAGATAAAACTATAAAAGGTGCATTAAATGATTATTTGCAAACTAGAGCGGAGTTAAATGTATCAAAACCAATTACACTTATGGATTTAGCAACTATAGTGTCTAAGTATATGAGAAGAAATGGAATTTTAGAAGATTTGGAAGTATCTGATGAGATAAATGCATGTTCAGTAAAGATTAAAGTTAGAATAAAGGATGAAAATACAGGTCAAATTAATTTAGAAGATTATCTTCTAATGTTTAAAAATGAGACCCACAATCATCCTACTGAAATTGAGCCTTTTGGAGGGGCATCTACTTGTATAGGAGGTGCGATAAGAGATCCACTTTCAGGAAGATCATATGTATACCAAGCTATGAGAGTTACAGGAAGTGGTGACCCAAGAGAACGTTTAGAAGATACGCTAGAAGGCAAATTGCCACAAAAGAAGATAACTGTAGATGCAGCAAGAGGATATAGTTCATATGGAAATCAAATCGGCTTAGCAACAGGTTTAGTTGATGAAATATACCATCGAGGTTATAAGGCAAAGCGTATGGAAGTAGGTGCTGTAATTGGAGCAGCGCCACTTGAAAATGTAAAAAGAGAAATTCCAGAAAAAGGAGATATTATAATTCTTTTGGGTGGAAAAACTGGAAGAGATGGAGTAGGGGGAGCGACTGGCTCATCTAAAGCGCATACGGAAAAATCCATAGAAAAATCATCGGCAGAGGTTCAAAAAGGAAATGCGCCGATGGAGAGAAAACTTCAAAGGCTGTTTAGAAATGAGAAAGCTGCAAAACTTATAAAAAAATGCAATGATTTTGGGGCAGGGGGAGTAAGTGTAGCCATAGGGGAACTTGCAGATTCGTTAGAAATATGGCTTGATAGAGTGCCTTTAAAATATAAGGGACTTACGCCTAGAGAAATTGCAATTTCAGAATCTCAAGAGAGAATGGCAGTAGTTATAAGACGACAAGATTATGAAACATTTGCAAAACTTTGCTATGAAGAAAATTTAGAACTTACGTATGTTGCAGATGTAACAGACACTAATAGACTTGTAATGAAGTATGAGGAGCAAACTATAGTTGACCTTGATAGAGAATTTTTGAATTCATCAGGAGCTTTAAGATATCAAAATATAGTAATTCCAAAAAGTAACAAAATAAACTTTTTTGATCAAATTCAGTTTGACTCACAAGAATCAGTACTTCTTAAGTTGGAAGAAAAACTTTCAGACCTTAATATTGCAAGTAAAAAGAATCTTATAGAAAGATTTGACTCTTCAATAGGCGTTGGAAGCGTGTTACTTCCTCTAGGTGGAAAAAATCAACTTACTCCTGCTCAGGTTATGGCAGCTACAATTCCAAGTCTAAAGGGAGATAGTTACACCGCAAGCATTATGAGTTATGGCTATAATCCATATCTGAGTGAAGAAAGCCCATTTATTGGAGCATATTATGCAGTGGCAGAGTCGGTATCAAAAATAGCAGCATCAGGAGCAGCTACAGACAAAATAAGACTTTCATTCCAAGAGTATTTTGAAAAGCTAGATGTAGATGAGAGGAAATGGGCTAAGCCTATGACTGCACTTCTTGGAGCATATAAATTTACAAAAGAAATGAAGTTTCCGCCAATTGGGGGGAAAGATTCTATGTCAGGTACATTTAAAGATATAAATGTTCCACCCACGCTTATCTCATTTGCCGTAACAACTGAAGATGTTGAAACCATAATAACTCCAGAATTAAAAGGTAATCTTAAACTAGGCTTTTTAGAAACGGCATTTTTGGAAGATTATACACTTGATATGGAAAAGTATAAAGCTAACTTAGAGATTCTTAAAGCTCAAATTGCATCAAAGAATATAAAGTCTTGTTATGCAGTAAACCATAAAGGATTACTTCCGGCTATATTAGAGATGAGCTTTGGAAATGATGTGAGCTTTGAGGTGAGTTTTGAAAAAGAACATGCGTTTTCAGCTAAATATGGAAGCTTTATAGTGGAGTATGAAACTTCATTTGAAGGGGTACGTAATGTAGGAAACACTAAATTAGAGGATTTAGCAACTGGGAAATTTAACGAAAATACGTTAGATTTAGAAAAATTGAAAAAAATATATACAACACAATTGGATGGCGTATTTAGTAAAGAAAAATTGGAAAATAATTTGAATGAACTAAAAAAAGAGACAATTGCAGTTGAAAGACCTATAAAGTCAAAAAGAATGGTGGATGAGCCAAAAGTTATAATTCCAGTATTTCCAGGGACGAATTGTGAGTGGGATACAGCAAGAGCGTTTGAGAAAGAGGGCGCTAAAGCGGAGATAATTGTATTTAATAACCTTACGATAGAAGATATTGAAAAGTCAATAGAATCACTTGCAAATGCAATAAAAAGGGCACAAATATTAGTATTTCCAGGCGGTTTTAGCTTGGGAGATGAACCCGATGGTTCAGGTAAGTTTATAGCAAACGTAATAAGAAATCCCAAAATTGCTAAAGCTATAGAATATTTACTTGAAGAAAATGATGGTTTGATACTAGGAATATGTAATGGTTTCCAAGCACTTATAAAAACAGGACTTCTTCCGTATGGAAAAATAAGCAAACTAGGAAAAGAAAGCCCTACACTTACCTACAACAACAATGGAAGACATATAGCTAGGATGGTAGATACGGTAGCAATTACTAATAATTCGCCTTGGCTTTCAAATATTGATACGGCTGCGGTATATAAAGTTCCTATTTCACACGGAGAGGGAAGATTCATTTGTGATAGCAGCATGTATAATAGTCTTGTTAAAAATGACCAGCTTGCATTTAGATATTTAGATAATCCTAATGGCTCAGCTTATAATGTAGAAGGAATACTAAGCCCTTGTGGAAAAATCTTAGGGAAAATGGCGCATACAGAAAGGCTTGATGAACGTCTTTATAAAAATATACCAGAACTTATGATGCAACCTATAATAAAATCGGGAGTAGCGTATTTTAGAATTTAGGTTAATTAAATTCAAATTTTGTGGTAAAATATATATTTAAGGCAGTAGCCTTTCAAATTTTTAATATTTTAAATTAGGAGAGTTTATGATGTCAAACTATTATTCAAAATATCAAAGTCCTTTAAATGAGCGATATGCAAGTAAGGAAATGAGCTATATATTTTCAGATCAAAACAAATTTGAAACTTTTAGGAGTCTATGGATAGCACTTGCAGAAGCAGAGATGGAGCTTGGGTTAGATATTACACAAGAACAAATTGAGGAACTTAAGAAATATAGAACTGCTATAGATTTTGAAGTTGCTAAAAAAATAGAGCGTGAGACAAGACATGATGTTATGGCTCATGTTAAAACTTATGGACTTTTGGCAGAGAGTGCAAAAGGTATAATTCACTTAGGGGCAACAAGTGCCTTTGTAGGGGACAATACGGATATAATAGTTATGAAAAGTGCTTTAGAGCTTATAGAAACAAAGCTAGCAGTGCTTATAAATAATCTTAAAGAATTTGCATTAAAATATAAGGATACTCCTACTCTAGGATTCACTCATTTTCAAGCGGCTCAGCTTGTTACAGTGGGCAAAAGAGCAACTCTTTGGATACAGGATTTATTATTAGACTTAGATGACGTTATATATAGAAAAGAAAATCTAAGACTAAGAGGCGCAAAAGGAACTACTGGAACACAAGCATCCTTTATGGCACTATTTGAAAATGATCATGAAAAAGTAAAACAAGTAGATAAACTGGTTTGTGAAAAGATGGGTTTTGAAAGTAGTTTTGCAGTTACAGGGCAGACTTATTCTAGAAAAGTAGATTTCCAGGTACTTTCAAGCTTATCTCAAGTGGCACAGTCACTTCACAAGATGACAAATGATATAAGACTGTTACAAAGCCTAAAAGAAATTGAAGAACCATTTGAAAAAAACCAAATAGGCTCATCTGCAATGGCTTATAAAAGAAACCCGATGAGATCGGAAAGAATTTCTTCGCTGGCAAAATATATTATAAATATTGCACAAAATCCAGCCTTTGTACATGCTACGCAGTGGTTAGAAAGAACGCTAGATGATTCGGCAAACAAGAGGCTTTCTACAGCAGAAGCATTTATGGCAACTGATGCTATAATAGATATAGCTATAAATGTAACAAGTGGATTAGTAGTTTATGAAAATATGATAAACAAAAGAATAAATGAGGAACTTCCATTTATGGCTACGGAGAATATTTTGATGGAAGCTGTAAAAAAAGGTGGAGATAGACAGGAACTTCACGAAAAAATAAGAGTATATTCTATGGAAGCTGGAAGAAATGTAAAAGAGTTTGGAAAAGAAAATAATCTACTTGATCTTTTAGCTAAAGACGAAGAGTTTGGACTTTCAGAAGAAGAGATTAAATCACTTATGAATCCAATGCTTTATATTGGAAGAGCACCAAAGCAGGTTGAAGAATTTATAGAAGAAGAAGTAAATCCAAGACTTCAAAAATATGAAAATTTAGATGTTCAAGTAGAACTTAAAGTTTAGAAAAAAAGCGATTATTCGCTTTTTTTCTTTTCATAAAAGTTTACTCCATAAAAGTGTTACTTATGCAGCTTTTGAGGCCTCAAATCTTACCTCTCCGATACTATGCTGTATTTTTTGTAGTTGACCTGTTTTTTGAAGCTGGAATAGCAAAATATATGCAATGCTTCCGCCTATTATAGTTGCACCTAGAAATGATGGCACATAAAACAGCCAGGTTAAGCCTGTACGTCCCCAAAAAAGTGTCATTACAGGATATGATACTATAGCACCTATCACGCCAGTTCCAACTATTTCTCCAAGTACAGCAAATAAAATGCGTCCTTTTGAATACTTGTAAAAAAGTCCAGAAAATAAGGCTCCAAATATAGCACCAGTAAGGGCTAAAGGAGGGATTCCCATAAATGTCATTCTTATTATACCTATACTTATAGCACAAAAAAATGCATACCATGGACCTAATAAAACAGCAGCTACAATGTTTATAAGGTGAGCCATAGGACACATTCCCTCAACTCTTAAAATTGGAGAAATAACTACTCCTAAAGCAATTAGCATGGACATTACTACCATTTTTAAATTTGAATTGCGTGTTTTCATAAAACCTCCTAAGTGTATAATCAAATTAAAAAAGGACATCCACGCAGGAATATCCTTAAGCACTCAGAAAGCATCAAAAGTATTTCCCTACGTCGGCATTATCCGAATCAGGTTACGGGTCGAAGTTTACCTTCCTCTCAGCCTGCTAAACAAGCTCCCCACCATTAAAATTTAACACAATTAAGAATGAAAATCAAGAAGATTTTTCTGAATGTTATTTATTAAAATCTTTAATAATATTATAGAATGTGATATTATATAGGTGAGTTGTGTGTAAAATTATACGATTTTTTAACATAGAGGAGAATGGCGTGAGATTAGATAAATTTTTAAAAGTTTCTAGAATAATAAAGCGAAGAACCGTAGCTAAAGATGCCTCTGATGCAGGGGTAGTATTACTCAATGGAAAAGAAGCAAAACCTTCAAGTAGAGTTAAAGAAGGTGATGTTTTAGAAGTTACATTTGGAGAAAAAGTACTTAAAATAAAAGTGGTAAATATAAAAGATAGTACTAAAAAAGAAGATGCTGCAGAAATGTATGAAGTTTTAGATTAACAACCTAAAATTTATAAAAGGAGTTAAAAATGTCTAAAAATAATATTATAGATTTTAAAAACATTTCTAAAGAAAAATCTGAAGTATCATCTAATATAGAAAACTTAAAAAATAAAAATAAATTAAATTTTAAAAGCGTGATGCTTATTGCAGCGATGGTTATTGCGATAGTATATCCTTTGGCCTATATTGCAAATCAGATGTCGGCTATAGCTAATATTGAGGAAAATATAACGACTTTAGAAACTGAACTTTCAGCTACTAAAGAAAAAAATAAAACAATAAATGAAGAAATAGCAGGTTCTAAAAGTAATGAATTTATAGAAAAAATGGCAAGAGAAAAGCTTAAAATGGTTAAAAAAGATGAGATAGTTTACATTAAAATAGATTGAGAGGTTTGTATATGAAGATTGCAAGTATAGATATAGGAACTAATTCTATGAGGCTTCTTATTGCAGATTATGACAAAAGTATTTTGAATAGAAAAAAATATATAAATACTACAAGAATAGGCCAAGGAGTTAATGAGAGCGGAGAAATAAGTGAAGATGCAATAGAACGAAACATTAATTCTTTTGTTGAATTTGTAAATACTGCAAAAAGCGAAAAAGCAGAATTTATATATGCGATGGGAACCTCAGCACTTAGAGATTCCAAAAATAAAGCGGAATTCATAGATAAAGCAAAGGCTCAAACTGGGGTAGATATTGAAATTATAAATGGTAATACTGAAGCAGAATTAGGATTTTATGGGGCAACGTTGGGACTAAAAGACAAGCATAGAGTACTTATTATAGATATTGGTGGGGGTTCTACTGAATTTGTAATAGGCTCTAAGGATGAAGGTGTTATATTTAGAGAAAGTATAGACATCGGAGCCGTGAGACTTACAGAAAGTTTTCAAATTACGGATACGGATAAAGATAAAAATTTAAATAAGATGACAAAGCATATAAATAAGAAGATAGCTCATTTAAATGATATTTTAAAAATACACAATATAAAATCTGTAATAGGAATTGGTGGCACTATAACAACAACTTCATCTATAAATCAAAATATGCAGGTTTATGATACAAATAAGATTCATAATAGTAGCTTAACTCGAACAGATGTAAAGTACATTTTAGAATCGCTTAAAGTGATGAACTTAGATGAACGTAAAAAAGTGATAGGATTAGAACCTAGTAGAGCGGATATAATTCTTGCAGGACTTAATATTTTTTACAATGTGTTACAGAGTTTAAAAATTGATAAAGTTACAGTTAGTGAATATGACAATCTAGAAGGGCTAATATTTTATAAGCTTTCAAAATTGAAGGGAAATGGATAATGAAGATTTATGATATATTAGTTATTGGTGCTGGACCAGCAGGGATGATGGCTGCGATTGAATCAAAAAAAACCAATGAAAATTTAAATGTTGTACTAGTAGACCGAAATAGAGAAATGGGTAAAAAGCTTCTTATAACAGGCGGTGGAAGATGTAATTTGACCAACTCTCAAGATATGGAGGTTTTTTTCAAAAACATTGTACGTAATCCTAAATTTTTATATTCAGCATTTAATAATTTTACAAACAAAGATTTAATTGAATTTTTTGAAGCTAGAGGCTTAAATTTAAAAATAGAAGGTAATAAAATTTATCCATTTGAAGATGATGCAAAAGGCGTTTTAAATATCCTAAAAAGCGAACTTAATAGTTTGAAAATAGAACAACTTTTAGGATTTGAAGTTTCTGATATAGAGCTAGAGAAAGATACTGAATCGGAACATATATTTATAAAATCTACATCTGGGAAAGAAATATACACTAAAAAACTTATTATAGCTACAGGTGGTGTAAGCTATAAAAATACAGGTTCAGATGGAAGTTTGTTTGAGATATTAAAAAAACTTGAGATTGATATAAAACCTGTTATGCCTACCTTAGTAAAGCTCAATTCTAATCAAGAATGGATTACCAAATCTCAAGGAATATCTTTAAATAATACTAAATTTACAATAAATTATAAAGATAAAAAATTATCAGAGGTAGAAGGTAGTATAGTTTTCACACACAATGGAATAAGCGGACCGGCAGCTATAAATTCAAGTGCTTATATTACAGATAAAGAAATCTGCGATATAAGCATATTAATTGATTTTATTCCTGAGGTTTCAGAACAAGAGTTAAATGATATTATAAAATCAAGAGATAAGAAAAACTTAGACACTAAGCTGTCAAAATTAATACCTAAAGAATTAGTTAAAAATGTATTACTATATGAATTAGGAATAGAAAATGCGGTACTTGAAACTGAAATTCAAAATATGAAGAAGATTCAAATTAAAAATATCATAGATGCTTTTAAATGTATAAAGTTAAAATTAACAGGATATGGCGGAATTAATGAAGCAATTGTAACTAGAGGTGGAATATCTATAAAAGAAATAAATCCTAGGAACTTAAGTTTGAAAAAATATCCTAATATATATGTTGCAGGAGAAATGATAGACGTGGATGCATTTACGGGAGGATTTAATCTCCAAATTGCATTCTCAACAGGTTACTTAGCAGGTAAATCTTCTGGCGAATCATTTTAGAAAAGAGTAGTTATGGAT
The DNA here is from genome assembly GCA_041738345.1 of Proteocatella sp. Classification (GTDB taxonomy): domain Bacteria; phylum Bacillota; class Clostridia; order Peptostreptococcales; family Filifactoraceae; genus Proteocatella. The sequence continues at coordinate 55,517 of JBGSPX010000062.1, forward strand.
AAAAATTTTGAATTATATTTGATTTTTATTAATTTGTGCGGTTTTATTTCAATGTATTTAGATAAGAGATATGCAATAAAAAAAAGAAGACGGATAAGCGAAAAAAACTTATTTATAATAGCTTTTTTGGGAGGCGCATTAGGTTCATGGATTTCTATGTACCTTAATAATCATAAAACTTCTAAATTAAAGTTTAAGGTAGGAATGCCGATAGCTTTGGTTTTTAATTTTTTAATTGTCTCAATAGGCTTGAAGGTATTGACAAATGTATAAAAAAAACATAAAATTATACATTAGAGAGTAAAATTACAGGAGGTAGAGATGGGAAAAAATCTTATCGAACTAGTTGATATTAATAAAATATTCGAAGATGATGGCAAGCAGGTCTTGACTGATATAAATTTAGCAATAAAGGAAAAGGAGTTTGTGACCTTTTTAGGGCCATCAGGTTGTGGGAAAACAACAACCCTTAGGATTATAGGAGGATTTACCACGCATAGTTCGGGTAAGGTTTTGTTTGATGGGAGTGATATTACCGAAATACCTCCATATAAACGACAAATAAACACAGTATTCCAAAAATATGCGTTATTTCCACACCTTAACATATATGAGAATATAGCATTTGGACTTAGAATAAAAAAGATAGATAATAAAACTATAGATAATAAAGTGAAGAAAATGCTTAAACTTGTAAACTTAGAAGGATTTGAAAATAGAGATATTCAATCACTTTCAGGTGGACAACAGCAGAGAATAGCAATTGCAAGAGCACTTGTAAACGAACCGAAAGTACTGCTTTTGGATGAACCTTTAGGTGCACTTGATTTAAAACTTAGAAAAGATATGCAATATGAACTTAAAACAATGCAACAGGAGTTAGGGATAACGTTTATATATGTTACCCATGATCAAGAAGAGGCACTTACAATGTCTGATAGAATTGTAATTATGAAAGATGGAATAATTCAGCAAATAGGTCCGCCGGAAGATATATATAATGAACCGATAAACCGTTTTGTTGCAGATTTTATTGGAGAAAGTAATATAATGAATGGCATGATGGCGGAAGATTACAAGTGTGTAATAAATAACGTTGAATTTGAGTGTGTAGATAAAGGCTTTGAAAAAAATGAATTTATAGATGTAGTTATAAGACCAGAAGATGTGCTTTTAGTAAATGAAGCTGAATCTAAAATAAAGGGAATGGTTACAGATGTGGTATTTAAAGGGGTTCATTATGAAATAATAGTAGTGGATGAATTTGATCAAAAGGAATGGATGATACATTCAATACACAATGCAAAAGTAGATAGTAAAGTTGGACTTTATTTTGAACCAGAAGCTATTCATATAATGAGAAAGGAAGTTGGATAATTGAAAGATAACAAGCACTTATTAACTTCTCCATATACAGTTTGGACTGCTATATTTACGATAGTACCATTATTTATAATAGTATTTTATTCATTTGCACAAAGAGATGCATTTGGAGATATTGTATATAAATTTACTTTAGATAATTATAAAGAATTTTTTTCGCCAATATACCTAAATGTTTTTTGGCGTTCGTTGAAATTATCATTAATAAGTACTATAATATGCCTTATTTTAGGATATCCTATGGCATTCATTATGAGTCGTTCTAAAGGATTGAAACAAAATTTAATGGTAATGCTTTTTATTTTGCCACTTTGGACAAATTTTTTACTAAGAACATATGCTTGGATGGGACTTTTAAGAGAACAAGGAATAATAAATGAAATTTTAATTAGGATAGGCTTTATTGACGAGCCAATTACTATGCTATATACTAGTGGAGCAGTAGTATTGGGAATGGTTTATAACTTCCTTCCATTTATGGTTCTACCTATATTTTCTGTATTATCTAAAATGGATAAAAGTCTTGTGGAGGCTGCAAGAGATTTAGGCGCTAATGAATTTAATGTATTTTCTAAAATTATATTTCCACTTAGCTTCCCAGGGGTTGCAACGGGCATAGTTATGGTATTTATGCCAGCGGTGTCAACTTTTGTAATCTCAGATTTACTTGGAGGTGGACAGACAATACTGCTTGGAAACTTGATTCAGAATCAGTTTATGGCAGCTAGAAATTGGCAGTTTGGTTCATCTGTTTCTGTTATAATGATGATATTTCTTATTTTATCTATGGGATATTTTGCAAAACACAGCTCCAAAGATGGAGGTGGCAAGTTATGGTAAAAATGAAATCGGCAGTCGCCAATATATATAGCTTGTTAATATATGCATTTTTATATATTCCTATAGTAGTGCTAATTATATTTTCATTTAATGATTCAAAATACAGAGGCAATTGGAGCGGATTCACATTTAGATGGTATCAGGAACTATTTGCGGATCCAGATATTATGGGAGCGCTTTACACTACTTTTATAGTAGCTATAATATCATCTGTAGTGGCTACTGTCATTGGAACGTTAACTGCAGTAGGTATTCATAGTTTAAAGCCAAGATACAAAAAGTTTTTTATAAACTTAAGTTATATTCCTATGATTAGTCCAGATATAGTTATTGGTATTTCTTTACTTACACTATTTGTACTTTTAAAGCTTAATTTAGGGTATATAACCTTAATATTAGCACATATTACTTTTAATATTCCATATGTTATTTTTGCCGTATTACCTAAATTGCAGCAGCTAGACCCACATTTAGAAGAGGCGGCACTTGATTTAGGAGCAACTCCTTTTCAAGCATTTTTTAAGGTTATTTTGCCAGAAATAATACCAGGAATTTTAACAGGGGCATTAATGGCATTTACACTTTCTTTAGACGATTTTATGGTTAGTTTCTTTACTACAGGTTCTGGAGTAGCTACACTTTCCATAAAAATATATTCTATGACCAAAAGAGGTGTAAGCCCAACTATAAATGCACTTTCAAGTATAATGTTCATAGTATTACTGACCATAATGTGTATTGTTCAAATTAGACAAAATAGAGAGCCTAAGCATAGGTATGTGAAAGTTGATACTGAACCAAAATTAAATGAAATTGTTTAAAAATAAGGAGGAGTTAAAAAAATTGAAAAGAATACTATTGGCACTTACTCTAATAGTAAGTATGGTGTTTTCCCTTGTGGGCTGTGGTGGTAGTTCAAGCTCAAAAGAGGTTTTAAATGTTTATAATTGGGGAGACTATATCGACAAGCAGGTATTGAGAGATTTTGAAAAAGAATTTGATGTAAAAGTTAATTATGAAGAATATGCTACAAATGAAGAAATGCTTGCGAAAATACAAGCGGGTGGAACTGCATACGATGTAATTTTTCCATCAGAATATATGGTAGAATATATGACATCGAAAGACTTGCTTTATGATCTTAATTATGAAAATCTAGATAATTTTAAAAACATTGATGAAAGATTTACCAATCTAGCTTATGACGCTAATAGTAAACATTCAGTACCTTACCTTTGGGGAACAATGGGGATTGTTTACAATAAAAATATGGTAACAGAACCAGTAGATTCTTGGAAAATATTATGGGATGAAAAGTATGCAGGTAAAATCCTTATGCTTGATTCTTCTAGAGATACTATAGGAATAACTCTAAAAATGTTAGGATATTCTTTAAATACCAAAAATATGCAAGAACTTAATGCTGCAAAAGAAGCACTTATAGCTCAAAAACCATTAGTTAGAGCTTATGAAGTAGACACATACAAAGAACAGATGATAGCAGAAGAAGGCGCTATGGCTCTATGTTGGTCTGGTGATGCAATGCTTCTTGCAGCAGAAAATGAAAATCTAGCTTATGCAGTGCCAAAAGAGGGCACAAATCTTTGGTTTGATGCTATGGCAGTTCCAAAAACATCAGAAAACAAGGAATTGGCAGAGAAGTTTATAAACTATATGATGAGACCAGAAGTTGCAGCTAAAAATAGTGAATATATAAAATTTGCATCTCCAAATAAAGCCGCTTTAGAATTCCTTCCAGAAGAAGAAGCCACTAATGAATATCTTTATCCATCGGGAGATATTACTGCACTAGGCGAAGTGTTTTTAGATTTAGGAGAATTTACTACAGAATACGATAAAGTTTGGACAGAAATAAAATCTTCGTAATATAAGTAAAAGATGATTGTGATTTGCAATCATCTTTTTTTGAAAATTTTATTAAAGAAGGGAATAAATAAATGACACAGATAAAGCATGGGGCAGATACAAATGAAATAAAAATAAAATATAATATTGATAATTTAGTTGATTATAGTTCGAATGTAAATATATTTTCACCAGAACAAGTTGAAGAAATAATTTCGAAAATAACTTCAAAAGATTTAAATTATTATTTGGATATAAATTACATAGAATTAAGAAGAAAAATAGGGAATAGATATAATTTAAAAGCAGAGAATGTAATAGTAGGTAATGGTTCTACTGAAATAATGTTTCTTATTATGAAGCTAGAATATGTAAAAAATGTGGGGATAATAAATCCTACTTTTGGAGAATATGAAAGAGCAGCAAGTTTAGCGGGAAAAAACGTGGTGGATTTTTTTTATGAAGATGATTTCACAATAAATCTAAAAAACATAGAAAGAGATATCGATAAAATTGATATTTTAGTGGTGTGTAATCCGAATAATCCATCTGGAAATTTAAATAATGTAGAAGAGCTTATTTTACTTTGTAAAAAACATAATAAGCTACTTATGATAGATGAAACTTTTATAGAATTTACTGGAGAAGAACAAAAGTATACAGCCTTAAACTATCTTGAAATGTATGAAAACATCATTATAATAAGAGCGGTTACAAAATTCTATGCACTTACTAGTGTAAGGCTGGGGTATGCATTTTCGACTTCTAAAATAATAAACGATATGTGGGCTATAAAAGAGCCTTGGACAATAAATATATTTGCAGAAAAATTAGCAGATGTTATATATGATCTAAAATTTTTGGAAAAAAGCCAGTGTTATTATAAAAATGAAATTATAAGGTTTTCAAATGAATTATCGAAAATTGAAGGAATACGTATATATCCTACCGATACTAATTTTATGCTTATAAAGCTTAATTTTGGGAAAACTTCATCTGAGCTTAAAGAAATTATGGTGAAAAAATATGGAATTTTAATAAGAGATTGTAGTAATTTCAAAGGACTTAATGATTCTTTTATAAGAATAAATATAAAAGATAGTGTAAATAATGATAATTTTTTGAAATGCTTTAAAGATGTAATTTGTAATTAGGAGTGTAATATGGCTAAAAAAATAATGATACAAGGAACTTCTTCTGGAGCTGGAAAAAGCATAGTGTGTACTGCACTTTGTAAAATATTCACAGAAGATGGAAATAAGGTAGTGCCATTTAAATCGCAAAACATGGCACTTAATTCATTTGTTACAGAAAATGGATTGGAGATGGGACGGGCACAGGTTGTTCAAGCAGAGGCTTGTAATAAAAAACCTCAAGTAGAAATGAATCCTTTACTTTTAAAACCCGCAGGAAATAACGTATCCCAGATTATATTAATGGGCAAAATTTATGATAATTTAGATAGCTTTTCTTTTAAAAAAATAAAAGCTGATTTAAAGCCAGTCATAATGCAAGCGTATAGAAGTTTAGAAAAAGAAAATGATATAGTTGTAATTGAGGGGGCGGGAAGTCCGGCTGAAATAAATATAAATGAAGATGATATCGCTAATATGGGAACTGCAAAAATGGTAGATGCTCCTGTAATACTGGTTGCAGATATAGATAGGGGCGGTGTTTTCGCATCAATCTATGGAACTATTATGTTACTTGAAGAGGAAGAAAGAGCACGCATTAAAGGCATAGTAATAAATAAATTTAGAGGGAAATTAGAACTTTTGCAAGATGGTATAGATAAAATTGAAGCCTTGACCGGAAAGCCTGTGCTTGGTGTTATTCCATATATAAATATAAATTTAGAAGATGAAGACTCACTAACTGAAAAATATAATGATCTAATAAGTGAAGAGAGTACAGTAAATATAGAAATTGTAAGGTTACCGCATATTTCAAATGCTACAGATTTTGAAATATTAAGGCATATAGACAAGGTGAATATAAGATATGTTAATCTAGATGAAGGCTTTAAAAATCCAGATCTTATTATAATACCTGGGACTAAAAATACAATTGAAGATTTACTTGAATTAAAAAAAGGGAAATTGCATAAGCAGATATACGAATTAAATAGAAAGCGAAATGTACCAGTTGTAGGAATTTGTGGAGGATATCAAATGCTTGGTAAAATCATAAAAGATCCTCTTGGCGTAGAAACCTCTATAGAAGAAATATCGGGATTAGGGCTCCTTTCTCACGAAACTATATTTGAAGCAGAAAAAGTTACAATGCAAACTAGTGTGGAAGTTAAAGCGCAGTTTAGGAGAAATAGTATATTTGCTGGAATTGAAAATATGCAGCTAAAAGGATATGAACTTCATTGTGGAATTACAAATTTAGATTTAGAAAAAGACACAGTTTTCGCAAAGTCAATATCATTAGGAGAAGTTGAAAAAATAGACGGTGCAATAAATTTAGAACAAAATGTATTAGGAACGTATCTACATGGTATTTTTGATAATGAAGAATTTACTAAAACTATCATTACGAATATAAAACTACAAAAAGGAATTAATGTTGTAGAAGACGCTGACTTTAATTATGAAAAATTCAAAAAATTAGAATATGATAAATTAGAAAAACATTTTAGAAAACATTTAGATATGAATAAAATTTATAATATACTCTATTAATAAGGAATAGCCTACTTCGAATTTAAAAAACTGAAGTAGGCTATTTTTTTTATAAATTTATAATATATACAAGTATACGGTGCAAAACTGAAGGGCAGTTCCAATTAATACTAAAAAGTGAAATACATCATGAAAGTTTAAATATTTAAAATTAGGTTTTTTTACTATGTAAAAAATACCACCAATAGTATAACTTACACCGCCAAGAGCTAATAAGATTAATCCTGGAAGGGGTAAAATTTCAATAATATCCTTGAAAAAGAATACAATCATCCATCCTAGAACTATGTAAAATATAGTTCCTATGAATCTTGGAATATTAAAAAAACAAAGTTTTATGACTATACCTGTCATAGCTAAACCCCATATAAGAAAAAATAACTTAAATCCAAAACTTTGATTTTTTATAGCAAGACAAAATGGAGTATAAGAGCCTGCTATTAAAACATAAATCATAGCATGGTCTAATTTTCTAAAAAATATAAGTTTATCTTTTGATATTGTTAAACTGTGATATACTCCGCTTGAACAATATAGCATAAACATAGAAATTGTAAATATTAGGCCAGAAATTAGATTTAAATTATAAAAGCTTAAATTGAATTTTTGATTAAAAACTACCATAAATATGGCCACTAAAGATAATAATGCTCCAATATAATGACTTATGGCGCTGACGGGGTCCCTTAATTTTATGTTCATAATATTCCTCCTGTACTAAAATTGCATATGGTATTGAAAACTATGTGATATAATTTATATTAACACATTGAATAATCCTTGTAAATAATAATTTTATATAAATTTTTTGAAAAAATATTTTTTTTATTTCAAGGATTGACAAAATAATAATTAGTGGTATAATTTGAGTATACATAAATAGAGGTGCGGTTGAATAGGTAGGTATAAGATGTTAAAGCTGGGGGGCTGATGCTTATATTGAAGGTGCCAACTGCCGAAGGTATTACATGATTATCACCCAACATTGTAATATCTGGTATGTAAACTATAGTTTGCTACTGTCATGGATAAGTTTCTATGGAGTGCTGTTTATGTCACGTTTGTGGCATATACTGCGCTTTTTTTGCGTGCCGTGCCAAATTAAATAAGGAGGAATTCAAATTGAAATCAACAATCAGATTGAGAATGAGTGCTCATGATGCTCATTACGGAGGAAACCTAGTAGACGGAGCGAGAATGCTCGGTTTGTTTGGAGATGTAGCTACAGAACTTTTAATTCAAAAAGATGGTGACGAAGGTTTATTTAAGGCTTATGAAGAAGTCGAATTTTTAGCTCCAGTTTATGCAGGTGATTATATTGAAGCAGTTGGTGAAATAATCGAAACTGGAAATACTTCAAGAAAAATGAAATTTGAAGCTAGAAAAGTAATTGTACCAAGACCAGACATTAATGATTCTGCATGCGATATTCTAGATGAACCAATCGTTGTTTGTAAAGCTGTTGGAACTTGTGTAGTTCCAAAAGACAAGAAAAGAAAGTAATCTATTCAGTATTTTATTTTTTTAAAAAATAGATTCCGAATAATCGAAACTATGAATTTATTCTAAAAAATCAAATTATATCAGGAGGGTTTAAATATGAAAGGATGCAAGTACGGAACACACAGAGTTATTGAACCAGTAGGAGTTTTACCACAACCAGCATTAAAAATTAACAATGATATGAATATATTTGATAACGAAATACTTATAGATGTGTCAGCTTTAAACATAGATTCAGCAAGCTTTACTCAAATTGAAGAAGCAGCAGGGCATGATATAGAAAAAATAAAAGAAATGATAATGTCTATAGTAGCAGAGCGTGGAAAAATGCAAAACCCAGTTACAGGTTCAGGCGGAATGCTTATAGGTACTATAGAAAAAATAGGATCGGATTTAGTTGGAAAAACGGATTTAAAAGTTGGAGATAGAATTGCTACACTAGTATCACTATCACTTACTCCATTAAGAATAGATGAAATAAAAGATATAAAACCAGATATTGATAGAGTTGAGATAAGTGGTAAAGCGATTTTGTTTGAAAGTGGAATTTATTCAGTACTTCCAACTGATATGAGTGAAACTCTTGCACTAGCTGCACTTGATGTTGCAGGAGCACCAGCTCAAGCGGCAAAACTTGTTAAACCAGGAGATAGTGTTGTTATCCTTGGAGCAGCAGGAAAATCAGGAATGATGTGCTGTTATGAAGCTAAAAAACGTGTAGGTCCAACAGGTAATGTTATCGCAGTAGTTAGAAAAGAAAGCGATATTAAAAAACTTATGGATGCAGGTTTTGCACACAATGTTGTAGTAGCAAGTGCACAAATGCCAGTAGAAGTATTAAATGCTGTACTTGAAGCAAATGGTGGAAAAGAAGTTGACATAACAATTAACTGTGTAAATATAGAAAATACAGAAATGTCATCAATACTTCCAGTGAAAGATGGCGGAACCGTATACTTCTTCTCTATGGCGACTTCTTTTACAAAAGCAGCACTTGGTGCAGAAGGCGTTGGAAAAGATGTAAACATGATAATAGGAAATGGATATACAAAAGACCATGCAGCTATAACTCTTGAAGAATTAAGAGAATCAAAAGAGTTAAGAGAAATCTTTGAAAAACAATATATATAAAAATAATTTGAACTAAAATTATAATCCCCAGAATGTTTTAGTGAGTTTATAACTTTTGGGCTGTATAAAACAGCCCAATTCAATATAATTTTTATATGTTAATATGAAAAGGAGAACTGAGATGAGAGTAGATAGAAGACAAGAGTTATTCCCAAATGTTTCAGACAAAGATTGGAATGATTGGCAATGGCAAGTTAGAAACAGAATAGAAACTGTAGATCAACTAAAACAATATATACCACTAACTCCAGAAGAAGAAAAAGGCGCACAAGAGTGTTTAAAAGCACTTAGAATGGCTATCACACCATATTACTTATCATTAATCGATCCAGAAGATCCAAATGATCCCGTAAGAAAACAAGCAATTCCTTCAGTAGATGAATTATATAGAGCAGATGAAGATCAAGAAGATCCACTTCATGAAGATGTAGATTCTCCAACACCTGGATTAACTCATAGATATCCAGATAGAGCGCTTATACTTGTAACGGATCAATGCTCTATGTACTGTAGACACTGCACAAGAAGAAGATTTGCAGGCCAAAATGATTCAGCAGTACCGATGGATCAAATTCAAAAATCTATAGAGTACATAAGAAATACTCCACAAGTAAGAGACGTATTGCTTTCTGGAGGAGATGCGCTTCTTATGTCAGATGACAGATTAGAACAAATCATAAAACAACTTAGAGAAATACCTCATGTAGAGATAATAAGACTTGGTTCAAGAACTCCAGTTGTGCTTCCTCAAAGAATAACTGAAGATTTTGTAAACATGTTAAAAAAATACCATCCAATTTGGTTAAATACACATTTTAATCATTCGAATGAAATCACACCAGAATCTAAAAAAGCATGTGAGCTTATGGCAGATGCAGGAATCCCATTAGGAAATCAATCTGTACTTTTAAGAGGAATAAATGACTGTACGCATGTTATGTTAAAACTTGTAAACGATTTAGTTAAAATAAGAGTAAGACCTTACTATATCTATCAATGCGACCTTTCTCTAGGACTTTCTCACTTTAGAACTCCAGTTGCAAAAGGTATTGAAATCATAGAAGGCTTAAGAGGACATACTTCTGGATACTGTGTTCCTACATTTGTTGTAGATGCTCCTGGTGGTGGAGGAAAAACTCCAGTTATGCCAAATTATGTAATTTCACAAAGTCATAACAAAGTTATATTAAGAAACTTTGAAGGCGTGATTACAACTTACGATGAGCCTACAAATTACACTCCAGGATGTACTTGTGATGTCTGTACTGGAAAGAAAACAGTTCATAAAGTAGGAGTAGCAGGACTCCTTAATGGAGAGAATGCTACACTAGAGCCAGTAGGACTTGAAAGAAATGAAAGAGGACACCATTAAAAATGGATTTCCTAAAACAATATTATTCGATTTCTTTTATAGGGATGTCGAAGAATGCTGGAAAAACAACAACTCTTAATTATTTTATAGACAAGGCCAGGGGGGAATTTACCCTTGGTCTGTCATCTATTGGAAGAGATGGAGAAACTGTAGATAGAGTAACTCAAACAGAAAAACCAAGAGTATATATCTATTGTGGAACTATAGTGGCTACTTGTGCAAATTGTTACAAATTATCAGATGCAACTCTTGAAATACTAGAGACTACAAATATAAATACGCCTTTAGGGAGAGTTATAATAACAAGAGCAATTTCTGATGGATATGTTGAGATTGCAGGGCCTTCCACAACTGCGGATATGAAGAGCATTATAGATAGTATGAAACGGTATGGCGCAGAAAAAATATTTATAGATGGCGCCTTGTCTAGAAAAAGCTTAGCTTCACCTACAGTTGCAGAAGCTACAGTTTTATCTACCGGAGCATCGCTTTCTAATGATATTGGAAAAGTTGTTAGAGATACAGTGTTATCTTATGAACTGTTAAACATAAATAAATTAGATAATTTAAAGATACGATATATAATAGAAACTTTGAATGATACTAATGGCATCAAAGATTTTACAAAACGGACAGGGTGTCTTGCTATAATTGATACTAAGGATAAGCTAGTTTATTCTGATTGTAGTACTATATTGGGTAAAGAAGATAAAATAATAGATAATATAGATTTAGATACTAGATATATATATACTTCAGGCGCTATAACTGATACTTTTGTAGAGTCTTTGTTAAAAAATACAAACAAAAAAAATAGGATCAGTATAATTGTTGATAATGGTACAAAGCTGTTTATAAATGAAGAAAATAAATTGCGTTTGAGTCATAGAAATATGGAAATACTAGCACTTGAAAAAATTAATATATGTGCTATAACAGTAAATCCTTATTCAACGCAAGATTATTCAATGGATTCAGATTTACTTATTTCAAGATTGAAGAAACATATTAAAATTCCTATTTTTGATGTCAAAGGAGTACCGTCGTGAGATTTCTAAGTAAAGACCAAAAAGAAAAAATAGGATATCACTATATATTAGACCAAATTGATACTGTAACTAGTGTAGGCTCAGAATTTAAATACAATGCAAAACCATATACAAAAGATAAAATTCAAAAACTGTTAAGAGAACTCGATAATACGGAATTATTCATTCGAAATATTGTTATCAATGAATCGGTAGATGAAGATGCATACTTTTGTATGTGCAAATTTAAAGATTTAAGAGTTACTTTGAGAAAGCTCAATGAGGGAAGAATTGTAGATGAGATTGAACTTTTTGAGATTAAATCTTTTTCTAAATTGTGTTTTGATATACAAAGAGAATATGAAAAAGCTAATATAGACATACCTGAAATACAATTCAAAGATGTAAGCGAAGTTTTTTCTATATTAGACCCAGATAATTTGAATATAGATACTTTCTATATTTATGATTCATATTCCTTGGAATTAAAAACTATTAGAACCAAAAGAGGCACTTTAGAATCAAAGATTGCAAAAACTAAAGATGATGCTGAAAAAGAGAGCTTATTGAATGAAAGGTTGCAACTAGTATCATTAGAAAACGATGTTGAATATGCAGTAAAAAAAGATTTATCGAATAAATTAAAAAATTATGCTGAAGATTTAATTCATAATACTAATACAATAGGCTATATGGATTATCTTTTGGCAAAAGCTAAGTTTTTTCATAAAACTGGAGCAGTGAGACCTTCGTTATGTGATGAAAAAAATTATGAACTAGAGTTAAATAAAGTTTATAATCCTTATTATGCATCGATTTTAGAAAAAAAAGGCAAGAAAATGACTCCTTTGGACATACATTTAAAACAAGGAGTTACACTTCTAACTGGTGCAAATATGGGCGGAAAAAGTATATGTATGAAAACCGTTACCTTAAATGTATTAATGGCAAATTTAGGAATGTATGTATATTCTGAATCAGCTAACATTCCAGTAGTGGATTATATATATATGATTTCTGACGATTTACAAAATGTTGAAAGTGGGCTTAGCACATTTGGGGCGGAGATAATATACTTAAAAAAGATAATTTCTGCAAGCAAACATAAAAATGGACTTATAGTACTAGATGAGCTTGCAAGAGGTACTAATCCGCATGAAGGAAAAATATTGCTTCAAGCAGTTATAAATTTCTTCAAAAACCAAGCTTCTTATACCTTTATTTCAACTCATTTTGACGGAATATCACGTGAAGATATAAGGCATCTACAAGTTATCGGTATAAGCAAGATAAATATGGAAAAACTCACCCAGCTTATTGAGCTGAATAAAAACAAAGCATTAGATATAATTCAAGAATATATGGATTATTCAATAGAGGAAACTTATGATGAAGAGGTTCCTCAAAATGCACTTCAAATTGCAAAATTATTAGGATTAGATAGTAATAGTCTATAATTAAAATAAGTATAATAATAGAAAGGTAGGTATTTGGATGAATAGTAAGTTAAACTTGAATCAAACTTTGGTTGATGAATCAAGAGAAATATCTAAAAAAGTAGCAGAAGATACTCAAAAATTCATTGAAAAACATTCAACAGTTGCAGTCGAGCGAACTATATGTCGTTTATTAGGAATAGATGGAGTTAATGAGTTAGGAGTGCCATTACCAAACGTAGTGGTAGAAAATATACAGGCATCAAATGCACTTGGATTAGGAGCAGCTATTTACATAGGAAATGCGGTGCTTAAATATAATCTAACTCCTCAAGAAATAGCAGAAAAAGTAGCAGATGAAGAACTAGATTTGCCAAAAATTCCTATGGGAGATATGTTTGAAATAAAGTTAAAAATTGATGAAATTGCTAAAGCTACAGTTAATAGAATAGCAGAAAATAGAAAAGAAAGAGAAACCTACTTAAGTCGATTTGGTGATAAGTCAGGACCATATCTATATGTTATCGTAGCAACAGGTAATATATATGAAGATATAACTCAAGCAGTAGCAGCCGCAAAACAAGGGGCGGACATAATAGCGGTAATAAGAACTACCGGACAATCATTGTTAGACTATGTTCCTTATGGAGCTACAACAGAAGGTTTTGGTGGAACTTATGCTACTCAAGAAAACTTCAGACTTATGAGAAAAGCACTTGATGATATAGGCGAAGAACTGGGAAGATATATAAGACTTTGTAACTATTGTTCAGGGCTTTGCATGCCAGAAATTGCAGCAATGGGAGCAATCGAAAGATTGGATGTAATGCTAAATGATGCCCTTTATGGAATCTTATTTAGAGATATAAATATGAAAAGAACTATGGTTGACCAATATTTTTCTAGAATAATAAATGGGTTTGCAGGAGTAATTATAAATACTGGTGAAGATAACTATCTTACAACGGCGGATGCATATGAAGAAGCGCATACAGTACTTGCATCACAGTTTATAAATGAACAATTTGCACTTACAGCAGGACTTCCAGAAGAGCAGATGGGTTTAGGACATGCTTTTGAGATGGACCCTAGCATGAAAAATGGATTTTTATATGAATTAGCTCAAGCACAGATGGCGAGAGAAATTTTCCCAAAAGCACCATTAAAATATATGCCTCCAACTAAATTTAAAACAGGAGATATATTTAAAGGTCATGTACAAGACACTTTGTTTAATATGATCACAATAATGACAAATCAAAAGCTTCATCTTCTAGGAATGCTTACTGAGGCTATCCATACACCGTTTATGTCAGATAGAGCACTTTCTATAGATAATGCTAAATATATATTTAATAATATGGCAGATATAAGTTCTGAGATAGAGTTTAAAAAAGATGGAATGATGCAAACTAGAGCCAATGAAGTTCTTGCAAATGCTCACTCACTTTTAAAAGAAATCGAAAAAAATGGATTATTTACTACACTTGAAAAAGGAATTTTCGGTGGAGTTAAGAGACCTATTGATGGTGGAAAAGGGCTTCAAGGTGTAGTTATAAAAGATGATAAATACTATAATCCATTCATAGATTTAATGTTAAATAGGTAGGAGGTAGCATTATGAGTTCAGGACTATATTCAACAGAATCAAAAGAATTTGATAAGAATTTAGATTTAACGAAATTAAAGCCTTACGGAGATACGATGAATGATGGTAAGGTTCAGATAAGCTTTACGCTTCCAGTAGAAGACTGTGAAAAATCTATAGAAGCTGCAAAAGAGCTTGCGAAAAAGATGGGATTAGAAGAACCATCAGTATCTCATCATGCAGCACTTGATAAGAACTTTACATTTTTTGTAGTTTATGGAGGGCTTACCCACACAGTAAATTATGATGATATAGTGGTTCAAAGTATTGAAGTAGACACTATGGATATGCATCAAGTTGATGATTATGTAAAAGATAATATTAAACGAAAAATAGTAGTTATTGGCGCTAGTACAGGTACGGATGCACATACAGTAGGTATTGATGCTATAATGAATATGAAGGGTTATGCAGGGCACTATGGACTTGAAAGATATGATATGATAGAAGCATACAATCTTGGTAGTCAGGTAACTAATGAAGAATTTATTCAAAAAGCAAAAGAACTTAAAGCTGATGTGCTTTTAGTTTCACAGACGGTTACTCAAAAAAATGTACACATTCAAAATCTTACAGAGTTAGTAGAACTTTTAGAAGCTGAAGGAATTCGAGAAAAAGTAGTACTTCTTTGTGGTGGACCAAGAATAAGCCATGAGCTTGCAAAAGAATTAGGTTATGATGCAGGTTTTGGACCAGGAAAATATGCAGATGATGTTGCAACATTTGCAGTTACAGAAATGTATGAAAGAATGAGCAAATAGAATTTAGGGAGCTAATCAGCTCCCTTTTTTGATACTCTAATTTGAATTTCAGTTATAAATTCATCTATCAAACTGGTTTCATGAACATCTATATGGTATATTTCAAAAGGATTAGAAATCAGTTCATAATTGTGTTTTTTAGCATATTCTGCAAGCTTTAAAATATAATAATTGGTTTGATTATAATTCCCACGATACTTTACACATAGATAATCTCCATTTGGAATAATAAAGTCGTATTCTTCCTCTTTATCAACTACAAAAAATACAGAATTATATTTGCTGAATTTTAAGGAATTTTCAAAACTTATATCATTACTGTTAATTTGATTTATATCTATATCAACGGTAGCTCCAATCATACTATTTCCAAGAATATATAAATTTTTACTATATTTATCTTGCAGCTTTCTTATCATAAGATCAACTTCTTCTTCTCTAAGAATGGCTTCATTTAAATGAATACAGTTTCTTGAAGCTATGTATTCCTCTTTTATTTCACCAAAAAATTGTTCTGAAGATTCATTTAGAATATTAGCTTTTCTTTTAGAAATATTTTTTTTCAAATTTTCAAGCTCAGAGATACGATTATTTATTGCATCTATTTCAATTTCTAAAATAGAAAGTGTGGACTCTATATTTCTATTATTTAAAAAATCCTTTATTTTTTGCATTCCAAACCCTAAATCTCTAAGCTCCTTTATTATATTTAGGGTGGTTATGTCAAGAAGGCTATACATTCTATAACCATTTTCATCTCTTTTTGGGTTTAAAATTCCAATTTTTTCATAGTATCTAAGTGAATCTTTACCAATATCGTATATTTTAGAAATTTCATTTATTTTATAATAATCTTTCAAATAGCTCACATCCTAACTTTTTTTATTAAAATATATAAATTCTATTGACCTTAGTATTATACTATAGTTTATCATATAAGTAAGAAAAGTTAAAAGTAAAGAAGGTGTAAAAATGAAAATAAAAACGTTTCTCAATTATGCAATACCATCAATAGTAGCTATGTGGGTATTTTCTATATATACTATGGTGGATGGCTTGTTTGTAGCGAATTTTGTAGGACCTACAGCGATGGCATCAGTAAATATAGCAATGCCAACTATAAATTTAATATTTGCATTGTCACTAATGTTCTCGACAGGAGCATCTACAATAATTGCAATAAATTTTGGTAAAGAAAATTACAAAGAGGCTAATGAAATATTTACCGTAAATACGCTTATATTGATAGTAATTTCTCTAATTATAACTGTACTTGGGCTATTTAACCTTGAAAGTATAGCGAAATTTTTAGGAGCTACAACAAATACAGAAAAAATGGTTATGGACTATTTAGGTATAATACTTTTATTTGCTGTATTTTTTATAGTTTCTTATCAGTTTGAAGTTTTAGTAAAGACGGATGGTTCTCCAAGGCTTGCTACATGGGGTGTAATTTCTAGTGCACTTACCAATGTAGTACTAGACTATATATTTATTGTTAATTTTGGATGGGGCGTAAAAGGAGCAGCCTTTGCAACTGGATTATCCCAAGTCGTTTCCACAGTTATATTTTCGATTTATTTTCTAAGTAAAAATTCAAAATTATCTTTTATAAAAACAAATTTTAGATTAGTCAAAGAAGGATTATACAAACGTATAATTTCGTTGGGCATATCGGACAGCCTTACAGAACTTTCGGCAGGGATAACCGTATTTGTATTTAACCAAACGATTTTAAAAGTCATCGGAGAACAAGGGATTGTTACTTATACAATAATATCTTATGCAAATCTTTTAGTGCTTATGACTATGATAGGAATAGCTCAAGGGATGCAGCCTCTTGTAAGTTTTTATTTTGGAAAAGAAGATATAAAAACATGTAATTATTTCTTTAAGTTGGCAGCTACTATGGTAGGAATATGTATAATTATTATAATGTATGCAAGTATATTTAAAACAGAGTTTATAGTAAGTGCATTCATAGGTAAAGACGATATTCAGCTTTACGAATACTCTATAAAGGCATTTAGGTTATTTTCGTTTTCATTTATAGTAGTTGGATTTAATATATTGATATCAGGTTATTTTGTAGCAATTGAGGAAGCATTCAAAGCTATAGTCATATCACTTTCAAGAGGACTTTTTGTTCTTGTAGGATCCTTATTAATGATGGTATATATATTTGGAGCAGATGGGATTTGGATTTCGACATTTATATCGGAATTTATTGTAATGATTATGTCAGTAATATTTTATATAAGCTATAGGAAAAAAATATACACAACAGATAAGCAAATTCAAACAAGAAATATGTTGAAAGAATCCTATTAAACTTTATAATGATAACAGTGGTCTTGCGGGCTGCTGTTATTTTTTATTTAACATAGATTTAACAAATTACTTTCTGTACACATATTGATTTATCTTGAAAGCTATTGTATTATTAAATGATAAGAAGAACTTAGGAGGGCAATAATGGAGAACAAAAAATTTTATGTAACAACACCAATTTATTATCCAAGTGGAAAATTACACATTGGACATACTTACTGTACTGTGGCAGCGGATGCAATAGCCAGATATAAGAGGTTTTTAGGATATGATGTAATGTTTCTTACAGGAACAGATGAACATGGTGAAAAAATACAAAAAAAAGCACAAGAAATTGGGCTTGAGCCTAAAGTTTATCTTGACGGTATGATAGATGATATAAAAAAATTATGGAAGACTATGGAAATATCATATGATCAATTTATAAGAACTACTGATGAAGATCACGAAAAGCAAATTGAGGAGATATTTACAAAGCTTTATGAAAAAGGTGATATATATTTAGGATCTTATGAAGGGAACTATTGTGTGCCATGTGAATCATTTTGGACAGATGCCCAGCTTCAAGATGGAAAATGCCCAGATTGCGGAAGAGCTGTAGAACAGCGAAGTGAAGAGTCCTACTTTTTCAAGCTTTCAAAATATCAAGATAGATTGATACAGTACTACAAAGACTATCCTGACTTTTGTTTTCCAGAAAGTAGAAAAAATGAAATGATGAATAATTTCATTTTAAAAGGTTTGGAAGATCTTTCAGTTTCAAGAACTACCTTTGATTGGGGAATAAAAGTACCATTTAATCCTAAACATGTAGTGTATGTATGGATAGATGCATTATGTAACTATATTACAGCATTAGGATATAGTACAAACGCAGAGAATTTTCAAAAGTATTGGCCAGCAGATGTACATTTAGTGGGAAAAGAAATCGTAAGATTTCATACAATAATATGGCCAGCGCTACTTATGGCATTAGATTTACCTCTTCCTAAAAAAGTATTTGGTCATGGTTGGATAATGTTTGCAGAAGATAAAATGAGTAAATCTAAAGGAAATATCGTTTATCCAGAACCACTAATTGAGCGTTATGGAACAGATGCACTAAAATATTTCTTACTTAGAGAATTTGTATTTGGACAAGATGGAAATTATACAAACAGAAACTTTATAAGTAGAATAAACTCAGACCTTGTAAATGATCTTGGAAACTTACTTTCAAGAACAGTATCTATGATAGAGAAATATAATGATTCAAATATTCCAGCCGCTAAAAAAACAACTGAATTTGATGCTAGTTTGATAGAAATAGCTCAAAATTTACCTAAAAAAGTGGATAAAGCGATGGAAGCACTTCAATTTAGTGAAGCATTTGAAGAAATATGGAAACTTATAAGACGTTGTAATAAATATATAGATGAAACTATGCCTTGGGCACTTGCAAAAGATGAAGCTAAAAAAGATGAACTTGATACAGTGCTTTATAATTTAGCAGAAAGCTTAAGAATAGTAGCGGTTATGATAAGTCCAATGCTACATGTTACTGCAGGCAAAATATTTGAACAGTTGAATACAAGTGAAGAACTTAGAACTTACGATTCAGTGTCATCATTTGGAAAAACTGTAGCTGGAAATCCTGTAAAAAAAGGGGAAATGTTATTCCCAAGATTAGATGTAGACCAGGAAACTTTATTTTTAGAAGAGCTGTTCAGCCCAAAATTAAACGAGGAAGAAGCAGTTATAGAAGTAAAGCACAAAGACGAAATTATTTATGATGATTTTGACAAAGTAGAATTAAGAGTAGCTGAAGTGCTTGAATGTAAAAAACATCCAAAAGCAGATAAGCTTTTATTATTTAAATTAAAAGTAGGAAATGAAGAAAGACAAATTGTATCTGGAATAGCTAATTTCTACAAACCAGAAGAATTAGTAGGAAAAAAAGTGGTTATTGTAGCAAATTTAAAACCTGTAAAATTAAGAGGGGAAATTTCACAGGGGATGATACTTTCAGCTGCAACGGATGACGATTCTATGCTTGAAGTTGTAGAAGTAAAAACTATACCATCAGGCTCAGAGGTAAGATAATGAAACTTTTTGATACCCATGCACATCTAGATGATGAACAATTTGATGAGGATAGATTAGAGCTTATAGAGAATATAAAAAATAGTGAAATAGAACTAGTAGTTAATGTAGGGGCTGATATAAAAACATCTATGAATTCTATAGAACTTGCAGCTAAATATGATTTTATTTATGCAGCCGTTGGAATTCATCCTCATGATGTGTCTAAATGCGTAGACAATGATATAGAAATCTTAAAAGAACTTTCAAAAAAAAATAAAGTTGTAGCCATAGGCGAAATTGGATTAGATTATTACTATAATTATTCTTCTGTAGAAGACCAAAAAAGATGGTTTGCCATGCAAATAGAACTTGCAGAGGAGCTTGACTTGCCATTTATAGTGCATTCTAGAGATGCATCTGAAGATACGTTTGAAATAATTAAAGCAAATCGAAAAAATTCAAGTTTTGTGCTACATTGTTTTGGTCAAAGTAGTGAAATGGCAAAAAGATATATAGATTTAGGGGGTTATATATCTTTTGCAGGGCCAGTAACATACAAAAAATCCAATAAACTTAGGGAAGTTATAAAACAAGTGCCTTTAGATAGAATTTTAATTGAAACTGATTCACCATATTTATCGCCAGAACCTCTAAGAGGAAAGCGGAATAATCCTATGAATGTAAGCTATACAGCAAAGCTTATTGCAAATGAGTTAGATATGGATTCTGAAGAATTTGCGGAATTAACTTATAATAACGGAAAAAGATTTTTTGGTATTTAAAATCTGAATTAGGGGGGAAGATAGTTTGTATTATTTGAACTATCAAGGTATTTTATGATTATAGAAAATAATGAAAAAAGTGTAAATTCTATTATAGATATCCTAAATATAACCACTGTTGAAAAAAGTATCAATATAACAGAAGCAAAAGAGAAAATACTGCCTATATTATTAAATATTTTAAAAATAAAACGAATATCTATAGGTATTATAAATGCAAAAAATCCTAATATTATGAGGATAATATATACGGACTTTAAAACTGACTTTCACAAAAAATTTGGAATAGAAAATAAATATCTTAAAGAACATCAATCATTTGATATTCCTATTGCAGTATATCCAAGAGTAGTTAAAAATAATATTCTGCAAAAAAAAGAAATGATATACCTTAAGACTTTAGATGAAAATATAGCAGATCATATAGAAGTTAGACAGCTAATTGGAGATGAATATTTAGGAATAGCTATGTTTCCAATAGTTTTAAATAGTAAGGGAATTGGGCTACTATCATGTTATTTAGCGGAAGGCGAGGAATTATCAGAGCATGATATAGAGCTAACCACTCAAATAACTAAGGTTTTAGCATTGATGATGGAAATATATAGAAAAAATGAAATAATTTCAAATATAGAAAGTAAGAATAAAGAATTTGCAGAAGCACTTAAGATGCAAAGAGAACTGATGAGCTTAAATAACATATCTTTTTTAAGCGGAGCAAGAATAAGCTTCAATTATCAAATTGGTAATGGCATGGACGAAACTGATAAGATAAAAAGCCGCTTAGGTGGAGATTACTATGAAGCCATAAAATTAAGTGAATCTAAGGCTCTGTTATTTTTTGCAGATGTTATGGGACATGGCATAATGTCAAATTATTTTGTGCCACTTTTAAAAGGTATGTTTAAAATGATTGTAAGAGAAAATATTACAAGTCCGTCAGAAATATTGTCAAACGTCAGTAGGCTTATATATTCTGATTTAGACTCAGTAGGAATGTTTATAACTTGCAGAGTTATGCTTGTAGATTTCTTGGAAAATAAAATTTGTTCTTCAAATGCAGGACATACTGTTCCACTTCTATATAGCTTTAAGAAAGATCAAATCTCATATCTTGACAAAGATAGAGGAAAACCACTTGGTGTAGATGCAGAATATGTTTATGATGAAGTAATATATGAAATGGATGATGAAGCTATATTATTTATGTATACTGATGGGATATATGAAAACACTAATATAAATGGGCAAAGTTACAAAGAATCTAACATCATAGAGATAATGAAGGCTAACAAGTATAGTGATAGCGAAACTATATGCAACGAGATATTGGATGGAATAAGAACTTTTATAATAAATAGAGATGATGATGAATTAGATGACATGATGATTGTACTTATAAAGAATTTCTAGCAAATTTTACAAATTTTTAATATTTGTTTATTTAATCAAAAATCTTAAAGTGCTGTTGTTTAATAAAAAGTAAAAAATAAATTTGATATTATCAGATTTAAGTTGTATAATATATGTGTTGGTTATATTATGGTTTAAAAGGAGAGTAATTGATGAAAGTAAATGTTGGGTTATCAAACAGACATCTTCATGTATCTAAAGAGCATTTAGAGATACTATTTGGCGAAGGTTATGAACTTACGCATAAGAAAGATCTGTCTCAACCGGGTCAATATGCTGCTGAAGAAGTTGTTGATATTGAAGGACCAAAAGGAACACTAAAAAAAGTAAGAATTTTAGGACCAGTTAGAGGAAATACACAAATAGAAGTGTCTTTTGCTGATGCAAGAACACTAGGCGTAAATCCGGTAGTAAGAGAATCGGGGAAATTAGAGGAAACTCCTGGATGTAAACTTATAGGACCTAAAGGAACAGTAGAAGTTTCTGAAGGTGTTATAGTAGCATCTAGACATATACACATGCACACAGATGATGCCGCTAAATTTGAACTTAAGGATAAAGACATTGTAAACGTAGAGACAGCGGGAGAAAGAGGCGTTGTATTCAAAAATGTGCTAGTAAGAGTTAGTCCAAGCTATGCTTTAGAAATGCATATTGACATCGAAGAAGGAAATGCTGCTGGGTTGAAGAATAATGACACAGTAGAAATAATCAAAATTACAAAATAACAGAAAACCAATTATTTAGGAGGAAAATGATATGTCTAAAGTTATGAAAACTATGGATGGAAATACGGCCGCGGCATATGTCTCATATGCATTTACAGATGTTGCAGCAATATATCCTATAACACCATCATCTACAATGGCAGAATTAGTTGATGAATGGGCTGCGGGAGGAATGAAAAATATATTTGGACAAGAAGTTCAAGTAACAGAAATGCAATCAGAAGCAGGAGCAGCAGGAGCAGTACATGGGTCTCTTTCAGCAGGAGCACTTACAACTACTTTTACAGCATCTCAAGGACTTCTTCTTATGATTCCTAATATGTATAAAATTGCAGGAGAATTGCTACCTTGCGTATTCCACGTATCAGCAAGAGCATTAGCAGGACATGCACTTTCTATATTCGGAGATCACTCTGACGTAATGGCAGCAAGACAAACAGGTTTTGCTTTACTTGCTACAGGATCAGTTCAAGAAGTAATGGATTTATCTGGAGTTGCACATTTAGCAACTATTAAATCTAAAGTACCATTTGTTAATTTCTTTGATGGTTTTAGAACTTCTCATGAAATTCAAAAAATAGAAACTATAGATTATAGTGTATTTGACAGACTTGTTGACAAAGAAGCTATAAAAGATTTTAGAAGTAGAGCATTAAATCCAGAAAATCCATATACAAAAGGAACAGCTCAAAACCCAGACATATTCTTCCAAGCTAGAGAAGCATCAAATAAATTCTACACAGAATTACCAGATGTAGTAGCAGATTATATGACTGAAATTTCTAAAGTTACAGGTAGAGAATACAAGCCATTTAACTACTATGGAGCACCAGATGCAGAGCATATAGTAGTAGCTATGGGTTCAGTTACAGAGTCTTTAGAAGAAACAATAGATTACTTAAATGAAAAAGGTCACAAAACAGGTGTTATAAAAGTTCACCTTTACAGACCTTTCTCATCAAAATACTTCTTTGATGTACTTCCTAAAACAGTAAAAGCTATAGCAGTACTTGATAGATGTAAAGAGCCAGGTGCAGTTGGAGAGCCACTATACCTAGATGTTAGATCTTTATTCTATGGAAAAGAAAATGCGCCAGTTATAGTTGGTGGAAGATATGGTCTTGGATCAAAAGATACTATACCAGCACACTTAGTTCCAGTATACAAAAACATAATGTCAGAAAATCCAAAAGATGGGTTTACTATATCTATAAATGATGATGTTACAGGATTATCACTTAAAGCTGATGAAAAAGTTAGTATAGCAGCTAAAGGAACATCTAGATGTAAATTCTGGGGACTTGGTTCAGACGGTACAGTAGGAGCTAATAAATCAGCTATAAAAATAATCGGAGACCATACTGACATGTATGCTCAAGGATATTTCTCATATGACTCTAAAAAGTCTGGTGGTATAACAGTTTCTCACTTAAGATTCGGAAATACTCCAATAAGATCAACATATCTAATTGATGAGGCAGACTTTATAGCATGTCATAACCAAGCATATGTAAATCAATATGACGTATTAGAAGGTCTTAAAAAAGGTGGAACATTCATGCTTAACTGTAAATGGGATGCAGCAGAATTAGAAGAACACCTTCCAGCGACAATGAAGAAATTCATTGCAGAAAATGAAATCAATTTCTATACAATGGATGCTACTAAAATAGGAGTAGAAATTGGACTAGGAAATAGAATAAACATGATAATGCAAAGTGCATTCTTTAAATTAACAGAGGTTATTCCTGTTGAAGATGCTGTTAAATATCTAAAAGAGTCTATAGTTAAGACTTATGGTAAAAAAGGTCAAAAAGTTCTTGATATGAACTTTGCCGCAGTTGATAGAGGACAGACAGATTTTGTAAAAGTTGAAGTTCCAGCTTCTTGGAAAGATGCTTTAGAGCAAGCTGTAGCAGATTCTAAACCAGTTCCAGAATTTATTAAAAATGTAATGATGCCTATGAATGCACAACAAGGAGATAAACTTCCAGTTTCAGCATTCGTTGGAAGAGAAGATGGAGCATTCCCTCACGGAACAGCTGCATACGAAAAACGTGGAATAGCAGTAAATGTACCACAATGGAATCCTGAAAACTGTATTCAGTGTAATCAATGTTCATATGTTTGTCCACATGCAGTTATAAGACCATTCCTTATGACCGATGAAGAGAAAACTATGGTAGGAGATATAAAAACACTTGCAGCTATGGGTAAAGGTTTAGAAGGACTTCAGTATAAAATCCAAGTGTCACCACTTGATTGTACTGGTTGTGGAAACTGTGCTGATATCTGTCCAGGTAAAAAAGGTGCGAAAGCACTTGATATGATGCCGTTAGACACACAAATGGTTGAACAAGAAATATTCAATACATTAAATGAAAAAGTTGGATACAAAGATTCATTAATGGATGCTAAATCTATTAAAGGAAGTCAATTTGTACAACCTCTTCTTGAGTTCTCAGGAGCATGTCTAGGTTGTGGAGAAACTCCATATGCTAAACTTGTTACTCAGTTATTCGGAGATAGAATGATAATTGCAAATGCTACAGGATGTTCTTCAATCTGGGGAGGTTCTGCACCAGCAACTCCATATACTAAGAATGCACAAGGCAAAGGACCAGCTTGGGCTAACTCATTATTTGAAGATAATGCAGAGTACGGATATGGTATGGCAGTTGCAGTAAAAGCTATGAGAGCAAGAATTAAGGTTGTTGCTGAGAAGATGCTTGAAATGAATGTCTCTGAAGAGGTTAAAGCGGCTCTAAATGCTTGGATAGCTTCTATGAAAAATGCAGAAGAAAGCAAAGTTGCTTCAGCTAAATTAGTTGAACTTCTTCCATCAGTTTCTGGAGATGCAAAAGAATTTGCTCAAGAGATACTTGATAAAAAAGATTATCTTGTTAAGAAGTCAGTATGGATATTTGGTGGAGACGGTTGGGCTTATGACATCGGTTACGGTGGACTAGACCATGTAATCGCTTCTGGTGAAGATGTAAATATACTAGTATTCGATACAGAAGTTTACTCAAATACAGGTGGACAATCTTCTAAATCTACTCCTACAGGTGCTGTAGCTAAATTTGCAGCTTCAGGAAAGAAAGTTAAGAAAAAAGACCTAGGAATGATAGCTACAACTTACGGATACGTTTATGTAGCACAAGTTGGAATGGGCGCAGATAAGAACCAACTTCAAAAAGCATTACTTGAAGCAGAAAAATATGATGGACCATCATTAATAATTGCATATGCTCCATGTATAAACCACGGTCTAAAAGAAGGTATGGGAAGAACTCAAGCTAATACTAAGCAAGCTGTTGAGTCTGGATACTGGCATTTATATAGATTCAACCCAGAGCTTAAAGCAGAAGGAAAGAATCCATTTACCCTAGATTCTAAAGAACCTACTGCAAGCTTTAGAGAATTTATAGACAAACAAGTTAGATATACTTCATTAAAAGGTGCATTCCCAGAAATTGCAGAAGAATTATTTGCAAGTGCTGAAGAAGCAGCTAAAGAAAGATATGAAACTTACAAAGCAATGGCTGCTAGATAATTATTCTAGATAATCATAGCAAAATTAAATAAATTATAAAAAATAGAAAGGAGTGCACCCTTTCTATTTTTTAATACATAGGAGGAATTCATGAAAAATAGAGGTATTGGAAAAATCTCGCTTCTTTTTGCAATTGCAGATAATTATGAGGAAATGAAGTTAAAATATGAAAAAAGAGGATATAAAGTTGTAAAAGGGAATGCTGGAACAATGGATGCTAAGAAAATATTAGCCGCCATCGAAGTTGCTGCCTCAAGAGAGGGAATAATATCTGATAATTATCATGATGAACATGCACTATATCATGCAGCTATGGAAGCACTTCAAGGGTATTGTAGAGGGCAGGTAGCACTTGGAGAAATTCTTAGAACTGCAGGACTTACTTATACAATTGTCAAAGGACCGTTAAGTGAAAATGATGAATCTAATGGAATTTGGATAGCAGTGGTGTTATTTGGCGAGATTGGTTCTCCTAGAAAAGGTTTTGAGCATGAAGCTATTGGGATGGGAATACAGCCTATATAATATTGTTTATATTATAACGAATAAGGGTATATAATACAAAATATAGAAATGGAGGATAACTTATGATTTTATTAAACCCTATAGTATTTTCTGTAATTATTTTGGTTGTACTATGTTTATTTAAGTTAAATGTACTTATGGCATTACTTATTTCTGCGATATCGGGAGGATTAATTTCAGGTATGAGTATCCAAGACATAATGAAAACTTTAGTTGGAGGAATGGGAGGGAACTCAGAGACTGCACTTAGCTATATACTACTTGGAACTTTAGCTGCAGGAATGGCATATACTGGAATTGCAGATATTCTTTCGCTAAAAATAGCAAAAATGATAAAAGGGAAAAAATTTATACTGTATGCTATTTTAGTAGTTATTGCATGTTTTTCACAAAATTTAATTCCAGTACATATAGCATTTATTCCAATTTTAATACCACCACTACTTCATGTAATGAATAAACTCAAAATTGATAGAAGAGCAATTGCGTGCTGTCTTGCATTTGGACTAAAAGCTCCTTATATTGCACTTCCGTTTGGCTTTGGACTTATTTTTCAAACTATTATAGCAGATAATCTTACTCAAAATGGAATGACGGTTGCCGCAGGAGATGTTTGGAAAAGTACTATATATATTGGGGCGTCAATGATAATTGGACTGATTGTAGCTATTTTTGTATTTAATAAACCAAGAGATTATAATGATGTAGAAATTATTTCGCCGCAAATTGAAGTTACGGAAAATACTAAGCTAAGCAAAGCTCATATAATTACTATAATAGGTGCATTTTTGACACTTATAATTCAGCTTAAATTTGAATCTCTTCCACTTGGAGCACTGCTAGGAATAATTGTCATGATAGCTGGAGGGGCAATAAAATGGAATGATATTGATAAAATATTTTCAGAAGGAATATCTATAATGGGTATGATTGCATTTATAATGCTAGTGGCATCTGGTTATGGCAGTGTAATAAGAGAAACTGGTGCGGTAAATGAACTTGTAGAAGCTTCATTATCTATAATGGGAAATAGTAAGTTAATAGCTTCTTGTATAATGATGTTAATCGGATTAGTAGTAACAATAGGAATCGGAACATCGTTTGGAACCGTACCAATATTAGCTATTTTGTATGTACCGCTTTGTTCTCAAATGGGATTTAGTGTTAGTGGAACAATAATTTTAATTGCTGCAGCTGCAGCACTTGGAGATGCAGGTTCTCCGGCCTCAGATACTACGCTTGGTCCAACGGCAGGACTTAATGCAGATGGACAGCATGATCATATATGGGATACGTGTGTTCCTACAGGATTAGCATATAATATTCCAATTGCGATTGCAGCTATCTTATTATCTTCTTTTGTTCTATAATACTATACTTTAAATTTTCAAATTGTATAAAATCTCTGAATGAATTCTCAAAAAAAGCCGATACTCAATTAGTTAGATTATTAATCTGACATTTGAATATCGGCTTTTTTTATAGTAAATTAATATTTTGTTTTTCTAATTAAAATGATTTATATTTCAAATTTTTCTACAAGATTTTTTAAGAATTCAGATTGATTAGAAAGCTCTTTACTTGAAGCAGCACTTTCTTCGGCAGTAGCAGCATTAGTATGAACTACAGCAGATATTTGCTCAAGACCTTGATTTATTTGAGAAACAGCATCAGCTTGTTCTTGTGAAGCTCTTGTTATATCACTTATAGTAGATACAATTTCATTTGAGTTTTCATATAACTCTTGAAGATTTGAAGCTGCATTATGAGCCAATTGACTTCCTTCCTCTACAGCTTTCATAGATCTTTCGATTAATAGAGCTGAATTTTTAGCAGCTTCAGAACTTTTAGCAGCAAGATTTCTAACTTCATCAGCTACTACAGCAAAGCCTTTTCCAGCAGCGCCAGATCTTGCTGCTTCAACTGCTGCATTTAGAGCAAGTATATTGGTTTGGAATGCAATATCGTCAATAGCTTTAATTATACTCCCGATTTCACCTGAACGAGCATTTATTTCATTCATTGCATTTACCATATCTTGCATTTGCATATTACTATCACTTATTTTTCTTCCAGACATTACCATACTATCATTAGCTTTTAGTGTATATTTTGCATTTTCTTCTATTTTAGAAGAAACTTCAGATATTGTAGAGGAAAGTTCTTCTATAGAACTTGCCTGCTCAGTGGTACCTTGAGCAAGGATTTGAGAGCCTGTAGAAAGCTGCATTGAACTTGAACTAACTTGATTAGCAACTTCTTTTATTTCGGATATAGTATCACTTAATGTGTCTCTGATATCAAATAAAGCATCTTTTACTTTAGAAAATTCACCAACATAATCTTGTTTTAATTCAAAAGAAAGTATACCATTTGCAATTTCTCCAAGTACATATGTGATTTCTTCTATATAATCCATATAGGATTTTAAACGATTTACGGTATTATTCATAGCAAAAGCTACATCTCCAATCTCATCATTAGAATCAATATTAATTTCTAAATCAAGATTTCCATCAGCAATTTCCTGAGCTACATATGCAAGCTGATTTATTGATTTTGTAATGTTTTTAGAAATAAATAATACTGCGGCAATCATTAATATCAAACCTAAACCAAATACAGTAAACATTAAAGCACGCGTAGAATCTATTGTTTTGAAAGCTTCTTTTTCAGTAATACCAGTAACAATCGTCCACTGAGAACCTTCTACAGGACAGACATCACCAATATAAGCTTCATTGTCCATCTGATATTCAATATGTTTAAAGGTCTTTTGATTTATATCGTTAAGTACTGATTCAGAAAGACCTAGTTCTTTTATATTTTTTTGGATATATTCAGCATTTGGATGGTATATAATATTTCCATTTTCATCAAGAAGCAGTATGAATCCACTTTCTCCAAGCTTAAAGTTTGAAAGAACTGTAGCAAGTTGATTTATTTGAATGTCATAACCAAAAGTTCCTATAATTTTACTGTTGTTTTTGTCAAATACAGGAGATACTATACTTACTACAAGTGAATCTAAAGCAGTATCTTTATAGGGTGGAACTACGATAGTTTTGCCTACATCTTTTACTACATACCATGGACGAGTTTTAACATCAAACGTTTCATCTGTAGTAACATCATCTGACGTTATGGCTTGATTTGAATCAAAATCAGTTATCCATACTCGAAGAACATTTTGAGAATCTATCTTGGTGTAGTTTATTAAACTTGGTCTAATTTCCTTCCATTCTGGTTTAGCAACAAATTTTTCTCCAGGTTTAGTATTTTCTAAATAGCTTATAATTTCACTACTACTAGCTCCAGTTTGAGAAGTAGAAATATAATCACTTAGAAAAGCACTAACTTGCTGTGTTAAAAACTTTGAATCGGATGTAAGTCTGCCTTGCATTATAGCAGACGTATTCTTATGTACCGAAGACATAATTAGACTTCCTGAAAGCACTAATATAATTACAATCGGTAGAGAAATGCTAATAAGCATTTTTAACCAAAGCTTTTGCTTGGTCTTGTTTAGTTTGTTCATAATTCCTCCTAAAAATTGCATGTCGTTAAATTTATAATTACTCAATATATATAATTTCGTCATTTGAGTTTAATAACTTAATAGTTTTCTAATTTTTATTTTAATTAAATAATTTCAATATAAGGAAAAGTATAAATAATTTGACTATTGCATGAAGGCGTGGTATTATTTACATATAGTCCTAGAGATATTTAGAAATTAGGAGGGCGAATTTAAATTTGTGTTCAGTACACATCTATTAAGTTCGTCCTTTATTTATTGAATTTAAAAATAAGAAGTTCGGGAGGATATCATGAATAAAGTACTTATAACAGGCAATGATCTTACTATAGAAGATGTAGTAAATGTAGCAAGAAGAAATTTTGAAGTTGAAATTTCCGATTTTGCAAAAGAAAGGATTTTAGAATCTAGAAAAGTAGTGGATAAACTGGTAGATGAAAACCGAGTAGTATATGGAATAACTACTGGTTTTGGAAAATTTAGTAACGTATCTATTGGAAAAGATGAAGCTAAAGTACTTCAAAAAAATCTTATAGTAACACATGCAGTAGGTGCTGGAAACCCATTTGAAAAAGAAGTTGTAAGAGCAGTTATATTGCTTAGAATAAATAATCTTTCAAAAGGATATTCCGGTGCAAAATTAGAAACTGTTCAAACAATGGTAGATATGTTGAATAGAGGCGTTCACCCTGTAATTCCACAGAAAGGTTCTTTGGGAGCAAGCGGAGATTTAGCGCCACTTTCACATATGGTGTTACCAATGATAGGTCTGGGAGAGGCTGAGTATAAGGGCGTAACATATTCAGGAAAAGAAGCTATGGAATTAGCAGGAATAAACATTATTGAATTAACTTCAAAAGAAGGACTTGCGCTTATTAACGGGACTCAGGTTATGACTGCGGTAGGAACACTCACTATATATGATGCAATAAATCTTATGAAAGCAGCAGATATAGCAAATGCACTTGAATTTGAAGCTCATAATGGAGTGATAGATGCGCTTCAAAGGAGATGTCATGAGGTGAGACCACACAAAGGGCAATTGGATAGTGCGGCTATAGCTTTGAGACTACTTGAAAATAGTAAAAATGTTTCTAGACAAGGAGAAATTAGAGTTCAAGATGCGTATAGCCTTAGATGTTCACCACAAGTTCATGGGGCAAGTAAAGATGCTATAAATTATGTTAGACAAAGAATTGAAATAGAAATAAATTCAGTTACGGATAATCCAATGATATTTCCTGATACAGAAGAAGGAATTTCAGCAGGAAACTTTCATGGACAGCCTATGGCATTAAGCTTTGATTTTCTTGGAATTGCATTAGCTGAAATTGCAAATATATCTGAAAGAAGAATGGAAAGATGTGTTAATCCTGCACTTAGTGAATTACCAGCATTTTTAGTAAAGCAGGGAGGAGTGAATTCCGGATTTATGATTGTCCAATATTCAGCGGCGGCATTGGTTTCTGAAAACAAAGTACTTGCACATCCTGCAAGCGTAGACAGTATTCCATCTTCTGCCAATCAAGAAGACCATGTTAGTATGGGAACAATTGCAGCACGTAAAGCTAGAGAAATTATGGAAAATGCCAGAAGAGTAGTAGCTATGGAACTTATGTGCGTATGCCAAGCGATTGATTTAAGAGGAGATAAAGGGCTAGGAAAAGGAAGTAAAGCGGCTTATGATACTTTACGAAAGCTAGTAGCCCCATTAGAGGAGGATCGACCTCTTTATGAAGATATAAATAAAAGTGAATCGATTATAATTGATGAATCGCTTATACAAAATGTAGAGAAAGAAGTTGGATGTTTAGAATTTTAGTTTATAGAGTCTTGAGAAAAATCTCAAGGCTCTATTTTTTTGATTGAAACAAAAAAATATATGTTATATAATATAATTTTAAAGGATATTTGATTGGAGTAAATAATGTTAGATATAGAAAATAGATTTTTGCCATTAAGTAAAAAAGAAGCTAGAGAAAGAGGTTGGGAAACTGTGGACTTTGTCCTAATTACAGGAGATGCCTATGTTGACCACCCAAGTTTTGGAACCGCTATAATTGGACGAATATTAGAAAGAGAAGGCTTCTCGGTTGGAATAATTGCACAGCCAGACTGGAGAGACGAAAATAGCGTTAAAATCTATGGAGAACCTAGATTAGGGTTTCTTGTAGGAAGTGGAAATATAGACTCTATGGTGAATAACTATACAGCTTCAAAAAAACCAAGGCGTACTGATGAGTATTCACCGGGTGGTAAAAAGGGTTTTAGACCAGATAGAGCGCTTACCGTCTACTCTAAATTAGTAAAGGCAGCATATCCAGACTCGCCACTTATTATAGGGGGAATAGAGGCTAGTTTGAGACGTTTTACACACTATGATTACTGGAGTGATTCTGTTATGAAATCTGTGATTTTTGATACAGATGCAGATATGCTTATGTATGGTATGTCTGAAAATCAGATAATGGAACTTGCAAAAGGACTTGATAGAGGGTGGCCGATTCATAAAATAAGAAATATAAACGGAACTTGCTATAGAAGTACTGAACTTCCTAAAAAAGGAGATTATGAAATAATTCCTAGTTATGAAGATGTTAAAGAAGATAAGTTTAAATTTGCAGAGGCATTTAACATACAGAGTAAGGAACAAAATCCATTTATTGGAAAAACTTTAATTCAAAGTCATGGAGAAGAATATTTAGTACAGCTTCCTCCGAGTAAACCTCTTTCTCAGGCAGAGATGGATTCGCTCTATAAGTTGCCATTTTTAAGAACATATCATCCGAAATATAAAAATGCAGGAGGCATACCTGCACTTACTGAGGTGGAATTTAGTGTTACTGATCATAGAGGTTGTTTTGGAGGCTGTTCATTTTGTGCTATAGCCTTTCATCAAGGAAGAATAATCCAAAATAGAAGTGAAACGTCAGTACTTGACGAAGTTGTTCAAATGACAAAACAAAGCAATTTTAAGGGATATGTGCATGATATAGGTGGACCTACTGCAAATTTCAGAAAAATAGCTTGTAAAAAACAGTTGACTTTAGGGGCATGTAAGGATAGACAGTGCCTTTACCCAGAACTATGTAAAAATCTTGAAATAGATCATAGTGAGTATCTAGGAATTTTAAAAAAAGCAAGAGAAATATCGGGTGTGAAGAAAGTATTTATAAGATCTGGAGTAAGATTTGACTATCTTATTGCAGATAAGAAGACTGACTTTATGGAAGAGTTGTGTAGATACCATGTGAGTGGACAATTAAAAGTAGCGCCAGAACATGTATCTTCTAACGTACTAAAATATATGGGGAAACCAAATAGAAAAGTGTATGATACTTTTGTAGAAAGCTATACAAAAACTAATCAAAAAATACAAAAGAAACAGTATCTTGTACCATATTTTATTTCTAGTCATCCAGGGTCTACGTTAAGAGATGCAATTCTTTTAGCAGAATATACTAGGGATATGGGCTACAATCCAGAACAGGTTCAGGACTTTATTCCAACACCAGGAAGTCTATCAACAGCTATGTATTATACAGAACTAGATCCTAGAACAATGAAGCCTATATATGTAGCAAAATCATCTAAAGACAAATCGCTTCAAAGAGCACTTCTTCAATATAGAGATCCTAAAAATTACGATTTAGTATTGGAAGCACTTCAAAAAGGAAATAGGATGGATTTAGTTGGATTTGGAAATAAGGTTTTAATAAGGCCTAAAAATAGTAAAAAAATTTCTGATGAGTTTAATAAAAAAACACGAAAAGATACAAAAGGCAAGAGTGCTTTTAAGGCAAAAAAAAGAAAAGAAAATAAAATAAAATAAAACAAAAAAACTACTTGTGAGTAAATCAAATTGTATTACCTCATAAGTAGTTTTGCTATTTTAAGATACTGCATTTTTCTTTCTAGGTGTTTTTTTATTTTTTCTATATTTTCTTAATAGTCGTTTTCTATAATAATTCCTATTAACATAAAAATAAATTATTACAAGGCAAATCATTAAAATTATGACTGCTTTTAATATGAATTTTAGAGAAGTTATAAGTAAAACCTTAAATTTATAGATAGCTTGTTTTTCTACTAATGTCTTTTTTGCAACTTCAAAGGTTAATTCTCCTAGATGAGGGTACATAGTTTTGGAAGGCTCATTTAAATCGATTGAAAATATGAAGTTTTTTCCATTTTCAGATTCAGAAACGCTTTTAAATTTCACTGATAAATCTGTTTCAGAAAGCTGCTTATGGATAAGCCATTTAGAATTTTTTAATGAATTTACTAATGCTGTTGAAACCTGCTCAGAGTCTTTTTCGGCATAAGGATTTTGAATTGAAGCATGACTCAAGTTAATTTGATTAAAGGAATTAAAGCCATATTCAAAAAGCTTTTTTGTATCCAGATAGTTGTTTCTTCCACTTTGATTTCTCAAAAGTACTACTATAAGTTCCCTATTTCCATCACTTGCAACAGTTACTAAGGTATTAAGTGCCTCTGAGGTATATCCAGTTTTTCCGCCTATTGCTTTATCATAGAAAAAATCAGTCTCTTTAAGCATTTTATGAGTAGTCCAAAGATATCTAATTTCACTTTGTTTATTCGTAGGTGGAATTTGGTAAGAAGTAGTGCCAAATATTTTTCTGAATTCTGTATTTTTTAGTGCTTCTCTTGTAATCATAGCCATATCATATGCTGTAGTATAATGATTTGGGTCATGAAGCCCATTTGGATTTGCAAAGTTTGTATTTTTTGAACCTGATGCTATAGCTCTTTGTGTCATAGCTTTAGCAAATTCAGAGACACTTCCAGAAATATGTTCTGCGATTCCATTGCAGGCCTCATTAGCGGAAGGAAGCATAGCCCCATATAGAGCATCTTCAAGTTTTATTTCTTCGCCTTCATCAAGCGCTATATGTGCAGAATTTCTTGGAATACTAAATACTGCATTTCGGCTCATGATTATTTTTTCCTGTATTTTCGTACTTTCCACCCCAAGAAGTATGGTCATTATTTTAGTTATGGAAGCAGGAAATTCCTTTTTATCCATATTTTTTTCGTAAAGTACTTGTCCTGTACTAGCATCCATTAAAATTCCAGCATCCGCACTTATAGATGGCAAAGATGGACTGTCAGAAAAGCAAATGGTAGAAGTAAATAAAGTCAAAATTAAAATCATTGTAACTAATTGTTTTTTTCTCATATTAAAATCCTTATGTAATTTATTTTTATTTAACCATATAATTTTACAATATTTTTAGGTATTTTTCAACTATGTAAAATTAATATGTATATAATTATCAATTGTTACTAAATACATCATCAAATTTGACAATTACGTGACAAAAACGTTATAATTGTGTGCAATAAAATGGGAGAATGGTGGATATATATGGGGAAAATTCAAAAAATATTAACAGATGAAGATTTTTTCAGGCTTGAATACATAATGCCATCCGCTACTATAATATTTAATCTAGAAGAGGTAGTATTTATTAATCATGCTTTTAGAAAAATTGTAGGGTATGATTTTAATACACTTAAGAAAATGAAATTAAAAGAATTTATAGTGAGTGGGCAAAAAAGGGTATTTTTAGAAAATGTAATAAAGCTTATCAAGTGGGGAACTGAAGAAACGGAATTTGAAATAAAAATAAAGTGTAGTAATAGTATTGAAAAGTGGGTTGAATGCAGAGCTAAAAAAATAATTTACAAAAATAAAATATTTATAATCGCAAATATTGTAGATATAACGCATGGGAAGCTTATTCAAAATGAGCTATCAAATCTTTTGACTCTTAGAGATGCTATGCTTGAAGTTACGCATTCAATAGTAAAAGCAGACAGTATTGATTCAATCTACGAATTAATATTAAAAAATGCGGTAAAATCTATAAGAAATGCTAAGCTTGGAACGATACTCTTAAAAGATGGGAATTATTTAAGAATGGCATCACAGACGGGGTTTGATGCTGAAAGTATATCAGATTTTAAAATTCCATTAGAACAATCTTTTATTTACAAATTAACAGATGGAAAACTAGATGAAATTAAAAAAATTGATAATTTAAGCAAAGTAAGAGATTTTATGAAGATAAAAGCTCAAAATAAAGAGTCACAGTATATAAAATCGACTTTAACCGCACCTATTTATATAAATGGAGATTTTTTTGGAACTGTAAATATAGATTCTACAGACATTAATGCGTTTGATAAAAATGATATTAAGGTTATGGAATTTATAAAAAATAATGTAGAAATTGCAATATCAAATCATTTGCTGTATGAAGAAAAATTACAGCTATCTAAATATGACAGTCTTACAAAACTATACAATAGATATTATTTTGAAGAAATTTTTGAACATATTAAAAAAAGAGCGTTAAGATATAATGAAGAATTTAATATAGCAGTGTTTGATATAAATGATCTTAAAATTATAAATGATAATTTTGGACACATAGCAGGAGATTTAGCACTCAAATATTTTGCGAAAAATTGTATTCAGATAATAAGAAAAAGTGATGTACTAGCAAGATATGGCGGAGATGAATTTATTGGTATATTTTTAAATTCAAATAAAGACCTTTTAAATAAACGGCTTAAAGAATATCTAGATTACTTGAAGGAAAATCCACTAAGAATTGAAGAAAAGGAAATTTTTTGTTCGTTTAGTTATGGAATTGCAGCTTTTGCTGAGGATGGCACAAATCTTAGTGATCTTGTTAAAGCCGCTGACAAACGAATGTATGAGTTTAAACGAAATTATAAAAGTAAAATAAATTATGGTACAAAAAAAGAGCGTGGATGTTGAAAGTGATGAGACTGTGAAAAAAAGTCTGTAAATTACAAAAAAAGCTTTCTATGATAAAATAAAAATATCATAGGAGGCTTTTTTTATGGCAAAGAAAAATGTACACAAAATTGGTCCGTTGACCGAAGGTAAAAAGAACATAATAG
>JBGSPX010000050.1:0-32035 GCA_041738345.1 Proteocatella sp.
TTGGACGGAGATAGAACAAAAGAAACAACGAGCATTACAACAAGCAATATGAAAATATAACCAGCACTCTGATGAATGCTGGTTATATTAGAACCTACAATTTAATTATTTTCTTTGTCTCCTTGACAAGGGACGTATCAAAAGGCTT
Organism: Proteocatella sp.; assembly: GCA_041738345.1. Classification (GTDB taxonomy): domain Bacteria; phylum Bacillota; class Clostridia; order Peptostreptococcales; family Filifactoraceae; genus Proteocatella. The sequence goes on from JBGSPX010000050.1 coordinate 149, forward strand.
GTTTTTTCGTATGAAAAAATTCATTAAAGAAATAAATTCATTAAAGAAATAGCGTCATTATCTAGATTAGAATTTTTTTGAGACACTATTTGGGAATATGCGGTGCTGAAGGTTTCGCAATAAAGTTCATTTGCATAAGCTTGGAAATATTCTTCAGATTTAGAAGGTGTTTGTATCCAGCCTTTTTTATTAGTATAAAATAGCACAAGCTCCCCATTTTCATTATATACAGAAGCGAAACTCTGAGTCGAACCTACGCCAAGCTTACAATAGAAATCATCTAAATTAAAAAAGATACGATTACCAGTATATGGCATATTTCTAAGTATTGAAATTAAACGTAATTTTATTTTCAAATAATTAGGAGTCAGATAAAACTTCTTATATTTTTTACAAAAGCTAATAAACTCATCTCCTTCATAAGTTTCATTGTTAGCATCGGTATAAGCCATTTCGCGTATGTAGTCAACCAAACTTTCTGGGAAACTGCCATCTTCGTTTAAACTGCTCAAATTTAAAATATCATTATTTAACTTTAATTTTTTATAAGAACCTGAATTTATAATAACTCTTGCAATATACATATAATTCCCCCTTAAAAACTAATATAATTAGATTTAAAAACCCATAGAAAAATATTAATAGGTTAGAAAAATAATACAATTTAATATATTAAAATTCAAGTTAGATGTTGAAATTAATGCTATTTATGTTGAAATTAATGTTTTTATTTAAATTTACCCATTTTTTTCTGATTTATCACGGTTAAAAATTAAACAAATCAAAATAAAATTAAGTCCTAGTAGAATTATACTAACAATAAATTTTATTGGAAACTCATTAAAGTTCAAATCTTCATGGAACTGCAAGGGTAAAGAAATTTCATTTAAAATCATTAAAATATAAAATACAGATGGAAAAATAGGTATGATAGTCCAAGCTGGATATTTATCAAGGTTTTTTTCGGATTTTACAGCGTAAGGAATAAATATGCTGATAAGAAAAGCGGTGATTACAAGTGTCATATTTCCTCCTATAAGAATTTATTTGAAAAACGTATTTGTTCAAAATTACAGTCTAGAATTATTTTATATAAATTAGAATGATACTTTCTTATTTTTTCACCGTTAAGGTCAGTTAAGTACATAAGATATCCTATATATATTTTTGTTATTTTAGGTTTATCATATTTACCTGAATCATTGATTTTCCATTTATATAACTCATCGATATTTGTAAAAACAGTTTTTTCATCACTTTGCTCTCTTAAACGTAAAAATCCATCTTGTGATTCAATAAATATAATGCCATTTTCATCTAATACTGGTTCGGTCTCAACGATTTGTATATGTAGTGGTAATGATAATATTAAGAATAAAACCACTAAAACTAAAGCTTTTTTATTCATATTTCCTCCAAAGTTTAAATTATTAATCTAATTATATTAAAATCTTAGCATATTTTTAAGGGTATAGATGCTAAATGTTGAAATTAATGCTATTTATGTTGAAATTAAATGTTTTTTTGCGATTCAAATCGACATTTTCAATAATGAATGTTTGTTTTTGTATTTAACAAAAGCAAAAATTTGCGTTATAATTAAAAGGTACTTAAATTTTTTAAATATGAAAGGGGAACGAAATGAAGAAGGAAATAGCACTATTAGTTGATAGCGGAATAGATGTACCCGCATCTATAATTGAGGAATATGGAATATACTTGATTCCGCTGAAAGTAATATATCGCGATAGAGAGTATTCTGATGGAATAGATATATCGCCAGAAGAAGTGTATGAGAGACTTTCACAAGAAATTCCAACGACTTCACTTCCAAGTACCCAAGATACTATAGATATTTTGGACAAAATAAAAGCTGATGGTTATAAAAAGGTACTTGTAGTTACGCTTTCGAGTGGATTAAGTGGAACATTTAATATGGTTTCACTTATAGCGAGGGATTATGAAGGGCTAGAGATAGGTCTTATAGATACTAAAAATATAGGAATAGCAGGTGGTATGGTAGCGATTCAGGCGGCAGAACTTATAGCAGAGGAGCTGGATTTTGAAACCCTAAAAGAAACTGTTTCAACTAATGCTGAGAAATCCAAAATATTTTTCTGCATATCTACACTTGAATATCTTCAAAAAGGTGGCAGAATAGGGCTTGTATCATCAATTGTAGGAAATGCTTTAAATCTTAAACCAATAATTTCTTGTAATGAAGAAGGCGTGTACTATACTGTAGCTAAAATAAGTGGGAGAAAAAGGTCTATAGAGAAGATGATAGAGCTTGCATATGAATATGCATCTACGGGAAGTCGATACAATGTAGCATTAGTGCATGGTGGTGCGGCAGAAGAAGTAGCAAAGCTTAAAGAAAAAGTAGTGACTAAATTCAATAAATGTAAGAACTTATTTGAGGGACAAGTTAGTCCAGCGCTGGGAGTACATACAGGACCAGGGCTTTTAGGTATAGGCGTGCAGATATTGGAGTAGTTTTATGAAAAGAGAATACAAGATAAGTGTAATAAAAATAATATGTATAATTTATGCGATATGCTTTTTGTTTCGTGGGATTGAATATATGTTTATTCGCACAGACCAAAGTATTTTGGGTGAAGCTTTTATACATAAGCTAATTGGAATTTTTATACTATCGGTGGCCTTAAAAGTGCTATCTATGAGATGGAAAGAGATTGGTTTTAATACACGGCATATAGTGAGATATTTGGCTTACGGAATTTTGCTTGGATTAGCAGCATTTATTGTAGCTTATTCTGCAGAAATTTGGTTAAACTATAAGTCCAACGATGTGCCATTTATTCAAGCCTATGTTACCAGTTACAGTATAAATGGAAACCTTGGAAACACTACGAGTTTAATCTTTTTCGCAATTTGCATTTTAGGCAATATAATAAATGTAATAATGGAAGAAGGCATATTTAGAGGTTTGTTTTTAAGACTTGCAGAGAGAGAATGCACCTTTTTTGGAGGAGTAGCAGTGTCTTCGATATTATTTGGAGTATGGCATATAATAGCACCTCTAAGAAGTTTTTTAGATGGGAATATTTCGGCCAAAGGAATGTTAATAACAGGAATTGTACTTTTTATAACTTCTACTCTTGCAGGAATTAAGTTTTGTTTACTTACAAAAATTACAGGCTCATTGTGGATGCCAATGGCAGACCATTTTGTAAACAATACTATAGTGAATTTAGTTCATGTAGTAACAAGTAGTGGTGCGGATGAACTTTTGGTAATGAGAATCACTATGGCTCAGACAATATCATTTCTAATTGTGGTACTAATATATATAAAAAGTAGAGCATGGGATAAAAAAACTTTTAGATAAATAGATTTTCATAATAAAAAAAGGCTGATATCGGAATCTTAGATATCAGTCTTTTTTGTTAGTTAATTGTACTAAAGTCCAAGTTCAGAAATTATTTCAGTTTTTGAATGTATTCCTACAATTCGTTTTTCTTCTTTACCGTTTTTCATTAAAAGTAGAGTGGGGATAGACATGACTCTATATTTACGAGCAAGGTCTTTGCTATCATCTACGCTCAATTTTACAATTTTTGCTTTACCGACAAGGTCAAATACAAGCTGATCTACAGTTGGAGCAAGTGAACTACAAGCACCACACCAAGATGCATGGAAAAATACGATTACGGGCATAGCACTTTCAAGAACTTCGCTTTGAAAATTTTCACTGTTTACCATCATACCAAACCTCCTAATAAGAATATAGTCAAATATTTTTAAAGTATATTTTTTTAATACCCGAAATTTATAAAAAGAAACAAAGTATGAAATAGGACATTAAAAGTATGAATATTTTAGTATAAAAGAATATATTGACAAACATATAGAGATTGTATAAAATACAAGTAGACCGACGGTCGGTCGAAAGGAGAACGAATGCGAGAAATAAAAGATGCACAAGAAAGAAAAAATGAAATTTTAGATGTGTCAGAGGAGCTATTTGTTACTAAAGGCTACAACAAAACTACAATTATAGATATATTAGATAAAGTGGGGATTGCAAAAGGAACGTTTTATTATTATTTTAAATCCAAAGAGGAAGTAATGGATGAAATAATATTTAGGGTTGTTGATAGAGATGTTGAAAGAGCAAAAACTATTGTGAAAGATAAGAATATGAGTCCAATTGAAAAGATTCAAACTATATTAATGAGTCAGAAGCCAGAACTTGGAGATAAAAAAGATAAACTTATAGAGCAATTTCATGCACCTGGAAATGCAGAAATGCATCAACGAAGTTTAGTTTATTCAGTAAAAAAGTTATCTCCTGTTTTGGCAGAAGTAGTGATACAGGGAGTTGAAGTAGGGGTATTTGAAACGGAATATCCACTTGAAGCAGTAGAGTTTTTAATGGCAGCAGCAGAATTTGTATTTGATATAGGACTTTGTAGTTGGAATCAAGAAGAACTGGAGAAAAAAGCAAGTGCGTTTATTAATATAGTAGAGAGAGTATTAGGCGCAAAGAAAGGCAGTTTTGAAGGGATAATTGGAGTGTTTAGTTAGAAATATATTTCATAAGAGGGGTCCTAACATATGAAAAGTTTGATAATTTATTCGTCACTTCATCAAGGGAATACAAGAACAATAGCAGAAAAAATGGCGGCAGAATTAAAAGCGGATATATATAATGTAAGGGATATTTTGGGTAAATCGATTGAAGAATATGGTTTGATTGGTTTAGGTTCAGGTATATACCATGGGAACTTTAATGAAGATATAATGAGGCTTGGTGAAAATTTAAAGAATAAAAACCTATTTTTATTTTCTACAAGTGGGAGTGGTAACGAGAATTACAATGATTGTTTTGCAGAAACTTTAAGATTGAAGAAAAATAGAGTTATAGGAAGCTTTAGTTGTAAGGGGTATAATACTTATGGGATATTTAAGTATGTTGGTGGTAAATGTAAAAATCATCCCAACAAAGCCGATATAGAGGAAGCTGTAGATTTTGTAAAAAATTTAGAGGGAAATAAACCGAGAATGAGATACTTTTTTTTATAAGAGGAGAAAATGTATGAATGATATTAAGGATATAACAATTATTCACCTCAATCCTGACGAAAAAATAAAATTGGAACTTGAAAATTATTATAAGAATAATTATCCAAATGCTGAACTTGAAATTTGTGATTTATCCAATATTCATATAAAGAATTGTGTGGGATGTTGGAACTGTTGGGTAAAAACGCCAGGACGTTGTGTACACAATGATGAAATGGAATCATATTATAGTGCAATAATAAATAGTGATATTTGTGTATTTTCTCATCAAATACAATCAGCATTTATTTCTGGAAATGCTAAAACCTGTATGGATAGACTTATTCCACTTTTTCATCCCTATATCAAAATAATTAATGATGAGATGATGCACTATGAACGATATGATAAAATGCCAGCCATTCACTATGCATACAGTTTGATAGATAAAGAAGAACTTAGTGAAGAGGAGATTCAAAGTATAGAGGGCTATTACTTTAGGTGTAATCAGCATTTTAGAACGGAAGGTATGATTCACCATATTGATTCAGATGGAACAATAAAATCTAAGGATATGAATTCTAAAATTGAGCCTATAATTCCTCAAAAGTGCCAAAAAGATGAATTTATTCCTATGAATAAAACTAGTAAAATAGCTATTTATAATGGTTCACCAAGAGGAAAAGCTTCAAATACAATGCTTCTTGTAGAGGAATTCAAAAAAGGACTACTATTAGCAGGAATCGAGGAAAGCCAGATAGAGATTTTTCATTTAGCTCAAATTAATATGTATAAAGAAATCGCTTCAAAATTCTATGAGATAGATTATCATATGTTTATTATGCCACTTTATGTTCATAGTATGCCAGGCATAGTAAAACATTTTATAGATAATATAAAGCCATATGAAGATAGTTTTTCAGCTAAGCCACCTAATGTCGGATTTTTTGTACAATCAGGCTTTAAAGAAGCATACCAGTCATTTTATTTAAGAGGAACTCTAAGTACAATATGCAAACATAATAACTGGAAATTTTCTGGTTGCGGGATAAAAGGTGGCATGGAAGGGCTTAGATTTATGCCTCCTAAAGCTAATCAAAAAATATACAGCGCTTTTAATGAATTAGGTTCATACTATGCAAAAAATGGATGCTTGTCAGAAACTATTTTAGAGACTTTAATAAAGCCAATAGTGCTTTCAAAAACCATTAAGATAGTGTTTAAACTTTTTCCAAATAAACTACTACAGCTTTATTGGGATAACCAGCTGAAAAAGAATAATGCGATAGACGAGTCATTTGCACAGCCGTATAAATAAACGTCTGTATGATTGTGTAATATAACGATTGACAAAAATAAAAGGTAATAGGGATAACAATTAAACAGTGGTTAGTTATTAGGATGATAGATTAGGTATTATTAAAAAAGAGGAGGAAAATGAAGATGAAGGGTGCAGTAATATATTCAAGCATGACAGGACACAGTAAAAAAATAGCAAATGCAATAGAGGAAAAAACGAATTTGAAAGCATATAATGTAAAAGATAAGCCAGAGCTTAAAGGATACGATATGCTCTTCATTGTAAGTGGAATATATGCGAGTAAAGCAAGACCAGAACTTATAGAATATACTAACTTACTTACAGAAGATAATACAAAAAAAATCACACTGATAACATCTTCCACAAGTGGAATGAAACAAAATGATATAAGAGCAGTTTTTGAGAAAAATGGAATACCTGTGAATAAGGAAGAATATATTTGTAAAGGTGGTTTTTTATTTAAAGATATGGGACGTCCAAATTCAGATGATATAAATGGAGTTATAGATTTTGTGAAGTCTATAATTGAGGAGAACAAATGAAAAAGCCAAAAATTGTAAAATTTTTAGTAGTAATATTATCACTAGTGATAATATTAGCAACAGTATTTTTTATAGGACTTAGTATAAAATCAAAAGAATTTAGCAATCAAGTTAATAGTATTGATTTAAAAGGAATAGAACTATCTTCAATAGAAAATGGAAATTATGAGGGTAGCTATAATTTAAATGAATTCGTAGGCGCAAAGGTTTCTGTTAAAATTGAAGATAAAAAAATAAAAAATATAATTATACTTGATCATAAATATGGAAAAGGACAAGCGGCAGAGCAAATAATAACAGATGTTATAGATGCTCAAAGTACAAATGTAGATGTCATATCAGGGGCAACGGGAAGTAGTAAAGTATTGTTAAAAGCTGTAGAAAATGCATTAAGTTAAAAGCTTATATAGGCATTCTATAAAAAATTCAGAATGCCTTTTGGCAGAATACCTTTTTTAGCATATTTCCCATAGGTTGAAGCAACATTCATTAGAGCGATAAGGTTTTCTTTTGGAGTCATAATAGGAACTGTACAGCCGGGGCTAAGGATAAAGCCTTTTGGATTATCAGCAGTATTTAATATACAATTTTTTACACTTAATTCAATATCAGAAAAGCTTCCATATCTAAGTATACTTACAGGGTCAACATTCCCAGAAATACCTATTTTATCGCCAAAAAGAAGTTTAAGTTCCTTCATATTTTCACAATTATCTATGCTGAATGAACTGATGCCTGTATCTACTAAGTCTTGCCAACGGTCTTTGGTATTTCCACACACATGAATTCCAGGTGCATTCTGAAATTTTTTTAATTCGGATACAACTTTAGTAAGATATGGTTTTTCAAGTTCTCTAAATTGCTTTAGGCTTAGGATATTTCGTGAAGCCATAGGTTCGGAAAGGCTTACGCTTATGCCAAGCTTAGCATTTAAATCCTTAGCACATTTTATTATACAGTTTGAACTATATTCAAGAAGTCGATGAATATTTTCTTTATTTTTGAGAGAATCTTTAAGAAACTTTTCGGTACCTATTAGACCTATAGCTGTTGTGAGAGGGCCTGCCATACCTGTACTTATTATTTTTTCATCACCGAAAGTATCAATTAAACGCTTAAAAGCTTCTAAAATTATAGGGAATCTGCCATCTTTTTCAATGTTTATAAGAGGCATACCATCTAAAGTAGAGTAGTCTTTTAAAGCTGGTTCTATTATTGAGGATACATTATTTTTGGGATACTGTAGCTTTGTGCCAAGAGATTCAACTAAAGTTCTTAGTCCAAGGCCCATGCCCATATTATCAGCCTCAAAATCTTTAGCAAGCATACTTTCGATGTAGTACATATGCTCGGCGGAAAAATAATAGTCACATATATCTATACCATAAAGAAGTGGAATAGTTTCTCCTGCGGTAAGCGTAACAGGGATACGATCTACTTCTTTTCCTTGAGCGTACAGTGTTAATCTTTCTTTTGAAGTCAATTGGTTTTTTATCAATTGCATGAAGAACCTCCTAAATTTTATGGTTATATGAATAGCATCATAAATGGTATTGAAAATATTGAAAACACAGTGGTAATAGCAAAAATTTCAGATGCGAATAAAGCATCTTTTTTAAATCTTAAGGCAAACAAGCTTCCGGTAACACCAGAGGGACAAGAAACTGATAGTACGGCGATAGCTTTTACCGTGGGCTGTATATGAGTCATTTTTAATAAGAGTGCTAATACAAGTGGCATAAGTATTAATTTTACTATAGTTATTAGATAAAGCCTTGTTTTAAAAAAAGCTTTTTTCATATCGGTCTGAGCTATATTTACGCCAGCTACAATCATCGCCATTGGAGTATTCATACCAGCAAGAAGTTCAAGCGGTTCTCTTATTATTCCGGGTATGTGAATTTTTAATACAAAAAAGAGTATACCTAGCAGAATAGATAATATAGTAGGCGATTTAAACACGTTTTTTATGGATGAAATATCTGATTTTCCAGACATTACGATTATTCCATGAGACCATATTAAGAAATTCATTACAGCTACATAAACGGTCATATACAAAACGCCTTCTGTTCCAAATATTCCTAGTGCAAGAGGAATACCTATAAAGCCACAGTTTGAATATATTAGGGATATATGTTCTACCGCAGCATAATCTTTTTGTTGATTACTTGTGAAAATTTTTGAAATAACCCATACTAAAATAAAAGATATAACAGAAAGTACTATAGATATTTTAAAACCTTGAATAAGGGAAGTATCTATATCTATCTGAAATGATATAAAAAGGAGTATGGGTGTAAATAAAGTAAGTACTAATTCGGATAGTTTTTTATTGAACTGGGAATCTATTATTTTAAATTTGAAGCTTAAAATGCCCACTATAGCTAAGATTGTCATTATTAGGGTTTTATAGAGCGTTATTTTTGTTAAGTCCATTATTTTCTCCCATTTTTAAATCCAAAATATAAAGGATAGACCTTAAGTCTATCCTCTAGGAAGGTTTATTAGAAAAGTGGGATTGTTGTTCCACCTGTTGAAGACTCTAAGAATTTTTTCATATCTTCAGTATGGAAAGAATCGTTTAAATCTGTTGCCCATTTAGAAGTTTCATCACCTTTTTTTACAACTACACCTACAGCATAATCTTCGCCATCTGAAGCGGAAGCTAGATATTTTGTACCATCTAAACCAGCGTTATACATATGAAGTCCTGCAAGTAATATTCCGTCCACATCTTTTAGTGATTGAGGAAGGTTAATCATTTCAGCTTCAATGAATTTATATCCGTTTGGATTTGTTTCGCTGTTTCCGTTTAAATCAAGGATTGTAGGAACTTCTAAATCAGCGGGAAGTTTGATTAAGCCAAGCTCGTTTAGAAGCTTAAGTCCACGCACTTGGTTAGTAGCATCATTACAAACACCTAGAGTTGCGCCATTTGGAATTTTTTTGTAATCATCGTATTTGTCAGAATAAAGTCCAAATACTGGCATAGATATTTTTGGAGTTACCATAACCAGGTCAGTATTATTACTTTTGTTATAATTTACTAGATATGGTTCGTGTTGATACATATTTGCATCAATGCTGCCTTCTGTAAGGGCTTGATTTGGAGCTATATTGTCATCGAAATTTACGATTTCAAGTTGATAGCCTTTCTTTTCCATATCGGCCTTTACAATTTCAGCCTGTTCGATGCTAGATGCTCTTACACCTAAGACGATTTTGTCCTTTGTTTCACTACTGTTAGAAGTAGATGAATCGGCAGAGCTTGAACCACAACCTGTTAGAGCGATGGTCATCATAGTTAAAATACTAAGTAAACTTAAAAATTTTTTCATATTTCCTCCTGAGTTATAAATTATTGTTATTTTAATCTTCGGTACATATAATCACCTATGTACTGAATTGTGGCAACTAGTAAAATAAGCACTATTACAATAGAATACATTATTTTTTGATTGAAATTTTGATAGCCATGAGTAAGGGCAACGGCACCTAATCCACCAGCACCTATAGCTCCAGCCATAGCAGTTGCACCGAGAAGATTTATTACAGCAAGGCTCATCCCAGATATTATGGATGGAATCGCTTCCACTAACATTACTTTTAAAATAATTTGAGTTTTTGAAGCGCCAAAAGATAGCGCGGCTTCTATAAGTGAATGATCTACTTCCTTAAAACTACTTTGGAATATCCTTCCCATAAAAGGAGTTACTGCAATAGTTAGTGGTACTAAAGCGGCTTTTTCACCAATAGAACTACCAGCGATAAATCTAGTTATGGGAATTGTGGATATCATTAATATAATAAAAGGGAAGGATCTTATTATATTGACTATAGTATCTAATATACGATTTACTATAAGGTTGGGACTTAAGCCATCCTTATCAGTTATTACTAAAATCACTCCTATAAAAAAACCAAAAAAAGTAGCAATAATTCCAGAAATTAGAAGCATTTTTAAAGTAGCCAAAAATGCAGGGAAAATTAAGGTGAAAATAATTTGATTCCATGTATAATCTCTCATTATAAATCCTCGATTTCTTTACTATTTAATTCCTTCCAAGATACTGATTTTTTATCTAAGTACAATTTAACTTGAGGGTATTGGAAGTCGTCTATATTTATTATAAAGTTACCAAGTGTCGTTTCACGATATTGCTCAATATTTCCGCTTATTATAGAAAATGGAATATCTAAATCTAACGCCATTTTTGAAAAAAAGCTACCTTCTTCTAAACTGTTTATTTCCTTTGAAATCTGAAGGTTTACTCCATTTTTAGGAAGTGAAATAGCATCATTTCCGATAAAACGTTTTAGTGATGGCGGTTCAGTTTTAAATATATCGGTTACAGCTCCCTGTGCGGCTATCATTCCATTTTCAAGAAGGGATACTTTATTGCAAACTCTACGCACGACGTCCATTTCGTGAGTTACGATTACTATAGTAATTCCAATTTTTTTATTTATTTCTAAAAGAAGATCTAAAATAGAATTTGTAGTGTTAGGGTCTAATGCTGAAGTAGCTTCATCAGACAAAAGAATTTCAGGATTTAGAGTCAGGGCTCTAGCGATAGCCACTCTTTGTTTTTGACCACCACTTAGGCTTCGTGGTTTAGCATCGATTTTGTCTTCTAGACCGACTAATTCAAGAAGTTCTTTTACTTTGAAGTCAATATCTTGTTTTGAATAACGAGAACAGCGCATAGGTAGTGCGATATTATCGTAGACAGTTTTTCTATCTAATAAAGAAAAATGCTGAAATATCATACCTATATTTTTTCTAAATTCGCGGATATCATTTTTGCCAATGGTATTGATTTCGCAATCATTTACAGTAAGGCTTCCATCTTGATAAGACGCAAGTCCATTAATACATCTTAGAAGCGTTGATTTTCCAGCGCCACTTCTACCAACAAGTCCATAAATATCACCTTTTTCAATTGCAAGATTTATGTCCTTTAGTACAGTGACACCATCTTCAAAGGTTTTTCTTAAATTTTTAACTTTAATCAACCGTGTTACCTCCTCTGGTATCAAGCATAAAAAAGCTATACTCGCACACTAAACGAGTATAGCATATTGAAAATTTGATGTCTTTGCAATTAGAGTATATTCAACCGTTGTTTCAACAATTAATAATCATATAGCATTTTTTTGACCAGTTTGTTTCATTTTTTTAGCGTAGGTTAGCGCGTATATAGTGTCAATTAAATATCTTACACCAGATGATTTCATAGTATTTTCTAAATTGCTGTTGATATCTTTGTAATATATTTTTAGAATGTGATGGCATATGTCATCAATGTCATAATTATCCTCAACAACAATACCTAGGACATATGCACCTGAGCTTTTGAGCATTTTTGCAAATTTAGCAAGAACTTCGTTTTCATTTCTAAGGCATATCAAAATAGCTACAGTGGATGAAAGTTTACCTTTTGAACTCAAATAGTCTTCATTTATCACGGTATAAGCATTACATTCATATCCTAGACATTGATATCTAAACGCAGCCTCCTGTGCTATATAAAAGCTAGCGCCAAGCCCATAAAAATCAATTTGCTTTGCAGAAACTATCTTATTTATAACACGAGATAACTCAGTTTTATCTATATGAGAGCGTGTATTCATAGAAACTGCGGTATAAAGCTGAGGTATCATATTACTTATCTCGTCATAACCACAATCAAGGCTTACTGGATTTAGTTTTTTTATATCAATTAAAGAATTCTTTTCGGTTATTTCGGATTTTAGTTTTAGCTTAAAATCTTGATAATTTTTTATATTAGTATCAAGTTTTTTGCACATTCTTACAACGGTAGATTTGCTTGTAAATGTGAGTTTTGCTACTTCTTCAGCAGATAATTCAAAAAATAAATCTGTATTAGATAATATATAATCAGAAATTGATTTTTCACTATTTGTAAAGTTATATTTATTGACTAATTGTTCTATAATTAACACGGCAATACCTTTCAATCTTAAAGTATTCAATCGAACTAATCTTTCGATTTTTACAAAAACAGAAGATTTTCTTCATGAATACAAAGTGTAATATTTGTATTTATTTGAAGCATGTTATTAGGATTAAATATAGTGTCTATCTTTATAATAATAGAATTTGTTTCAACAAAATACCTAATTATATTTCCTTGAGGGACAATGTATAAAATTTTACCAGAAAGGCAAATGTCAGAAGCTTTATTTTGTTCTTTTGAATTAGGAAATATATCTATAGATTCTGGACGAATAGCAACTATATTAGATGCAGAGTGTCTATTTGTTAGTTCATAGAATGTTTTAGAATCTAAAATATTATAATTCCCAATAAATCCAGCAACAAATGAATTTGAAGGTCTAGAATATACTTGAGAAGGGGTTCCTGATTGCTCGATTATTCCCTTATTCATAACATGAATTATATCAGACATTGTCATAGCTTCATCTTGATCATGTGTTACAAAAATAGAGGTTATGTTTAGTTCTCTATGTATTTCTTTTATACGAGATTGAAGTGATTTTCTAAGTTTGGCATCAATGGCGCTAAAAGGTTCATCAAGAAGTAGAACTTTGGGCTCAGTAACGATGCATCTTGCTAAAGCAACTCTTTGCTGTTCTCCGCCGGAAAGTTGGGATGGAAACTTTTTTTCGCTTCCCTTCAAATCTACCATTTTTAAAGCATTATCTACCTTTTCATGAATAATTTCTTTAGGGAGTTTTTTCATTTTTAATCCAAAAGCGATATTATTGTAAACGCTCATTGTAGGAAACAAACTATATTGTTGAAATATCATACCAACATTGCGTTCAGATGAATTTTTGAATGTAATATCTTCATTATCTAAAAAAATTTTTCCACTTTGGATAGTTTCTAAACCTGCAAGACAGCGAAGCAAGGTGCTTTTTCCACAACCCGAAGGACCTAACAAAGTGACAAAACTTCCTCGCGCAATGTTTAGATTAAAATCTTTAAGTATATGTTGAGTATCATAATGTTTATTGATATCTTTAAATACAATATATGACATAATATTTCCTTTCAACGTTAGAGAAATTGACACTATAGTAAAAACTATAGTGTCAAAAAAATCTATTTATTTTCTAAAGCTTTTTGCATAAATTGAGAGGCTACTATATTTTCAAATCCAATCGGTTTTTTTATAAGACCTTGTTCAGAACAAAAATCTTCAACAGTTTGATATCCTTCTTTATGAATTTCGCCAGTAGGTGAGAATGAAGATTTTACGGTATCAAATTTAGCAACAAGTTCTTCTTTTGTCATACCTTCAAAATAAGGTAATAGAACATCTGCAACTTCTTCAGTGCTGTGCTCACTTATCCATCCAAGAGCTTTTGAAGAAGCATTTACAAATTTTTGAACTGTTTCTGGATTTTCATCTGCAAATTTTTTAGTACAAGTAACTATAGTAGTTTCACAAAATTCAGATCCATAAAGTTTTTTGTGTGTTTCTGGAATTGTAGTATCTACGAGGATATTTACATCTGGAATAGATGATGTAAGTTCTTTTTTATTATATATATCAAAGAAAATTCCATCTACTTGTCCCTCTGCAAGTGCAGTTATAGCAGCACCGTATTCAAGGTTGATGAAGCTAACATCATTTTCTTGCATACCAGCTTCTTTTAAAAGTGAGAGAACAAAAGAATAGGGTGCAGAACCAGGCATTCCAGCAAATACAGTTTTTCCTTTTAAATCTTGCATAGTTTTAATTTCAGGTTTTGTTGCAAATGCATAGGTTCTATTCTTAGTGTTAGTAAGAACAAAATAAGATTCCATGCCTTCGTCATATGCACGAAGAACAGGCTCGGCAGAAAGTAAACAAAAATCAGAATCTCCAGCATGCATGCCTTGGAAAGCTATAGGACCATCTTTGTAGATAGAATATTCAATCTCAAGTCCTTCTTCCTTAAAAAAACCAAGCGCATCAGCTACATATGTAGATGCCCAGTTTATACCTCTAAACTCAGAAACAACTACCTTGGTAAGGTCTTGACTAGAAGTTTCTTCTGGGGCACTTGTAGCACCACATCCTGTGAGTAAAGATAAAGATAATGTTAATACTGAAATGATTGAAAATAGTTTTTTCATTTTTCCTCCTAAATAATATAAAATTTTATTTATTTTCTCCTACTGAGAGAGTTGTATTGACTTTCCACTTCAGCAAGAGTTTTTCAACCTTATCAAGCACAACGTTCATAACGATGCCTACGATAAGGAGAATAACGATACAGGACATAACGCGTTTTATATTGAAATAAGAAGTTGCATAAGCAACCATCCATCCAAAACCAGCTGAAGCACCCATATATTCTCCAACGATAGCACCCACAAGACTAGAGCCAATTCCAGCCCTTATACCTACAATTATCCAAGGAGCGCACGAAGGAAGCACTATATGAAAAAGAATTTGTAATTTGCTAGCTCCAAGCAATGTGGCTGATTCTATCAAACGTTGTTCCATTGAAATAATAGCATTGTATGTTGCAAAAAACACATTGAAAAATACCATAAGCCCAGCTAAAAATATTTTTGAAGACAATCCTATACCAAACCATAGAATATAAACTGGGGCAAGTGTCAGTTGAGGAATTCCATGAATAGCAGTTATTATGGGCTTGAATATCCGACCAATAAATGAAAATTGACCGAATAATAAACCGATAAATATTCCAACTAAACTGCCATAGAAAAGGCCTAAACCAGCTTCTTTAAGTGTTACACTAGCGTGTTTTGCAAGATCTCCACTCAAAGTAAATTCAACCAAATCTAATAAAATAGCACTTGGATTACTGGTATAAAATGTACTTATGCTTCCTTTTATAGCAGCCCACTCCCATAAAAATAGAAAACCAATAATTAGGGAGATGCGAATTACAATTAGCAGGAAGTTTGATTTTTTCATAATTCTCCTTTTAAGTATCAAATTTAAAAGTTTATTTTTTAGACAAACGTATAAAATACGCATCGTCCATTACAATACCTGGATTTTGAAGTTTGTTTATAGATATTTTATTTAAAATTAGTTTTTTGTTTTTATTATTTTCTGCACCATTTATAGATTCAAAAACTCCATTGCAAGTATCTAGAAATTTTCCATATGGAAGTCCAATAGCAATTTCATCATTTTTCCATCCGGCTAGATACCTCGTTCCAGCACAAAACATAGATATGTTGATAGAATTTGTTTCAAATGGATAAGCGGTGCATTCTGAACAGACTGCTTGATTTCCAGCTAGTTTAAAAGCGGTTTGTGTACCAAATTTATAGGTGTAGCCTTGAATTATTCTCATTGTATTGTAAGAGTTAGTTATAATGATTACTACATCGGGTTCATCTGAATATAATTCAAGAGGCTTAACCATAACGCCATATATTTTATGCTTGCAAAAGGTTATGTTATTCACCACATTTTTAGATATAGCTAAATCTTGATATATTCCAAATGAGTTATATTCACAACCAGATTTAAATTCAGATGAAGGTTCTTCTAAACCAATAGCTCTTGTTCCTCCTCCACAACCTGAGGTTTCAAGGGTAGCTTTAATAGAGAATCCATCCGTAGCTAGTTTAACCATTACACAGTAAGGAATTTTATTTGTAGCGGGCTTAGCATCAGCATTTTCATATGAATTTTTGTCAAATAAAAACTTAATACCTACGATTTTTCTATCCACTTCAAGTGAAGCAGTTAGTTTTTTTAAAGCCAATAGTGAATTATGTTTCATATGTTAATCACATCCTTTGAAATTAGATAAAGGCCATTTTCCATACTTTCTGGATGCTTCCATAAACGCATCAACATTTTCTAGTGATGTTCTTGATGGGATATCACATCCAGTAGCAATTATAAATCCGTTAGGACTATCAGAAGCTTTTATAAAACAATTTTTTACAGCATCAAATATTTGTTCTTTGTTACCGAGAAGAATAATATTTACTGGATCAACATTTCCAACTAAGCAAATTTGACTTCCAACGGTTTGTTTTGCAAATTCCAAATCAACAGCACTATCTAAGCTGAGTAAATCTACACCAGTATTTACCATTTCAGTTAGTATTTTGGAGGTGTTGCCACATATGTGGTAACCAGCATCAGTATTTAAGTTATGGAGATACTCAACTAGTTCTATGGTATATGGTTTAACAAATTGAATATAATTATCTAAACTGATGATATTACAAGATGCTACGGGGTCACATATAGTAAAAGTAACACCTAATTTTGCAAATTCACTACATACTGATTTTAAACTTTCGTTACATAATCTAAGCAATTGGTGTACAAGTTCGGGAGATTTTTTTGTGGCACGAAGTAGTTTTTCAATTGGATAAATACTAGCAGCAGCAGTAAATGGCCCAGGGATAGTTACGTCTACTCCACATTCTACAGATAATTTATCTAGTAGAATTTCACTTGCTTCTAAATGGTTTTTAAGGTTAATATCTTTTGATGAACTACATTTATAAATGTCTAATTTATTTACATCGCTTAAATCATTCAGTATAAATTCAGTAATTGCAGGAATATCATCTTCGGGATCGTTAGTTTTTGAGCCTAAAGCAATTCCTATTCCATGAAGTCCATAATCTATTGTCAACAAATCATTTCCTAATCGCTCATAACAAGCAATTTGCATTAAGGCTTCATTTTTCGAATTTAATCGTCCTTCTTTAAGAGACATACCAGAAATCTTGCCACCAATTGTACCCAGAAATGGGATTATTGGGATTCTGTCAATTTCTTTACCTTTTGAAAAATTTAATAGTCGTTCTTTTGGTGTCATTTGGTCATCTTTATGCATAATTCCTCCTAATAATTTTCAAAAAATATTTCTTAAAACATAAGACAATCCGCAAACAGTCTTTCGTATCCCTCAGAAGCTCCAAGTTCCATATAATCTATGCTGTGGGCGATTTCTTCAAGTTCTTTTTTTATGTCCTTAGACATCAGTGCCATGTAAGCACCTGTTTTTGAAGAGTTTCCTACATAGACAAGCTTTTCATTTACTTCTGTAGGAAGTATGCCTGTACCTGTAAGGCTTTCTGCTGGAAGATGAGAGCCAAATTGTCCAGCGATAACGACTTTATCAAGCTGTTCCATAGTTAAACCTGCTTTATTTAAAAGCGCATAAAATCCAGATAAAATAGCACCTTTGGCAAGCTGAACCTGTCTTATATCAGACTGAGTTATATAAAGGGGATTAGGCTCATCTTTAAGAATGAATTCTCGTTTTTTGCCATTAAGCTTTATGAATTTTTGTCTATAATCGTGTTCATCAAGCTTATCTTTTTTTACAAAACTACCATCTTTTTTAACGATACCTGTTTTTAAAAGTTCTCTAAGCACCGCCAAAATACCACTTCCACATATCCCAACTGGTTCGTGTTCGGCAATTACCTTAAGTGAAACACTATCTTCAAAAATTTCGACATCTTCAATTGCTCCTTCTGCGGCTCTCATACCACAGCTTATATTCATGCCTTCTAGGGCAGGCCCTGCAGCACATGAACATGAAAGCAACGTCCCGTTTTTTGAAAGTACAATTTCACCATTTGTGCCAATATCTATGAAAAGTACATTTCCTTTTTCTTTATGAAGGGAACACACATAAGCACCTGCAACTATATCCGCACCGATGTATGAGGATACAGAAGGAAGACAGTAAAGGTGGCATGATGGATTTACCTCAAGTCCTATAGAATTAGCAGGGATATGCTTAGCTTTTACAAACGCAGGGGCATATGGAGATTTTCCAATAGACTCTGAATTGATACCTAGTAAAAAGTGAAGCATAGTGCAGTTAGCTGCAATGGTAATTTCATAGATATGCTGTTTTTCTATCTTCGTTTTTTGACAGAGTTCATCAATCATTTCATTTATGCCGTTAACTATTTCGCTTTGAAGATTTTCGATTGCTATATCGGGATTTTCAAGTGAATAAGTTATTCTCGTAAGCACATCAAGCCCGAACTTCTTTTGAGGATTTATAGCTGAGGAAGAACCGAGTTCTTTTCCATTAGTCATATCGACAAGTTCAGCAGCAACAGTTGTAGTTCCAATGTCTATAGCGACTCCATAAATACTTTTTGTAGTATCTGATGGTTCAATTGCAATAAGGTTATCATTAGAAAATACGCCAGTAGCTAATCCGTAAACTATCTTTGTATTTTTCAAAACAGATGGCTCTATTTTCTCTAGAGAAAGTTCTTTTAAAATAGAGTCTTCAAATGGAATTTGGTTTTGTAGGGAAGGTTTTTCTATTTCAAAAGTTCTTTTTGTTATTGAAGGCTTAAATTCAAATTTTGGGGTGTATCCAGTAGTAAGGATTTTGTGTTTTCTTTCCTTGTGAACAGTTTCTATTACTAAATCATCAGAAGGAGAGATAAGGCATGATAGCCTTATCCCTGTTGAAATTTCATCTTCGGTTAGGAATTTAAGTTCAGTTTCAGATATTTTTGGAAGATTTCCATCTAAAACCCTAACTTTACATTTTCCGCAAGACCCTTTGCCATTGCAAGGGTTATCTATAAATACATTATTCTCAAGTAAAATATCTAAGAGATTTTTACCAGGGGAATAATTAAATGAGCTTTGAGTGTTTTTTATAATTATGTCAGGCATTTTTTATTACTCCTTTGTCAAAAAATTAAGCATAGATTGAACATTTTTCAGAGGAGATTTCATACCAAGGCCACACGCAGGAGATATGACATCAGAGCCATTTTTTACGCATATTCTTGTTAGCTCTGCAATTTTTTCGGGTTCTCCAAACTCTATGGTATAGGTGCTGACATTCCCCATGATTTTTCTTCCAGGTAGATTTTCTTTAGCTTCTTTAATGCTAACAAGAGAGTCAAAACTTAAAACATCGCTTTTTACAAGATTGACTTGAGGGTATACCTTTTTCATTTGACCACAGATGTGTACAATCGTGCTTGTATTTTCTTCTTTTATAGCATCTAATAATTTATTAAGATATTTTACGACAAATTCTTCAAATAAGGCAGGCCCTAGAATTTCGCCAGTACCACTTGGGTCTGAAATAGCAATGATATCGGCACCCGCAGCGATTTGAGCTTTTGCAAATATTATTAATTGTTCAGTTACGAAATCCACAAATTTATGAGCATCCTCATTGTTTTTTCGAAGTTCTTTATAGAAAATAGAGGGCTCCATTACTGAACTAGCAGTGCTTATAGGCCCAGTAAGGTTTCCGATTATAGGAACATTTGTATTTTTAGCTTTTAATAGTTTTATAGCCTCAATAACGGTGTGAGAGCGTCCTTCTTGAAGATTTATAGGAAGTAGTTTTTGCCAATCACTTACAGAATTTATAGGATAGTGAATTACATGAGGTTCATATATATTTGAGCCCATATTTACATCTGCGCCAAAATCTTCAGCTTCAATAGTCATGCAAAATGGAACGCCATAATTTTCAAAACATCCACTTTCATAAACTGCGGCAGATATTTTCGCCATAAGTTCAAAGTCACTATGAGATTTTTTAAAATCAATTCCAAGACTTTCTATAAGTTCGGTAGTAACCATATTCATCATGCCACCGGGACATATGCAAGGCGGTCTATCTACCGTTTTGTTATTAAGTACATTTAATAGTCTTTCCTTAGGTGTAAGCATAAGTTTTTCCTTTCTAAGCCATATTAAAAGTTTGTTTTACCATTTTTACAGCTTCTACAGCATTTGGAGAATAGCCATCAGCGCCTATCAAATCTGAGAATTTTTTTGATATAGGGCCACCGCCTACAAAAACTTTTATATTATCACGCATACCAGCATCTTTTAGAAGCTCAACAACTGTACCCATGCCATTCATAGTAGTAGTCATAAGCGTTGACATACATACAAAGGAAGCATTTTCTTCTTTTGCTTTTTCAACAAAACTTTGAAGTGGAACATCTCTTCCAAGGTCAATCATATCAAAACCTGCAGTTTCGAGCATTATTTTAACTAGATTTTTTCCTATATCATGAGTATCACCTTCTACAACGCCTATGATACCTTTGGTTTTTAATTTTTGATTTTCATCTTCAGGCAGATAGGGTCTTAATATAGATAGTCCCTCATACATTGCATCAGAGCATAAAAGTACATCTGTAACAAAATACTCTTCTTCATCATATAGTTGGCTAGCACGATTCATTCCATGCACAAGACCTTCCATTATGCCTTCAAAAGCAGGATATCCATTTGCTATGTACTCCTTACTAGTTTCAATCACAAGCTCATCTTCCATTTCCAAAACGCCATCAGATAGTTTTTTTAGTAGTTCTTCTTTAGATATTGACATATATTTCCTCCATAAATAAAAAGTTTAATATTAAAAAATGCGAATTCATTACTTAAAGTTATTAGGGTCTAAAGGCCATTTGCCGTACTTTCTAGCAGATGTCATAAACTGATCTAGATTTTCTAAAGGAACCCCTCCTGAAAGATCACAGCCTGATGCAAGGATATAACCACAGGGACTATCATAAGCTTTTTGAATACAGGCTTTTACAGCATTGTCGACATCCTCAGGAGTTCCTAAAATTAAAGTTTCAACAGGATCGACATTCCCTAAAATAGGAACTTTGTTTCCTACTTTGTTTTTAGTATATTCAAGATCCACTCTATTATCTATACTCATCATATCGCAGCCAGATTTTACCATTTCCTCCACTATCGCAGTAGTATCGCCACATATGTGATAGCACACCATACCGTTTGCTTCGTGAATATCTTTCATTAATTCAATCGTATAAGGCAGTACGAATTCTTGATATTGTTTTTTATTTAGAATAGTACCAGAAGCGATTGGGTCGCAAAGCAGAATTAAACACCCTTTTTTTATAAATTCTCTACAAATCATTTTCAAGCCTTCATTGCAAAAATTGATTAGTTTGTGAAGTTGTTCAGGATTTTTTCTAGTTGCTCTTAATAAATTTTCAGTTTTATAGATACTTGCAGCCGCAGTGAAAGGGCCTGAAATAAGTACTCCGGTTGAAACTTCGTGACCTATTTTCTGAGTTATTATTTCGGCAGCCTCTAAATGAAGTTGAAAGGCTTTGTCATTTTTAAGTTCTAATCTTGACATATCAAGGGTATGAACATCATTTAAATCCTCTAAAGCATAATTGAGTATAGCGGGTACGGAATCTTCGGGATCACTCATTTCGCTTCCAAGGGCAGCACCCACCCCGTGAAGACCATATTCAACAACCATAAGGTCATTTCCAAATCTTTCATAACATGCAATTTGGGCTAAGGCTTCATTTTCAGCGCTACTTCTTTTTTCTTTGTGAGTCATACCAAGTGCAAGTCCAGACATGGAACACGCAACGGGTATAGCTAGTAATCGGTCCATTGGTTTTCCAGTCATAAATGCTGTAAGTCTTTCGTTTGGGGTCATTTGATCATGCTTGTGCATAAAATCCTCCTAATAAAAATATATTTTAATTTAAATAACAACAGCGTAATTTTTTATAAGATACTTTGTAAATTTTTGTGTGTAAAGTAGTTTGCTATATTTAAAGAGTTAAGCTTTGAACCTATTACTACAAGCTGGGGAGGGATATCTATATCGGTATACTCCCATTCAAAATTTTGAGGAGTAAAGTTAAAATGAATTTTTTTATCATTAGAAAGGGAGATAATTCCTTTAGCGCGTAAAATATTTCCATTCGTTGGTTTTTTAAGCATTTTTGGTAATTCAGCGAGTTCAGTTTCCATAAAAGGTTTTAGTTTTTTTACAGAATAACTTTCAAAAATAGTATCAGCACTAAAAGAAGACGCCTCTTTTTGAGATTTTAGGCGGTCTAGAGAATTTAAATTCAAATCAAAATCATCCAATAAATAAAGGCTTTCGATAAGATGAGTATCATCTATTTCAAGCCAGTTGTCAGTAAATATAAGTGCATTAGGATTATGTTGTTTTAGCTCAGATATAAGCGATTCAATTTTATGTGAATCGAGAGTTTTCTGATGACTTAAAAATATGGCTTTAGCATTAATTATCTGATCGATGTAAAACGCACCAAAGGATTCTAATGAATCTTCATAAGAAAGCGCATCGACAATCGTAATGATATAATTTAGCTTTATTGAAAAAGTTTTATTAGAAAAATGCTTAAAAAGCTTAAGGATATCAGATAGTGAAGCCACTCCCGAGGGCTCTATAAATATATGATTAGGACTGTAATTTATAATTAAATCTTCTATAGAATTTTTTAAATCTGTGGCTAGGCTGCAACATATACATCCTGAGGAAATTTCTCTTATAGGAATATTACCATCTGAATTTAGAAGAATACCGTCTAACCCCGCATCGCCAAATTCATTTTCAATTATAGCTATTTTACCGTCTATATTAGGAAGGATTTTCTTTAAAAAAGTAGTTTTACCTGCTCCTAGAAATCCTGAAATTATATTGATATTAACAAGCATTAAAGACACCTTTCTACATAACAAGCTGAATATTATGTTATATAAGTTTAATATAAATTTTTTCTATTTCATTAATTTAGAATAACAAGGATTAAATTACATGTCTAATTAAAAATATCTATACAACATTCGAATAATATCTATAACAGAAAAAGTGAATTGACAATTGTTGATTTTATGGGTATAAATCATTTAAGATGTAGTAAAATGAATACGGGCGAACAATAAGGAGGAATTTATGAAAAGATGGGGGAAAGTAGTAATAGCTATTGGTTTAATTATAGGAACTTTTTCTATGGCTTATGCGGAAGCACCTCCGAAAAGTGCATCTGTTTTAGATTCAAAAGTAGCTAGTAAAAATACTGTAGAAATGAAAATATATAATGCTTTGGATAAAGTACAAAGTAAACTCGTCTTGAAAACACAAGACTTTAAGGGTAAGGATTTGACTAAGATAATTGAGAATATAGCAGAAAATGATAAGTTTTTTTATTATAAGGGATTTAGCTACACGATAAATAATAATATTGCTACTATTGAGTTTAACTATATTTCAGAAGGAAATCCTTTAGTTAAAAAGAAAGAACTAGATAAAGTTCTTAAGACGATTATTCAAAAAAATATTAAGTCTAGTATGAGTGATTATGAAAAGGTAAAAGCGCTACATGATTATATTGTTTTAAATACAGCTTATGACGATGAAAATTACGTAAAAGATACCATTCCGGAAGATTCATATAATGCTTATGGAGCATTAGTTAATCATAGAGCGGTGTGTCAAGGCTATTCAGAAGCGCTAAATATTCTGTGTAAAGAAGCTGGAATAGATTCTTATGTAATTGATGGAAAGATGAATGATGGAGAATGCCATGCTTGGAATATTGTTCGTATTGAAGGAAACACATATCATTTAGATGTTACACATGATGATCCAGTGCCGAATGTTGATGGCTATGTTCAGTATAATTATTTTTTAACAACAGATGAGATGATGAAAAATAGTCGTACATGGGATACCAAAAAATATCCTTCTTGCAATACAACCAAATATAACTATTTCATATACAATGATTTACTTGCTAACTCTGAGTTAGATTTTATACAAAGGGTTAAAAGTGCAATTGAAAATAAAAAAGAGTCTATATTAATTGCATGTAATAATTTTGATATAAGTATTAGTTTACTTGAAAAGGCTTTATCGTCAGCAGACTATAATGAGCAGTATACTTATATTATTGATGATGAAAGTAAGTTGATTAAAATTTATAATTTAAAATATTAAATAAATATTAAAATAATATAAAAAATGCTACTTTAAATTTGAAAGTAGCATTTTTTTGAAATTTTTCTTGAAATTTGTTTTAACATCTGATATACTTCTACAAAACAATATTAAGTATATATTGTAAAAAACTTAATTAATCGGATGATGATAGCGGGAGAGTGGCATATGCCCACCGAAGAAGTAAATCTTTCAGGTACCCCATTAGGGAGATGACCGTTATCGGACGAGCCTCTGGAGAGACTTATTATAAGCACCGAAGGAGCAAGGTTCTATTAAAACTAGAACTGAAACTTTCAGGTAAAAGGACAGAGATATTCAAGGCATATTTTGTTATGCTCTTTTTGAATTCAGAGGCTATATTTGCGTGCGCAGATATAGCCTTTTTTAGTATAGTGCCTTTTTCCTAATATCACAATTTTACAAAACACAACAAATTTAGGAGGAATTTTTTATGGAAATGTTATTGTCTATTTTAACTAAAATTAATCAATTGGTATGGGGACCACCACTTTTGATATTATTGGTGGGAACTGGAATTTATCTAACTATAAGCTTAGGGCTTATTCAAGTTACAAAATTACCTTTAGCGTTAAAAAGTATTTTTGATAAGGAGCCATCAGATTATCAAGGGGATGTTTCAAGTTTTGGAGCACTTTGTACTGCACTTGCAGCTACGATAGGTACAGGCAATATTGTAGGAGTAGCAACAGCTATAAAAGCGGGTGGGCCAGGAGCACTATTTTGGATGTGGATAGCAGCATTTTTTGGAATGGCTACTAAATATGCAGAAGGACTTTTAGCGGTCAAATATAGAGTTAAAGATGCTAATGGACAGATGTCTGGAGGGCCTATGTATTATATAGAGCTAGGACTAGGTAAAAAATGGCTTGCAAAATTATTTGCGTTTTTTGGAATAGGGGTTGCATTTTTTGGAATAGGTTCATTTACACAGGTTAATGCTATTTCATCTGCGGTAGCTCAAACCTTTAAATTACCTATGACCGTAACTATTATTATAATTACAATTCTAGTAGCACTTGTTACCTTCGGAGGAATAAAGTCTATTTCAAAGGTTGCTGAAGGGATTGTTCCTTTGATGGCGGTATTTTACTGTATTGGAGCGATTTTAGTTTTAAGCTTTAATATTTCACAATTACCATATGCTTTTGTACTAATTTTTAAATCAGCGTTTACAGGAACGGCTATGACGGGTGGTTTCTTAGGTGCAACTGTAGCTATGGCTATAAAAAATGGGATTGCAAGAGGTGTATTTTCAAATGAATCAGGACTTGGAAGTGCTCCTATTGCAGCCGCAGCAGCTAAAACTAATTCTTGTGTTAAACAGGGTTTGATTTCAATGACCGGAACCTTTTTTGATACTATTGTTATCTGTACTATGACAGGACTTACACTGATTGTAACAGGAGCTTGGCAGGGTGAAGGCTTGGAAGGTGCGGGAATGACTAATTTTGCATTCTCACAGGGACTTGGAAGCAGTATTGGTTCTTATGTAGTAACTATAGGTTTAATATTTTTTGCATTTACGACAATTATAGGCTGGAACTATTATGGAGAGCGTTGTACAGAATATTTATTTGGAGCAAAAGCAACAAATTATTATAAATTAATATTTATTTTATTGATTGGGAGTAATGTGTTTTTACAAAATGTTAAGCTTGATGCTATATGGATTACAGCGGATATAGTCAATGGGCTTATGGCATTTCCAAACTTGATTGCGCTTATAGGACTTAGAAATGTTATTAAGCAGGAAACCAAAATGTATTTTTCAAAAATGAAAAAAGCCGCTTAGATTAAAATTAGTACTTATCTTTACACTTAAAGAGTAATATGATAATATATTATTATCATATTACGATATCAATAAAAGATATCATTGTTTGAGTTTGGAGATAATTATGGAAAATATAATATCAATAAAAAATTTAACAATTAGAAATACAATTTCATATCCAGATTTTGATATAAAAAAAGGAGAAATAGTATTTTTGACAGGTGAGAGTGGAAGTGGAAAAAGTAGTTTACTAAAACTTTTCAATATGACAGAAAATCCATCAAGTGGACAGATTTATTATAACGCGCAAAATTTAAATTTTATGGATACCATAGAAGTTAGAAAAAAAGTATTATTGGCAGGGCAGGAAACTTATTTATTTTCAGGAACTATACAAGAAAATTTTATAAAATACTATGAATATCTAGGGCTAAATAACTTAGAAAAAAGTCAGATGCTAAATTGTTTAAGAATGTGTAAAGTAGATTTTAATATAGACGCGAAATGTGATGAAATGTCTGGTGGGGAGCGCCAGAGAGTATTTTTAGCAATTGCACTTAGCCTAAATCCAGAGGTGCTAATGCTAGATGAACCCACATCTGCATTAGATGAAAAGACTTCGAAAGAGTTGATTCAAAATATAGTTGAATTTTGTAAAGAAAAGGCAACCACGCTTATTGTAGTGACTCATAATCGCGTATTAGCTGAAGAATTTGCAGAGAAGTTAATAAATATGGAGGAGGGCGTTTATGAAGGGTGTAGTCGAGATAGAAATAATTAGATTTTTAATGATTTATACACTACTGATAGTGGTACTTTTTGTAATGAAATTATGTAAAATAAATCAAAGTAAACTATTATTTGTGGCAAGTTTGAGAATGGCGGTGCAGCTTATAATTGCAGGATTTGTCTTGACTTATATATTCAAAAATCCAAATCCATTATTTACTTCAGTTTATATTACGGCAATGATTTTATTTGCTACTCATAGAGTTATTTCAAAAAATAACTGGCTAAATCTTAAATTTAAATTAGCTGTATTTTTTTCTATAATGATTGTGGGGTTAGGGACAGGGGTATTTTTTATAGGCATAGTTATAAATCAAAACGTATTCAATCCACAATATGCGATTCCTATAAGTGGAATGATTTTTGGGAATACGATGACGGGATTGAACTTGGGATTGAGCTCATTTCATTCAAGTCTTGAAAGTGAAAAACGGAAACTTGTTTCACTTTTAAACTTTGGTGCAAAACCTTCAGCTATACTTTTGCCCGTTGCTAACAAAGCTTTGGAAACAGCACTAATTCCAACCTTAAATGGAATGATAGGCTTGGGGATAGTTTCACTTCCGGGGATGATGACCGGACAGATGCTTGCAGGAACACTCCCAACTACAGCCATACTTTATCAAATTTCGGTGATGATAGTTATTTGTACGGTGGTTTGTATGTCAGTGTTTTCGTCGATTTATATTGGATACCATACGCTGTACAATGAAAAAAATCAGTTTTTATTTTAAATCTGGAATGATATTTTACACCTTGTTTTAAAAATATTTTTTTGGATTATTTGTTTAGAATACAGTATTTTCAAGCTACGATGAATAGCTAAAGTATAAATTTTTTATTGACAACTGAGTTAATATATATTATCATTGTTTTCAAAGTTGATAGAGGTTGCGGATAGATTAGTAAGTAATAGAGAAGGCATTCGATGAAATTACTGAAAGGCGATTCCGCCGAAGAACAATATCAGGCATGATTTGTTTCTGGGACAGAGTAGAATATACCCTGGACTCCTATTTCAGATATGAAATAGAGGTGCTATCGATGACAACGGATATTCTGATATTTTAGTTGCATCGATGCGGTGCAACTTTTTTTGTACACTTAATTAAAACTTACGATAAATATCAGGAGGAAATAATATGTCAGTATTTAGAGGTTGTTCAGTAGCTATAATTACCCCAATGTATGAAGATGGAAGTGTTGATTTTGAAAGGTTTAAAGAAATAATAGAGTGGCAGATAGCTCAAGGAATAGATTCGATAACTGTATGTGGGACGACGGGAGAATCTTCTACACTAGATAATGATGAACATATTGAAGTTATAAGGTTTGCTGCAGAAAAAGTAAACAAAAGAGTACCTGTAATTGCAGGTGCGGGAAGTAATGATACAAGACATGGAATTGACCTTTGTCAAAGAGCAGAAAAAGCAGGTGCAGATGCCCTTTTACTAGTTACCCCATATTACAATAAATGTTCTCAAAGAGGATTGATTGAGCATTATAGAGCCTGTGCAGATGCGGTAAATATTCCATGTATTCTATATTCAGTGCAAGGGCGAACGGGAGTAAATATTGAGCCACAGACGGTACTTGAGCTTTCTTCACATCCTAATATCGTAGGAATCAAAGAGGCTAGTGGAAATATAGCACAGGTCGCTGAAATTGCAAGACTTGTACCAAAAGATTTTGATATATATTCAGGGAATGATGATATGGTAGTACCACTGCTCGCATTAGGCGGAGCAGGCTATATATCGGTACTTGCCAATGTAGCACCTAAGGATTCTGTAGAGATGACGAGAAGCTTTTTTGAGGGCAATATAGAAAGAGCGAGAGAACTTCAGCTTAATATGAAGCCACTTATAGATGTACTATTCGCAGATGTTAACCCTATTCCAGTAAAAGCAGCTATGCAAATTTTAGGAAAATGCGAAATGACTTACAGACTGCCGCTTTGTCCACCTAGTGAGAAGGTATATGAAGCGATAAGAGTACAGATGCAAGCTTACGGACTTATTTAAAAAATCATTTAAAATAGGCTTGTTATAGAAAAGAGGGAATATGCTAAGAGTAATACTTCATGGGTGTAATGGAAGAATGGGAAAAGTTTTACAGCAGATGATTGCAAGCACAGATAATATATGTGTGGTAGCAGGGATAGATAGAGAAGTTAATACAAATAATAATGAGTTTCCAATCTATAGTGATTTAAGTTTATGCACTCAAGATGCAGATGTAGTTATAGATTTTTCAAATCATGTAGCAGTGCCAAGTTTACTAGAAGCGTGCGTGGATAAAAAACTTCCTGTAGTAATTGCCACTACGGCACTTGAAGAGGCAGAACTAAAACTTCTTGAAGATGCATCATTAAGCATTCCAGTATTTCATTCATTTAATATGTCACTTGGAATAAACCTTATTGCAAAGCTAATGGATACGGTAATGGGTGTTTTGGAAGAAGATTTTAATGTAGAGATAGTGGAGAAGCATCACAACAAGAAAAAGGATTCTCCAAGCGGTACTGCACTTCTTCTAGCGGATGCAGTAAATGATGCTTGCAAAGTAAAGAAGGACTATATATATGGAAGAAACAGCAAGGATGATGAGTGCAAAATAACGGAGCTTGGAATTCATGCAGTAAGAGGTGGAAGTATTCCTGGGCAGCACACGCTGATATTTGCAGGTGAAGATGAGATTATAGAGATTACACATACTGCCCTTTCAAGAAATATATTTGCAAAGGGCGCACTTAAGGCTGCAAAATATATAGCAGGTAAAGAACGTGGACTATATAGTATGAAAAATATGATATAAGCAATAACTTGGGTATAAAAATTGCGTTATAGTAAGTCAGACTATGGCGCATTTTTTGTACAGATAAATGATTAAGGAGAGATTTTATGAGAAATGCAAGATATATCGGAATAAATGAAAATGGAAATCTTACATTTGGGGGAGCTGATACTGTGGAACTTTCAAAAAAATATGGAACTCCACTTTATATTATGGACGAAACTGAGATAAGAACAAGATGCAAGGAAATAAAAGAAGCGCTTACAGGAAAATATACAAATTCAAAGGTATTATATGCAAGTAAAGTGTTTAGTTGTAAGGAAATATATAGAATTTTAGCTGAGGAAGGCATGGGAGTAGATGTGGTATCGGCAGGTGAATTCTATACGGCTATTTCAGCAGGCTTTCCGAGAACGGAAATATATTTTCACGGAAACAACAAAACTATTTCGGAGCTTGAATATACTATAGAACAAAATATTGGATATATTGTAATAGATAACTTTTATGAGATGGAAAATGTTCAAAAGATTGCACAGTCAAAAAATAAGAAAGTTAAAGCACTTCTAAGAATAAGTCCGGGAGTGGAAGGGCATACACACGAAGCAATATCTACAGGGCAGCTCGATTCAAAATTTGGATTTACTATGGATTTTGGAATAGCCCTTGAAGCGGTTAAAAAAGTACTTTCTATGAGCCATATAGAATTTAAAGGTATTCATTGTCATATCGGTTCCCAGATGTTTCTTCCTGAAATATATAAGGCAGGAGCTGAAAGAATGACAGATTTAGCACTTGAGATAAAAAATCAGTGCAGTGTAGATATTGAGCAGTTAAACATAGGTGGTGGTTTTGGCGTTTATTATACAGACGAAGACAGTCCAAAAGACATAAGCGTTTTTATGGATAGTATAATTGAAAATATTACACTTAATTGCCAACAGAAAAATTTAGAACTACCTAAAATCCTTATAGAGCCGGGACGATGGTTAATGGGTGAAGCGGGAGCCACGCTGTATACAGTAGGTGCGATAAAAGATATTCCAGATGTTAGAAAATATGTAAGTGTAGATGGTGGAATGACAGATAATATAAGACCAGCACTCTACGGCGCAAAATATGAGGCAGTAGTCGCAAATAAAGCAGGAGAAAGTGCAGAAGAAACTGTTACCATCGCAGGTAAATGCTGTGAATCGGGAGATAAACTCATAGTAGATGCACATTTGCCTAAACTTGAATCAGGAGATATTTTAGCAGTACTTACTACAGGCGCATACAATTACTCAATGGCTAGTAACTATAACAGAATATGTCGTCCTGCGGTAGTTATTATAAAGGACGGGATAGCTAGGGAAATTGTCAAAAGAGAAACTTTTGAAGACCTTATAAAAAATGATTTGTAGTAGTTATGATTGTTAAAATGCTTTCTGTCGGAAATATAATAATTTAGGAGAAAACGATGAATATAATATATACCAAAATAAATGGAAATGGAAACAATTTTTTAGTAATGGACAATAGAACTTTAAAACTAGAGAATGATGTCAAATCATCACTTGCAAAGCGAGATTGCAATATAAAAACCTCTATGGGTGCAGATGGCGTTATGTTTGTAGAAGAATCAGCGCATGCTGATTTTAGAATGAGAATTTACAATGTAGATGGTTCAGAGGTAACTAACAGTTACAAATAAGTTATAAAAAGTTATAACTACCTATTAAGTTTTATAACTTTTAACTTAGAAAATTGTTGACAGCCTCCCATGTTCGTAAAGAGCATGGAGTGATAGGTATAACATTAAATAAACCTATCCAAAATCCTTTGAATTGCTGGAAGTCCCTAAAGCTAGTTAAACT
>JBGSPX010000008.1:0-29209 GCA_041738345.1 Proteocatella sp.
GTTATTAATAGATGTAACTTATGACGATGTAAAAGTAAACGGAAAAGAAACAATAAGATATGATTATTTCCTTATAAATCCAACATCTTCAAAAAAACACCAATACGATACAGCAGCAACAGGCCTAACACTTAATGAATACATCGAGATAGGAAACCATATATATGCTTAATTTATAGCATAAACACAAAATAATAATTTAAATAGGCGCGCCACAGTAATGTTTTTCAACCTCTGTGACACGCCTTTTTTTATTTTGATTACCTCAATTCTAATTCCCTAAATTAAGCTTTACTCCGGTTTTTGACAGTGGTTTTATAATAATGTACGCTATTATAAAATCTATAATACTGTGTATAAAAGTCCCTACAAAAACCAGTAAGATTACCGACCTAAAAAATCCATTATCATAAAACTTATCTGCAACATTTCCCCCAAAGTAAAAAGTTGATACTATAATAAACTCAGAAATTGCATGGATTGCAGAAGTAACAACTGCAAAAAGTACTACTTTTAAATTCGAGTTAAGTGGATATTTACTAAGCCAAAGTGCACCCAATGTAACAAATATCACATGAGAAAAAGCTCTCATAACTATAATTATAGGCAATCCTGTCATCATAAACCCAATCGTAGTTCCTACCGCAACTGAAAAAGCTACCATAGGCGATATAAACATAGCTACATATATTGGTACATGACTCGCTAATGTAAAAGATGCGGGTTCTAAAACTATTTTAGGCATAAACATAGGTATTATTATCCCCATTGCACATAAAAGGCCTGCCATAACAACACTTTCCGTACCTCTTGATTTCGTCAAAGTTCTCATTATATATCTCCAATCTTATTATGTATTTTTATGTGTCTTGACACCTGCATTTACATATTACTTCAAATTCTATATAATGTCAATACCAAATATATCTCAAAATAAGTTTTAAATTATATCTTCAATCAATATTTGTTTTTTTCTAAGTTCTTCTTTTACTCTTTCATAACACGCTTCATCAGGACATGAAATTGTATGAAAATGTACCCCTGAAGTCAGTCCTGCAAGAGGTGATGCCGAGCTATTTTGAAGCTTTTTCAAAAACTGTTCACAATCATACCTAGAAGTTAGATTTAAATTTATTTGAATTTGACCATATACACTGTGTTCCACTATTACATCTATAATTGTTGCCCCATTATCTACAATCGTATAAATTTCATCTGCTACACCATCGTTCAAATGCTTACACATTATAACTTTAATCAGGCCATGTTTTTCATCTTGATTAATTATATATCCTCTAGGTGTGGATTCAATCCTTGCTCCCGATGCCCTAAGAAGCGCTATATCAGATACTATTATTTGCCTACTTACCGAGAAAATAGCCGCTAAAGCTGACGCACTTATAGGTTTTTTCCCTAATTTTTTTAGAATCTCATCACGTCTTTCATTTCCATTCATAACAATACCTCTCTATTTACTAAATCTCTCAAGCGCTCCAAACACATCATATATAACTTCTATTAATGTTTTTTTCTCAATTACCTGTATATTTTCAAATTTCACTTTTCTTGAAAAAGTTCCCGGTGCTATATATACTTTTTCAAAACCCATTCTATCAAGCTCTCTTATCCTCTGCTCTGTCGAAGGTACTTTCTTTAATTCACCAGTAAGCCCTACATCTGCTATAAAAACATAATTGGATGGTACTGGTTTTTCAGAAAAAGAAGATACAATACTAATTAAAATCGCTAAATTTATAGCATTTTCCTTGACCTTAAGGCCTCCCGTAGTCTTTATGACTACATTTTTGTTAAGCAGATTAAATTTAGCCCTCTGCTCCAATATACTCACTAAAATATTTAAATGGTCTCGCCTTAAACCCTCCCCTATTCTTGTAGGATAGGGCATAAAAGAAGTAGATACCAAACTCTCAATCTCCAAAATAATCGGTCTAGTCCCCTCCCTAACTACCGTAAGCGCTGAACCTGAAACCCTATCATTTTCATTTCTAACTGTCATAAAATATTCCGAAGGATTATCGATAGACACAAGTCCTTCTTCTGTCATAGAAAAAAAACCCATTTCCCCAGTTCCTCCAAATCTATTTTTCGTAGATTGAAGTTCCCTTAGAGTTTCTTCATTTTCCCCCTCTATTACAAGTACCGTATCTACAAGATGTTCAAGCGATCTAAGTCCTGCCATTTCTTCATTTTTATTCATCTGACCTACAAGAATTACCGCTCTTGGCCTTCTTGCACTTTTCGCAAGCTTAACCATTGCATTCGCACATTCCATAGTCTGAGTCGGAGAACCTGCTCTTGAGGGAAAATATTCCTCAAGCGTAAATGTCTGTATACTGTCTATTATTATTAAGTCAGGGTCTACCTGTTCTACATAAGCAAGCACACTATTCATACTATTGTCAGGAAGTATCCATATATTATCACTGACATTTTTTAAAATCCTATCCGCTCTACTTTTTATCTGACTATCACTTTCTTCTCCCGTTGCATAAAGCACTTTATATCCCTTACTTCCCAAATCATCTGCAATTTGAAGTAATAACGTCGATTTACCCGCCCCCGGCTTTGCCGTTATTATGCTAACAGAGTCCTTGACAATACCTCCACCCATAACCCTATTAAACTCATTGAGCGAGCTCACTATTCTATGACTGTTATTAGTTTTTATGTCCTTTAGTCTGCTAAGTTCCACTTTAGAACTAGCCCCTGAAAGCTTAGCTGCTCCAACTGCATTTTTTTTAGGCAGTTCAAACTCCTCTATCGTTCCAAAAGAACCACATTCCAAACACTTTGCACTCCATTTTGGACTTTCATTCATACAACTACTGCATCTGTATAAAACCTTTGTCTTCATAATTTAAAACCACCTCAATATTCAATATATTTGAAATTTTACATTTTTCCCACATTTTTTTTATAGCTATACTTTATTTTAACATTAAAATATATTTGTAGTCAGGTGATATTAATCACCGAATGTAAGGTTTTTCTCCCAATTCCTTACACTCACACAGAACATATAGTTAAAAAACCCCTTTATAACAAGTTGGTCCCCCGCCAACTTGTTATTTTTTACAAAAAAGTAAAAGAAAAAGCGAAGAGCTACCCCCTCACTTTTTATAATTATTTTTCCGTTTCATATAAAAATCTATACTTACTATTAACTGATTCTGCACTATTTATTATCGCACTACCAAGACAAACCTCTCCATCATAAAGCACTGCAACCTGACCTGGAGTTACTGCTTTTACAGGATTATCAAAGATTATCTTTACTTTATCACTTCCCATATCATAAACCGTAACAGGAATATCTTCCTGTCTATATCTAAACTTAGCACTACACTTAAGTGGCATTACAGATGGTTGATCCAAAGTCCAAAACATATCATCTGCTATAAGACTCTTTGTAAATAGTGACTCATGATTTTCTCCCTGTGCTACATAAAGAATATTTTGTTTTAAGTTCTTACCACATACAAACCAAGGCTGTCCAGAACCCACTCCGCCAATCCCAATACCTCTTCGCTGTCCATAGGTATAGTGTATCAGTCCATGATGTTTTCCGATTTCGTTACCATCTACTGTCATTATCATACCTGGTTTAGAAAGTAAATATTTATCCAAGAAAGCATCAAAATCACGCTCTCCTATAAAACACACTCCTGTAGAGTCTTTTTTCTTAGCTGTTGCAAGATTATTTTCCTCTGCAATTCGCCTTACTTCCGATTTTTCTATATCTCCAATAGGAAACAGGGCTTTAGAAAGTGCTTTTTGGCCTATTCTAGAAAGAAAATAGGTTTGGTCCTTATTATCATCTTTTCCTCTTACCAAATAAAATTTCCCATCTTCTTCTTTCACCCTTG
Source organism: Proteocatella sp. (assembly GCA_041738345.1). GTDB lineage: Bacteria > Bacillota > Clostridia > Peptostreptococcales > Filifactoraceae > Proteocatella. The sequence goes on from JBGSPX010000008.1 coordinate 3,888, forward strand.
CATAATGTCCCATCGCTATATAATCCGCGTCAAGTTTAAGCGCATAATCCAAAAACGCATTAAATTTTATTTCTTGGTTACACATAACATCTGGATTAGGAGTTCTTCCCGCTCTATATTCTTTTAAGAAGTAACTAAATACTCTATCCCAATACTCTTTTTCAAAATTAACTGTATAATAAGGGATTCCAAGTTGACTTGCGACCCTAGAAACATCTTCATAATCTTCAGTAGCAGTACAAACCCCTGTTTCGTCTTGTTCATTCCAATTTTTCATGAATATTCCAACTACATCATAACCTTGTTCTTTTAGAATAAGCGCTGCTACCGACGAATCTACGCCTCCACTCATACCTAACACTACTCTTTTTTCCATTTCTTACTCCTTTGTAAAAATCTATATTAATTAATATTATTCTCTTAATATTTTATTATACCGCATAAAATATTTTTTGTGAATAAAAAATAGAAGTGCAATTTAAACACTTCTATTTTTATATAAATTATATAATTTTAAAATTTAAGTTTAAAATTATTTTATTGTCCACCACTTATAAAGTATTTTATTATCGGCGCTACACATGAAGAATATAGCACAAAGCCTACAAATAATGGTGTTACCCATTTAATCATAAACATGAAATACCCTTTAAGTTTAAAGCCTAGTCCAGAAGATTCAATTTCATCTACTGCAATTTTAGCTCCCCATTTCCAACCTACAAATATACACATACATAGTGCTCCAAGCGGCATAAGGGTGTACTCTGCAATAAAGTCAAATGAATCAAGTATATCCATTCCCATTATAGGTCTAACTCCAGAAAGTAATCCTTGACTAAGTGCAACTGGGATTCCAAGTACAAAGACTGCGATTCCTGCCATTGCTGTAACTTTTTTTCTAGGCATTCCTTTACTATCTATAAAATATGCACATATAACCTCAAGAAGGGAAATAGATGAAGTTATAGCTGCAAAAAATACTAGTGTAAAGAATAAGAATCCAAATACTGAACCCATAGGCATTGATGCAAATACCTCTTTAAGAGTTATAAACATAAGTCCAGGTCCAGCAGATGGGTCTAGTCCAAATGCAAATACCGCTGGCATTATAGCACATCCTGCAAGGATAGCTATAAGAGTATCAAGTGCCGGTATTATAAGTGCACTTGTTTCAAGATTTTGGTCTTTCCCAAGATAACTTCCGTAAGTAAGCATAGCCCCCATACCAAGTGAAAGTGAAAAGAACATCTGTGCAAGTGCTGTTCCTGCAACCTTTACTGTAGATTCCAAACTTGAAAATACTGAAAAATCAGGTTTGAACATGAATTTAAGTCCTTCCACTGCACCTGGAAGAGTTACACTTCTTATTATAATTACTATAAGCATTACAAAAAGTGCAGGCATCATGATTTTACTGTATTTCTCTATTCCTTTTTCAACCCCTGCAAGTACTATAAGACATGAAAGTCCAAGAAATATTGCAAACCATACTATAGGCTCCACATTACCAGTTATAAATGCGACAAAATAATCTGCACCTGCAACTCCACCGAATCCCTTGCCAAACATTTCTCCAATAAATGTGAATGCATACTTCATTACCCATCCACCAAGTACACAGTAGAATGATAATATTACAAAGGCAGCTACTACACCAAATCCTCCTATAAATCCTGCTTTTTTATCAATAGATTTATAAGATCCCACTGCATCCATTTTAGCTTTTCTACCAATAGCAAGTTCTCCAAGCATTACTACAAAACCTACTGTAACCACAAAAAATAAGTAAATGAAAAGAAATGCAAAGCCTCCACCTTTTCCCATTTTATAAGGAAATCCCCATAGATTTCCAAGCCCTACCGCAGAGCCTACCGCTGCCATTATAAATCCAAAGCTACTTCCAAATTGACCTCTTGATTTACCTTCAGCTTGACCGTTTTGTTTACCTTCCATGTTCTAACCTCCTTGTCATTTTCAAGCAATACGCATAATTAAAATAATTGCGATAATTCTGTACTTATTATAACTTTTATTTACTAATTATGCAATAGAATTTTTTGACAATTCGAAAATTTTTATTTTTTCATTTTTATTCATACAACCATTGAAAAATAGCGAAATTTTAGTCAAAGTTTATTGTTTTAACATTTTTCTCAAAATGTATTATATTTTATTATAACTTAAATTATACAGTATAAATTAAAAACAGCCCCTTCAGGCTGTTAACTTTTTATACTTCATCCCATTCAATTTTAGATACCATTAAAACCAATGCTAATCCCATAAGTGAAATTACAGGAGATATATTTGCAACCCATGAGTAGTTTTGATAATTTGAAAACAATATTAATGCAAAAAGTGATACATTTATTGATTCTGCAAGATATTCTTTATTTTGTCGCTTTCTTAAAATTTTAGTGCCCAACGCTATTATAGATATTACAAATGGTATTCCAGATATATTTTTATATCCAAAAAGATACATCAAAAGAAAAATGAGCCACGGTATTGATGATATTAAAATCCACATTCTTCGGTTTGCTTTTAGTTCCTTTGGGTTAAGCTCAATATCACTTGATAAATCATTATTGTCCGTTTTAATTTCCTCTTTAATATCATATTTATCTTTAATTGTCATGTTTCCTATGTGATAAAATATCATATTTTTATCCAAATCGTCCGGATTATACACAAGTATATCTGAAGGCTTAGCAGCCTCTTGAGCTACATATACGATTTTATCATAACTGTTTATATCAAACATTATGTCTACTTCCTGCTGAGTAATTTCCCCCTGCCAAATATCGTCTTCTTCCAAAAGGCTCTTCAAAATTGTGCCTTGAGTTTCATGTACATTTACAAAACTGCCTTCTTTAAGCCTATCCTTTATATATGGCTCTACAAGCGAAAATGCAAGCTCATTTCGTTCTCCTAGAACTTCTTTTATAACAAGAATTCTCTGTCTCATACTATCACCTCATTAAATAATCTATATTAAAGCTAATACCCATTAATATCTAAGTACAAGCTACATTATAACACTTTCTAAAATATAATAAAACAAATCAAGTTGGTAAAAATGTAAAAAAAATGTATGATATCCAATTTAATTTCTAAAATCTGTATATTCAACGTTTTTTGGGTTTATTTTTAAAAGCTATTGTGTTATTATTTTTTTAGTTGAAGTCAATTATTATTTAGCTTAGGAGGAATTAAATTGAAAAAAGCTATAAGTGAAATAGATAAAAAAAAGGTATTAAGACTCGCCTTATTTGCAGGTGAGATAATGCTCTGTAACGGAGGAGAAACCTACAGAGTAGAAGATACCATTATAAGAATATGCCATTCAAGAAATATTTTCCACGTAAGTGCCTTTGTAACCCCTACAGTTATAATAATAGCCGATGACAGACATGATGGGTTTTCCTTTATGAAAAGCATTGATAATCGTGTTACAAATCTTCAAAAGGTAGCCCTTGTCAATAATTTTTCCCGAGATTTTGTTAACAACGAAATAGATTTAGACTTAGCCATTGCAAATCTACAAGCTATTTTGGCAAAATCTGAATATACCGCTTGGAAAAAAATGCTTTGGTGTGGCATTGCCTCATCTATGTTTGCAGGAATGTTTGGCGGAAGACCCCACGATTTATTCTGCGCCTTTATAATATCTATGATTGCTACTATAACTTCTATAAAGGTATATGAACTAGACAATAACTCGTTCCTATCAAATGCTGTAAGCGGAGTAATAATATCGATTTTAGCCATATTATCAATGATAATAGGTATTGGAAGAAATATGGATATGATAATAGTAGGCTCTATAATGCCACTACTTCCTGGAGTCTCCTTTACTAATGGACTTAGAGACTTTATCGCTGGAGATTTGATTTCAGGCGTATCCAAAGTATTTGAAGCTGCTATTTTAGCTATTGCTATAGCGGTGTCTGTAGGTTCTATTTTAAGCCTTTACATGAAGTTAGGAGGGATTATATAATGTCTTATGTAATTCAATTTATATATGCTTTTATTGCTACGATAGGCTATGCTATATTTTACCAGCTTCCTAAAAAACTACTTATGTATGCTGGTTTTACAGGTGCTGTAGGTTGGCTTGTATACCTTGCACTAACAAAAATAGGCAGTTCCCTTGCTTTTGCAAATCTTGCAGCTGCAATAATAATTGCTATATTAAGTGAAATCTTTGCAAGACTTAGCAAAAATCCAGTTACAATGTTTGTTATTCCCGGAATTCTTCCAATAACACCTGGTTATTCCTTATATATGACTATGTATTACTTCACACAAAACAACATAGAAAAAGCTGTCGCAAAAGGCCTTTCCACGCTTACTGTTGCAGGTTCAATAGCAGTTGGAGTAATGCTTGTATCTTCATTTGGTAAAATTTCTCGAAACTTAATAGAGCGTAAAGCTGAAAAATTAAACGAAAAAAATGCAGTGTTATAATCACTGCATTTTAATATCCAAATATTTTATTATAATCTACTTTTGTTTAGCAAAAATCATTCTTCCTGCTGCGGTTTGAAGCACTGTAGTCACTATTACTGTAAACTGTTGTCCTATGAGTTTTTTAGCATTTTCAACTACAATCATAGTCCCATCATCTAGATAAGCTACGCCTTGATTATGTTCCTTGCCTTCCTTAACTATAGTTACAAACATCTCTTCCCCAGGAATAACTACTGTCTTTACAGCGTTTGCAAGTTCATTGATATTTAATACTTTTACCCCTTGAAACTGTGCTACTTTATTAAGATTAAAGTCGTTCGTAAGCACCTTTCCATTTACTGTCTGTGCTAACTTTAGAAGCTTCATATCCACTTCCGATATATCTTCAAAATCCATATTAGAAATTTCAAAATCAAGCTTAAGTTCCTCTTGCATTATATTGAGGATATCAAGTCCTCGTCTTCCCTTTACGCGTTTTAAATCATCTGACGAATCGGCAATATGTCTAAGCTCTTCTAGCACAAAATTAGGTACTACAAATTTGCCTTCAATAAAGCCAGTTTTAGCAATATCAGCTATTCTGCCATCAATTATTACGCTTGTATCAAGAATCTTTGGAACTCCTGCAATCTGTTTTTTTACTGGTTTTTCTTTGTGTTGATTTAATTTAAAATTATTCGCCCAACCTGATATCTCATCTTTTCGCTTAGTAGAAAGTCTATATCCTAAAAATGCAAAAAATACATAAACTATAGCCGAAATTGCCGAGCCTATTACAGGTATCTGAGAAACGAAGCTATTAATAAAATAAGCAACAATAAGTCCAATGATAATTCCAACAATAGAAACCAACATTTCTAAGGTACCCACCGATGCTGACTCTTTTTCAATCTTTACAATAACTTTTTGTCCTACCTTAATAAAATATGGTGTCAAGAAAAAGAACAACACTCCCAATCCCAGAGTCAATGCTAAAAATATGGCCACTTCTAAAGTTTTTGATATATTGTATACATTTCTAAAAAGTACATTTACATATAAATATATTCCAAACCCTGTAGTAACTCCTACAAAAGCAAAAACTGCTCTCAAAAATTTCTTTACCATAATATTCCCTCCTTTCTTCAAATACTTACTAATAACAATTATATTATACCTTTACTTTCCCAACAATACAATTTAAGAAAATATTACAGAAATTCCACCATTAACCCTAATTTTTGTAAAAAAAACGTGTAAACTTGAATTTTCAAGATTACACGTTTTTTTATAGTGCTATTCTTCTTTATCTTTTTTTGATTCATTTAACATGTAAGACAACACAAATAAACTGTCACTCAAATGCGCATTTTCTACAATAATTCTTGATGGTATGTTCAAATCTATCGGTGCAAAGTTCCAAATACCCTCTATGTTAGTTTTTGAAAGTTTATCTGCTATAGACTGAGCATGCTCTTTCGGCGTACATATAACTGCTATCTTTATCGAATTTTTTTCTATATAGTCTTCCAAATCTTCTACGTCAAGGATTTCCATATCTCTAATTTTAAGTCCTACAAGCTTCGGATTTGCATCGAAAAGTGCTTTTACGCCAAAACCCTTTTTTTGAAACCAAGGGTAATTAGCAAGTGCTTGTCCCATATTTCCTGCACCTATAACCACCGCATTATATTCTTTGTCTAACCCAAGTATTTTTCCAATTTCATCATATAGCTCTTCCACGTTGTATCCATAACCTTGCTGTCCGAATCCACCAAAATTATTGAGGTCCTGTCTTATTTGAGATGCAGTAAATCCTATAATTTCGCTTAGTTCCTTTGAAGATATTCTATAAATTTCCTTATCCATTAAATCTTTTAAATATCTATGGTATTTCGGTAATCTTCTTATTACCGCCATAGAGATTGATCGTTCTGACTTACTCAATTAATCCACCTCATCCTGTTCTGTATACTGTTATAGTATAATCTTATATTATTTATTAAACCAAATTTTAACAAGAATGTCAAATAATTTACAGAATTTAATCTCCATTATATGATATAATTTATATTGTACTTTGTATTAAAAATACATTTAATAAAAAACATCGAAAAATATATGGAGAAATAAAATGATTACACTCTCAATAAATAATATAACCAAATCTTATGGAATTGAAACTATAATAAAAGATATTTCTTTTGCCGTAAATGATGGTGAAAAAATAGGCCTTGTCGGTTCTAATGGTGCGGGCAAAACTACACTCTTTAAAATAATTGCAGGAAAGCTTGAAAAAGACTCTGGTCAGATATATACAGGCAAAGATATAACGCTTGGATATCTAGAGCAAAATGTAAAGTCAGATTCCGAAAAAACATTATTTGAAGAAGCACTACTGTGCTTTGAAGATATCATAAAACTTGAAAAAGAACTACGAGAACTAGAGAATAGAATTTCGGAGTCTGCTCATTCCCCAAACTTAGAATCACTTATGAATGAATATGCTAAAAAAACCGAAATTTTTACAAATAACAATGGGTATTCATATAATTCTGAAGCAAGAGGAATTCTAAAAGGGCTTGGCTTTAGTGATGAAGATTTTGAAAAATCAGTTAAATTATTATCAGGTGGAGAACAAACTAGACTTATGCTATCAAAACTCCTACTAAAAAATCCAGATGTTCTACTTTTGGATGAACCTACTAACCATCTTGACACTGATGCTGTTGAATGGCTTGAAAATTATCTTAGACAATATAAAGGAAATGTTATTGTAATCTCACATGATAGATATTTTTTAGATAAAATTGTAAATAAGATATTTGAAATTCAAAATAAGATACTTACTGAGTATAATGGAAACTACACCGATTATTTAGAAAAACGTGAAACTGCTCAGCTTCTTTTAGAAAAAGAATATAAAGACAATCAAGAAGAAATAAAGCGCCAAAAAGAAATAATTACTCAGCTTAAAGCTTTTGGTAGAGAAAAACAAGTTAAAAGAGCCAGAAGTCGTGAAAAATTATTAGATAAAATGGATGTAGTTGAAAAACCTGATTTCGCAAAAAAACAAGCCTCCATAACCTTCAGTCCTTCCATTACAAGTGGGTATGATGTAATGCAAGCCGAAAATATACAAAAATCTTTTGGTAACAGAAAATTATTTTCAGATGTAAACATAAATGTATATAGGAATGAAAAAGTTGCACTCCTTGGTCCAAATGGAATTGGTAAAACTACCTTATTTAATATCCTTTTAGGAAAAGATACCGAGTTTGAAGGCACCGTATCCTATGGTACAAACGTTCATCCTGTTTATTTTGACCAGAACCGAAAAGATTTAAATCCTCAAAATTCTATTTTAAATGAAGTATGGAATGAATATCCAAGCCTTACAGAAACTAAAGTTAGAAATATGTTAGCCGCCTTTTTATTTACTGGAGATGATGTATACAAACTTATCTCATCCCTTAGTGGAGGAGAACAATCTAGAATATCACTTTTAAAACTTATGCTTTCAAATGCTAACTTTCTATTTTTGGATGAGCCTACAAACCATCTTGATATAGAATCTAAAGAAGTACTTGAAAATGCGCTAAATGTCTATGAAGGTACTGTCTTTTTCATTTCCCACGACAGATACTTTATAAACAAACTTGCTGATAAGGTAATTGTTTTGAGCGAAAATGGAGTCAGAGAATTTCTTGGCAATTACGACTATTACCAAGAAAAAATAGCGCTTGAAAAAGAAGATTTAAATAGAACATTAAATGAAGCTTCTCAAGAGGGCGCTACCAAGACCCAGCTTAAAGCACAGCAGAAAAAAGATAAAGAAAAAGAAAAAGAACTTAGAAAACTAAAAAAACGCATCTCTGAAATAGAAGAAAATATAGCCTTACTTGAAGAAAAAATAGAAAAACTTGACCACGAACTATGTAAGGAAGAAATTTACTCAAACCCAGAAAATGCTAAAAAAGTAACTGATGAAAAAAAACTTACCGAAGATTCATTAGGAAATGCTTTTGAAGAATGGGAACTGCTTCATACTCAACTTGAAGAACAATAAACAATATGCTTAAAATACACTATTTTTATTTGAAAGTCTGGTATATACATACAAATGTATATATCAGACTTTTTTATTGAATTCATTATTTTTTTCAATTAGAAACATATTTAAAGTAATGATATTATGACATAGTACATCAATTTTAAAGGAGGTGAACCAATTGAAACAAAATAAAATAGCAGGTCTTATATATATACTTTTAGGACTGTTTCTAGCTATCTCCCCTCAAAAACTTTTCCCAGTATGCGAAAAAATGGAAAAAATCATGAAATGTCATTGGAGTGCACAAGCTGAAATAGGAATAGGGTTAATTATAGTAGCTTTAGGAATTTTAATTATAGTATTTAAAACCAAAGAAACTCAAATAGCACTTTCTTTAGCAGGATTTGTATCAGGTATTACAGCCATATTAATTCCTACGGTATTGATAGGTGGTTGCAAAAAACCAGAAATGCTTTGCAGAACCCATGCCTTTCCAGCAATATATCTTGCAAGCGCTATACTAATAATATTTTCTTTAGGGTACGCTTTATATCAAAAAAATAGTAAGGAAATTTAAGCTATGGACTCAAAATTAAAACCACAAAGCATCGCAATCCAAAATTTAAAATATCATAAACTTAGAAGCTTTCTGATGCTTAGCTTCATTATACTCCAAGCATTTACTTTATTTGCTAGTAGTATGATGATTGATAGCATGAAATTCAATATTAACAATATCACTAATCGAATAGGTGCTGATGTTATTGTTGTCCCCGATAAATTCACTCAAGAATTAAGAGACTCGCTGTTCATGGGCGAACCTTGTACCATATATTTTGAAAAAAGCTGGCTTGAAAAAATAAACGCGGTAAATTCAGTTAAAGAAACTACCCCTCAGCTTTATCTTTCTACAATGGCCGCTACTTGCTGTGATGCACCTGTTCAACTTATAGCCTTTGACCCTCAATCAGATTTCATGGTAAAACCGTGGCTAAGTAGTTCTCAAAAAAGTGAATTGAAAAAAGGGAATGTTTATGTAGGATATAATATTGCAAGTAATATTGGCGATAACATAAAGTTTTATAATACAAATTTCATAATAGCTGAAAAACTCGAAAAAACAGGTATGGGTTATGATAACTCTGTATTTATGACCTTTGAAACTGCTAAAGAATTTATAAATTCAAAAGAAGCCTCTAGTAATCTGCACTTAGAAAATATGGATTCCCTTATATCTATGATTATGGTAAATGCCAAAACTGATATAAGTCCAAAAAAATTAGCTACAGATATTTCTTTTGAATATCCAAAAGAAAACATCGGAATATACACTAGTAACAGTTTATTTGCTAATATAGCTGAAAATATAACGACCTTAGAATCTTACAGTATTCTTCTAATGGCACTTATATACCTTGTGACTTCTCTTGCCCTAATTGTTATCTTCTCTATGACGATCAATGAGCGCAAAAAAGAATTTGGAATATTATTTTCTGTAGGTGCTTCAAAAACGCAGGTTTATTCAATAATAAATTTTGAAGCTATAATAATAAGTTTTTTAGGTGCCATATTAGGGACAGTTATTTGCTTTATATTTATGCTGATTTTTAAAACTCCTATTCAGAATATGCTTCATATTCCCTATCTAAATTTTTCAATAGCTCAAATTCTAGAAGTAAGTTTTAAAGCTATTTTAATTGCTTTAACTACAGGAATTTTATCTTCCTTATTTTCTAGCTTTATGATAAGTCGTCAAGAGCCGTATCTATTGATAAAGGAGAATGAATAATGATTTTAGAAACTGTAGATTTAAGTAAAACATTTATTCGTGGAAAAAAAGAATTCTTCGCTGTGAAAAATGTAAACTTGCAGATAAAAAAAGGGGAATTCGTAACCGTTGTCGGACCCTCTGGCAGTGGGAAAAGTACTCTATTTTCTATGATTGCTGGACTTGCAAAACCAACTTCAGGAGAAATACTAGGTAAAGATTTAAAGCTGAGCTATATTTTTCAAGGTCAAAGTCTAATTCCAAGCTTCAATATAATGGACAATATATGTATGCCGCTTTATTTTGATAAAAAAGCTGTAGTTTCAAAAAACAAAGTCTCAGAACTTTTAAAACGATTTGAACTTGAAGGATTTGAAAAAGAATTCCCTTCAAATCTCTCTGGTGGAGAACAACGAAGAGTCTCGCTTATAAGAGCCCTTATCTCTTCCCCAGATATAATAATCGCAGATGAACCTACAAATAACCTTGACCCTGAAAATTCAAGGCTTGTTATGGAATTCTTTAAGGATATATCTGATTGTGGAACTACCGTGCTTATAAGCACCCACGATATGACTTCTCTTGAGTATGCTGATTCCATATACAAAATGAAACATGGTAATCTTACTAAATAATGACAGCTTCCCTTTGGGGCTGAATATAAATTTATAAAAAGGAGATAATTATGAAACTTAAAAAATTTTTCACACTAGCTTTATCATCTATCCTTCTAACTTCACTAGTAGCTTGCGGTGCTCCAAGTGAAACCACAGAAACTACAGAAGATCCAGCTGCTTCACAAGAAGTAATGGTAGTCGATAAAGATAAAAAAGAAGTAACTATGCTAGCTGAGGTAAATGCAAAATACTTTACCGAGTCTACTCGTCACGGCGTAGTATTTAAAGATGGTTCAAATGGTGAAAAATCTGTCCTTAGAGGTCTTGCTGACGAAAAAGAATTTTATCAAGCGCTTCTAGATATCGGAGCAAAAGCTGGAGATAATCTTACTGGTGAAGATATGAAGGCAGGCCCAGATAATGGAAAATCTGTAGAAGGTGATAAATTAAATGTATTTGTTACATGGGATGGACTTGATAAAGAAATTCCATTCCAAGACATTATAAAAGCAAGTGAAGAGAGAGAATCTGATTTCCGTTTTGGAGGAAATCTTGCAAGCGCTCAAAAAAACAACACAGGCTGTGTCCTTTGTTTAGATAGTTGCGCCACTGGAATCGCAAGTGATGCCGCTTATCCTACAGGTACTACTCAAAACAAAGTAGTTGATTTCTTCGGCGATGATTCTGTACTTCCAGCAGATGGTACTGTAGTTAAAGTGATTTTTAGATTGGCTTAATATGATTTACGTAAAAATATTATTCAACAGTATGCTTTGGGCGATGGCAATCGCCCTTGGCTGTTTTAAAAGCGAATGGCTTGAGATGCGTGTAAATATCGGCTATATATTTTTCGCTTCAATCATAATTTTGAGCATAATTTCATTTATAATCCAAAAAAATAAACCTATAAAATTCAACCTTAAATTTACATTGATAAATACTAGCATCATGTTTGCTTATGGAATTTTTCTATATGGTTTTAAAAGAATTCAAATAGTACCTGCAAGTATTGTAAGAGAAGGCCTTCATCAGACTAAAGTTCCGTTTTCTTTGATAAACAATATTTTTTTAATAATAATAGTTTGTGGTATAATTATTATTATTATATTAGATGAAATTTTATTAAAAAAGAAAACGAGTGATAAATAATGAAAAAATCTTCAAAAGTCGCAATATTTATAGCAATTATACTATTAATTTGTGCAATAAATAGACATTTTAGATGTTCTGCCTATCTTTGTGATATGAACAATTTAAAGTTTCTTACAACTTTAGTTAATGAAAATCTATTACTAGCACTTTCAATATACACGATAATTACAATTGTAGGCTGCGTTGTGCTAGCACTTCCTGGAATAACCTTTGCAATACTCGCTGGTATGATGCTCGGTCCTTTCTACGGTATTTTTGCATGCTTATTTGCCACTACCCTAGGCGCAGCCATTGCTTTTTTAGTAGGCCGATTCTTTCTTAAGGACAGCATAAAACCTATGCTTGAAAAAAATAAAGTTTTGAAAAAACTTCTTTTTTCAGATGAGGGTAAGAGCGATATCGTCATTCTTATGATTACTAGAATGCTCCCAATATTTCCATATAATCTTCAAAATTTTGCTTACGGCATAACAAATATAGGCTTTTGGGAATATACGCTATATACCTTTATATTTATGTTTCCAGGCGTATCTTTTTTTACAATTGGAGCCGCCGGACTTACTGCGGGCACTGATAAATGGAAATATTTTGCAATTGCAGGGATCCTTGCGGTAGTTGTAACTATGCTTGGACTTTTTATAAAGAAAAAATACCTTCCAGAAAATGAAGTCCTTTCAGAAGAAAAAGTATGTGCCGAAATTGAAAATATATAATAATTATAAAAGAGATATTCTCCTAAATGTAAACATTAGAGGATATCTCTTCTTATTTGCGAGCGCTGCAACTGCCCTATGGTTATTTATTTAGATTTGGATGAAAACTTATTGGTCTTAGCAAATCAGCAGTCCATAGTTTTCCATCCCATCCGATGTAGGACATCTTCCCTTCTTTTAAAGAAGATGATGATTGATCTGTACTTACAAGCATTTTTCCATTTTTGATTTCCAGTCTGCAAAGTTTTTTGTTTTTATCCATAAAATCTAAATGATCATCCGTATGAAGTTCACTTTGATTCCCTTCTTTGTAATGATAGAACTTATTGTCTTTAAACTTTGCCGTCCATCTAACCCCGTTGTTGATATAATCTATGCAGTCTGAAGCAGTTTTCATCTCTGCATTTTCTGGATTTGGTGTAAATACAAACCATTGAGAATTAAAATCCATAATATACCTCCCTTTTGTAAAAAAATCCTACCGATTTTTTACTACCCATCTTAAACTTAAGTTAAACTATTTAATATACTGCTTTAGTTTTATACAATAAATCCTAAAAATATACTTCCTATAACTATAAGTGGTGCTGGAACTTTCTTACTATAAAGAAGACCTATCGTAACTATGCATACTGCTAGATTATCAAGCATTAGACCATTTTTTTGCATTAATATTATTGCAGATGCCGAAATCAGACCTCCTGCTACTGCATTTATCCCTTTTAAAGATATCTTTATCGCTTTTATCCCCTTTAGTTTTTCCCAAATAGGATATATAAAATATATCAGTAGCAGTCCCGGCAAAAATATTCCTAGCCCTCCCGCTACTGCCCCTAAAATCTGATGAGTTATACTTCCTCCTCTTGCCGCCATTCCCCCAGCATAAGCACTGAAGCTAAACATTGGCCCTGGAAGTCCTTGTACAAGTCCATACCCTGTCAAAAATTCCTGATTGGTCATAAAGGAGTTCAGTTCTACAAGTTCGGTATACATAAGAGGCACGACAACCTGTCCACCTCCAAAAACTAAATAGCCATATCTATAAAAACTTTCAAATAAATGTAAAATTCTATTTTGATGTCCTAGAAGATAAACTCTTCCAATAATTATAATCCCTAAAAATACTATCAGATATATCCATGGTGGATTTAATTTCACTTTATTCCATAAAGCTTTCTCTTTAGTTGCTAGAATACTCGATATTCCACCTAATACTAATACTAGCGGAAAAATCCATGGACTTCTTATGAAATATGTCGCAAGTAGTCCGATAAAGAATAATCCTATTGTAAGCTTATCCGTAACCACTTTCTTTCCAATTCTATAAGCTGCTATAACAATAAAACCTACCGCCATAGGTCCAATGTATCTTAGTGTGTCTTTAGAAATATCTATAACCTCAAATATTTGATACAAAAATGAAAGCAGTGTCATAAGTGCAAGCACAGGCATTGACCATACTAGCATCGTAAGCAGCGCTAACATTGGCCCACCTACCCTATGTCCAATAGCTACAATAGTCTGCGTACTTGTTGGCCCTGGAAGTATACTGCAAAGTGCAATAAGCTCAACAAGCTCTTCTTCTGTCAAATAATGCTTTTTAACGACTAGCTGATCCGTAAAAACACCATAATGAGCCTCTGGCCCACCATATGCCCCTAATGAGCATATAAATACATCCTTGAGAAATTTTCTCCATACTGTATTGTGCATACTCCCTCCTTGTGTTATAATATCGATATCGGTTTTCTATATCAAAATTATATATCAGAGGTGATTAAAATGCAAGCCCAAATTTTAAGAAAATTCTTTTTAGGATTCATTCAGATACACATCCTTCATCACGCAAAAAAAGCCCCTTTTTATGGTTCTTGGATGATTGAAGAACTGAAGGAACATGGCTATGATATGAGTCCAGGAACGCTTTATCCTCTGCTTCACAGCATGGAAGCTAAGGGACTTTTAAACAAAGAAGAACAACTTGTCGAAGGCAAGATACGAAAATATTATCATATTACCGAGCTTGGAGATGAAATACTTATAGAGTCTAGAAAAAAAGCCTATGAGCTATTTAAAGAAATTGAGGCGTAACAAAAAAGCTTACCTGTTAAATTCAAACAAGTAAGCTTTCTTATTAGTTACATTCTTCTTCAATCTGATATTGATTTAATTTCTCTTTAATCTTATATTTACTTCTCAATTTAATGTTTAGTTTTTCAAAATAGATATACATTATAGGAACTACTACGAGCGTAAGCACCGTCGAAGTCATAAGCCCTCCTGCAATTACAAGTCCCATACCTTTCAGCATCTCACTATTTGAACTTGTCGAAAAAATAAGTGGAAACTGCCCCAGTATAGTAGTCATAGCGGTCATAAGAATAGGTCTTAATCTTGTAGGACATGCTTTTAAAACTGCCGCTTCTAACTCCATATGATCTCTTTGTCTAAGCGTGTTTATGAAATCTATAAGAATTATCCCATTGTTAACCACTATCCCCACCAGAATTAAGCACCCGATAAGAGACATCATACTTATCGGTTCTCTAAATACAAATAGTAATATCAGTGCACCTGTAAGTGCAAGTGGAATCGTAAACATTATTACAAGTGGATTGATAAATGACCCAAATTGCGCTGCCATTACCATATACACAAGTACTACAGCTAAAACAAGTACCATCGCAAGGGATGAGAAAGTTTCTGCCATCTGTTCATTATTTCCCCCAAGCTTTATACTGTAGCCATTTGGCACCTCCATTTTATCAATAATTTTTTGAACATCCGAATTGACTTTACCTGTGCTTCTTCCAAACACGTCACTTGTAACTGTAACATACCGTTCTTGGTCCGACCTTGCGATGCTTGTCGGCGAATCTTTTATGCCAATTTCTGCTATTGATGACAGCGGAATATATACCCCTGAATTAGTTACTATATTTACATCTTTCAGCTGATTCAAATTTTCGTATATATTTTGAGGATAACTTATTCTGACATCTATTTCGCTTCCATCCGATTTAAGCTTAGTCGCTACATCGCCTGATAAGCTACCTCTTATCTGCGACGCCACTTCCGCTCCAGTCATACCATACATACGAATTCTTTCTTTATTAGGCTTTATATATACTTGACGATTTTGAGCTTCCATAGAACTTTCAACTTGACGAGTGCCTTCAACCTCAGCTACTTTAATTTTAAGCTGCTCTGCAAGGTCTTCTAGGACTTCTAAATCCTCTCCATAGATTTCAGCGGTTACCGCACTCCCCATCATACCTGACATGGAGCTATTTTCTGATACGGTTATTTTTGCCCCAGATATAGCGCTAGTCATCTTTCTAATTTCTTCTGAAATTTCCTCAGTACTCTTTTTTCTATCCTTTTTATCTACTAATTGACAGGTTACAGTACTTATATTACTCCCACTTGAAAACGCAGAGCTTCCATCTGAAATTGAAACCGAGGTAAGTTCAGCTTCCTCAATACCTCCAATCAACTTTTCCACCTCAAGTGATAACTGATTTACGGTTTGAGTACTACTGCCTTTAGGCGCTTCTACCTCTATAGTTATAACCCCTTCATCAGAAGCTGGCATAAGCTCTACTCCTATAAAAGGTGCTAAACATAATGAAGCTATAAATATTGCCAAAACTGCTAAAAGTGTTTTTTTCTTACTGTTTATAACTTTTCTAAGCACTTTTGCATAAAACTCATCTATACGCTTTATTCCTTTATCAAACATCGATAAAAACTTATTTATAAAATCAAATCTTTTAGGCGCTATATTTCTATGCACATTGTTTACATAATTTCCTGCAAGCATTGGTACAATAGTTACTGCTGCCACAAGCGATGCTAAAAGTGAAAATATAATAGAAAGTACTAAATCATTAAATATCTCCATTACAAGTCCACCTGCAAATATAAATGGTACAAATATTACCACGGTAGTAAGCGTAGACCCAATAAGTGAGCCCATTACCTCTCTTGTTGCTCTGTAGGTACCTTTAATCTTATCATAGCCTTCTACAGCTCTATACCTATAAATATTCTCAATTACTACGACCGAGTTGTCTACAAGCATACCTACCCCTATAGATAACCCTCCAAGGGATATCATGTTTAATGATACTCCTGAGAAATATAATAGTACAAAGGTTCCAATTATAGAAAGTGGCATTGATATTCCTATTACGCCCGTAAGACCTATATTTTTAAGGAATACAAATAGTACCAGTATTGCCAAAAATGCTCCTATAAATATATTTTGAACTACACCATTTATCGCATTTTCTATCGTACTTCCCGATTCGTTGACTAAATCAATTTTTACATTACCAAATTCTTTTGATAATTTTTTAATCTCTTTATCTATATCTTTTACAATATTTACTGTGTTTCCATCACTAGTTTTCGTAATAGATAAAATTATACACTTTTCTCCATTAACCCTACTGATAGAATCCGTTTCTTTTTCCTGTTCTTTAATATTTGCTATATCTTGAAGCTGAACGATTGCCCCAGATGAAAGCTTTATGGGAATAGCTTTTATTTCATCTATGCTCGTAAGTTTAAGCTCATTACTTATCGTCAGTTCTTTATCCCCATATTCAATAGTTCCAGAGGCTTGATTTGAATTCTCCGCAGAAATTATTTGTGACAGCCTTGACATAGAAAGACCTAGTCCCTCTAGACGTTCTGGACTTACTTCAACTAAGATTTCTTTTTGAACTCCTCCAGATGTATCTACTGAGGCTACCCCTGAAAGTCTTTCAAATCTAGCTTTTAATTTATCTTCGACTAAAAAGTCAAGTTCATTATCCGAAAGCGTCTCTGAGGTCACTGCAATCTGAGCAACTGGAGTTGAATTCATATCGAGCTTCATAACAATTGGATCTTTAGCATCTTCTGGAAGCATAGACTTTATAGTGCTAAGTTTATCCCTTATATCCGTCACCGAATCATCTAAATTGACCCCATAATCAAAACGTACAATAACCATAGAGCTGCCTTCTGAAGATGTTGAACTAACAGAATCTATCCCTTCCACATTTGCAACTGCGCCTTCTACTTCTTCAGTAACAAGACTTTCAATTTCTTCTGGCCCTGCCCCTGGATAGCTTGTCATAACAAGCGCCACCGGTATATCTATTGAAGCCATCAGCTCCATTTCCATTTTCGTAAGCGATACGATTCCTAAGATTATTACAATTCCCATAATCATAAACATCATTACCGCTTTTTTTATCGATAATTTAATTATATCCAAAGTATACCTACCTTCCATTTTCTATATTAATGTATTGTTATAGCTCAACTTTTGAGCCGTCTGATAGAAAATCTTGGCCGGAGGTTACTACTATATCGCCTACTTTCAAACCCTCTGTTATCTCTACACGTTTATCATTTTCAATCCCTGTCTTTACAGTTTTTCTAACTGCTATATTATTTTCGCCTACTACAAAAACAAACTTTTCTCCATTTCGCTCAAGTACTGTATCTAAAGGCAAACTTATTACATTAGTTTTTTCCTCCACTACTAATCTTACTTTAGCAAACATTCCCGGTCTTATCGCCTTGTCTATATTGTCAATATATATTTCTACTGGGTAAAGCAGCGTTTCCTTATTTGCAGAGGGCGCTATATTTGAAACTGTACCTTCAAAAACTTTATTATTCAATGACTCTATTTCTATATAGGCTTTTGCCCCTACTTTTAGCTTGTTTATATAGTTATCTGATACTTGAAATACTAGCTTTACTTTATCTACATTTACAATGCTCATCACAGGATTTCCCGCTGACACCATCATCCCTTCAGTCACATTGCTTGATGCTATAATGCCATCTATCTCTGCTTTTACATTTGTGTTGCTTAACTGTTTCTCCGCATTCTTAAGTGATGCTTCTGCCTGTTTTTTTGAGGCTTCTGCCTGCGAAACTGCAGATTGTGAAACTTTTTTGGTATCATTCAAAAGTTCATTTTTTGTAATTCTAAGTTTCTCCTCTGAAGACTCAATATTTTGCCTTGCTACATCCACATTTAGCTGCGCCGTTTCTAATTCTTTTTTTGATACCCCTCCCGATTCATAAAGCAGCTTAGTTCTCTCTAAATTATCCTTTAAGTCTTTATAATTGAGTTTTGAGGTTTCAAGACTTGATTCCATCTGTGATATTTGGATATCCATATTACTTCCTGAGTTCATATTCTTATTTGCTACTGCGGAATTAACTCCTGCTTCTGCGGTCTGTACCCCTGCTCTTGCAGAATCTACCTGTATTTGAACATCACTTTGATCTATTTCAAAAAGTACATCCCCTGATTTTACAGTATCTCCTAATTCAAAATTTACAATCTTTACAGTTCCACTTACCTTAGGTACAATTTGTATTTCTTTATCCGCAGATACTGTACTTGATATTATCCGGTGTTCTTCAAGATTGCCAAATTCTATTTTACTAGTTTCAACTTTAACTCCCATCTCATCCTCTGAGCCTGCTTCGGCGCTACAGCCTACAAGTAAACTAACTGTAGTTAAAGCTATCAATATACTCTTCCATTTACGACTTCTTTCCTTCGACATGTTTTCGCTCCTTACACAAACTAATTAATATAGTATTAATGGAGTCATTATATGTGAAAAACATTTCGTAAATGTTAAACTAATGTTAAAGTAATGTTAACATGGAATTTTTATTATAAATTCCGTACCTTCGCCATATATACTTTCTACATTTATATTAATATTTAATATATCTGCAATTCGCCTTACTATAGATAATCCAAGTCCATTACCGTCTACATGATGTGATGTATCCCCTTGATAGAACCTATCAAACATATGCCTTATAGTTTCTTCTCTCATCCCACAACCCGTATCTCTTATTTTTACTACTGCAAAATCTTCTTCTATATATGCATTTATTTTTACAATGCCTCCACTTTCTGTGAATTTAAGTGCATTAGTAAGAAGATTATTCCATACTATTTCAAGCAGACTTTTATCTGACGATATATATATTTCATCAAGTTCTATTTCCAGTTCTATATTTTTTTCTTCAAACTTATCTTCAAAGTTCAAAATACAAAGCCGAAGCTGTTCATCAAGCTCATAGTTTTCAAGCTTTGTAATTTCTAAATTTTCCAGTTTATTTAATCGAAGTACATCAGAAACTAGATTAGATAACCGTTCTGAAGCCTCTACAATAGTATCTATATACGCCTCTTTTTCAATTTCATCTAATTTAGGATTTCTAAGACTTACTGCATAGCTTTTAATTATAGAAAGTGGAGTTTTTATCTCATGGGAAATATTCGCAATAAAATCCTCTTTCATAGTTTCAATCGTAGCTAATTCTCTTACCATTTTATTAAAATCATCAATCAGAACTTCCAGTTCATCCTTTTTATTATCTTTTCGCTGTGTATTTACCTGAACAGTAAAATCTCCTGTGGCTACATTCTGTGCGGCTTTTCCAAGTTCCATCATAGGTTTTGTAAAAACAATATAACTTATCGCTCTTGCCAAAAGACTCACTATAAGTACCAGTACAAAAATATTTACTGTACCTATAATTATCATGCCCCATAGCTTTATCCCATGCCTTACTAAATGTTCAAATATAATCCCCTGAATTATGCTACATGATGCTATGACTACAAATATACTCCAAAATTCTCTCCAAAATGGTCTTCTTGCATTTATTCTTTTGTCGATACACTCCCTACGATTTGGCTTCACAATTTATCACCGCCTTATACCCGAGTCCTCTTACCGTAACAATTTCTACATCCTTACAAGCAGAAAGCTTATCCCTTAATTTAGTAATCGATACGTCTACAGTTCTAGGATTACTTTCACTTTCGTATCCCCAAAACTCTTCCATAAGCTGAATTCGTGTAAACGTCTTTTTCGGATATGATAGAAGCTTAAATAAAATATTAAACTCCTTTACTGTAAGCGCTATATCCTCACCCTCAATATATGCAGTGGTTTCTTCTTCATCAAGTAAAAGTGAGCCTGCCTCTATTTTCCGCTCATTTGCTATATTAGCTCTTCGCAAAAGTGCAGATACTCTCATCATCAGTTCTTTCGTATCTATAGGTTTTACCATATAATCATCTATCCCTATATCAAACCCTCTTTGTTTAGAATCAATATCATCTTTAGCCGTAATAAAAAGAATCGGGATTTTTTTATCTGTCATTCTTACAGCTTTTGCAAATTTATAGCCATCCATCCCGGGCATCATTATATCTGATATAATCATATGTGCCATACCCTCTTCAATTTTTTCAAGAGCCTCAAACGCATTTTTACAACTTATTATACTGTATCCATTTTCTTTTAAGAATGAACTTACAATATAATTAAGCGCGGTATCATCTTCCACTACAAGTATATTTATCATTGAATTTCCTCCATTTTCCTAAAATAGCCTATGTATTTATATTATATTACTTTTATTAAAAATATGTTAACAAAAAAGCTTTAAGGTAATATTACCTTAAAGCTTTTTTTACAAATTTTATTCGATTTCCCCACGAAGGGCTAAGTTTTTTTGAAATAATAAGTTCTGCTAGATGTATGCCATTTTTCCCTGCTAATCCAAACGAATGGACACATGAAGCACAGTAGCTTACAACATCAGAAGTCTTACACTGAGAAGTTCTTTTTTCCAAAAGCTTCATCCCCTTTTCATTATCGAGTGCCATAGTCATATTTATCTTTCCGCAGCAGAGCGTTTTTCCTCTATTATTTTCAAATTCCAAAACCTCTATTCCAAGTTTTTTCATAATACTTCTGACCGCCTGATGGTCAGCTGTATTATTCCTGGCAGTACAAGGGTCATGAATCATCATAGCTTTTCCTACATGAATTCCAGACTTTTCAGACGGAAAATATTCGTCTATTAAAGGCCATATAGATTTCACTTCAAAACCTTCATCGCCTAAAGTCTTATAGCAATTTGGACAAGCGGTGTATATTATGCCTTTATTCTCTGACTTTATAATACTTGCTCTTTTTTTAAATTTCTTTCCCTGCCATATGTGTTTAGATGGTTTTCCACAACAATAACCTGAAAGTCCCATTTGAGGATACGCCTTTAGAAGTATCTCATAAAGTGCCATTACCGCTTCTTCCCCTAAACTCATAAGCGAGCAACCTGGGAAAAATACAATTTTATTTTCTAAAGTATTTTCCTTTAAATTCCTATGCTTTACTTTTGCAAAAAACGAACTAAAGCTAAGCAGCTGATGATTTTCAACAATCATCTGATTTTTAAAATCTCTTACCTTTTTCAAAATTTACCTCTATCTTAAATTATGCGGCATTTCTTTTCTTTTTATCATCAAAAATCTTTTTAATCATAAAACCAAATATGCTAACTCCAAATAATATGAAAAGGCCTGTTACAAACTTTTGTGCCCCACCTGTAAGCATTCCTCCCACATAAGAATAAACAATTGTAGCTGGAAGTTGTCCCACACCTGTAGCGATAAAGAATGATAAAAATCCCATAGATGTAAGTCCTGCTGCATAGCTCACTATATCAAACGAAACAAATGGAAGCAATCTACAAACCACAATTGCATAGTTTCCATACTTTTCAAAAAATACGTCCACGCTCTCAAGTGCTGATTTAGGTGCAAATTTAGTAGCAATATCTCTTCCTAGTACTCTAGAAATATAAAAACAAAGTGCTGCTCCTACCATAGCACTGCTCCATGAAAGTAGTGCGCCTACTTTCCATCCAAAAAGTGCTGCATTTGCAAAAGTTATTAAAAATGCTGGAAGTGGTGCCATAACTGACTGAAATACCATAAGTCCAAAAGATACTACCATTGCATAGCCTCCATAGCTCGCAATAAATTCTTTAGCCGCATCCCCTTTTGGGTCAAAAACTCTTATTATTTCATTTACCTTAGTATTAAACCCTGAGTTAAACATATATAACGCTACTATTCCAAGTATTGCTAATATAAACACTATCTTAATTACTTTTTTAATATTATTTTTTTCCATAACGCCTCCTATTTTTATTTAATCGCACGTTATTTAATTGTAAAGGTTTTGCATTTATATTACAAGGATTGCATTTATAAAATATTTCTATCGTCAAAATAATTTTTCTTTATATTAATATTGCAGAGAATATAGTTTCTCTGCAATAAAGCTATTTTTTATTGAATTTTTTAATATAAGCACTTAATAGTACTGATGAGGCATAATCATAAATTCCCATAATAACTATTATCATTGGAAATATCGCCCAAAATACCTGTGTTGAAATAAGCTTCATACTCATTATAGTTCCTATAGTTGCAACTATAATAAAATATATCCCCTTATATATCCATTCTTTTTTTTCACTTTGAATACGTTCTATATAATACTTTACTATAGTATAAAGTCCTATAACAAAGATGTATCCAATTGCATTGAGCTTATTTGGCATTAACAGCAGAGCCATCATAGCCGATGATATAAAGAACACAATTCCATTTTTTATACCTTTTTCAATAACTACAATGCCTATAATAAGACTTGCGCCACATAAAAAGAAGGTTTCATTAAAATTTGTCATGCCTCCAAAATATAGCAGCACTTGGTTAATCGCAAGCATTATCCCCATAAAAGCAAGATCACTAGTCTTAGTGTTTTTATCTTTTTTTATAAACATGAGATTAAGTCACATCCTACACATTCACAGCATGTATCTAAACACCATATTCTACAACATAGACTGCCTATATCATTTCCTGAATTATATTGTCTATAGCTTGTTTGATATCTTTGACTTTGATTTTGAAGTGCATAGTATGCATTTACATATTCGGCATTTCCTGGATCCATTTCAAGTGCTGTACCAATATCCTTAAGCGCCAGTCCTAAATTCCCAAATCTACTATACACAAGACCTGATAAAAAATACCACTCTGCATTTTTCAAAGCTATAGCATCAAGCGCTCGTCTTGCATTTCTAAGATCATTTTTTGCTATAAGGGTTCTTATTTGAGTATAATTATACGTACCACTTGAACCATTTGAGCTACTATACCCAGCACTGCCTTGGCCTGAGTTTCCATTATAGTTTTTATTATTAAACCCTGCTCGAGCTTCCTGTTCATTCATAATCATATCATAAGCTGCTTGAACCTCTTTAAATTTCTCCTCAGCTAAACCCGCAAGTGGGTTGTCCGAATGTACATCTGGATGATATTTTTTCGCCAGTTCTCTATAAGCCTTTTTTACCTCGTCTTTAGAAGCATTTCTTGGAACTCCAAGTACCTCATACGGATCTCTTATTTCCATTTAATTATTTCCTCCTCGTCAAAAGTTTCTTTCATCGCTTTATTTAATCTTTGTACTATCCCTGAAAATAAAATATTATCTATTATCCCCTTATTTCTAATAAGAGGAAGTCTATCAAGTTCATCATTTGCGCAAGCTAACAAAAAGAAAAGCTGCTGTTTCACAAGTTCCTTATCTACGTCTTGACCTGCAAACGGATTATATTTGTTATTTTTTAAGTCATCTTCCAAATCTTCAAAAGCATCTACTATATAAATATATTTTCCTAAATAGAAGCCTACTTGATACATGGTTTTAGCAAATACATCATCCTTGTACTCAAATACAACCCCCATTATATCACCAAATATACTTGCAAGACTTTCGATATCTCGACTTTCCTCTTTTTCTAAATCCCAAAGTTGCCTTAATAGTTCTCCTATTTTCTCTGCTTTTTCTTCATACCATCCCTTTGCTTTTTCAAAAGATGCTTGTATAAGTTTCATAAGCGCTTTGGCTTTTATAGAATTATCATCTTCCACATCATCTTCAAGTTTATAGTAGGTAAGAATAATATTCATCGCACTACAGTATTTAGATATTTCATTTGTGATAACCACTTCCTTTTTGTGTGGATGTGCCATACACCTAAGCTTTTCTCCATAGTCTTGGGGCTCATAAAGTGATGTGAGAAGTATTTGCAAAAAAGTGGTGTCATAGTTTAGTGATAATCTACTCAAATTTCCATATTCTCTTTTAAGTGTCATACAAATTCCACAGTAATAGCCTTTGTATGCAAGAATTTCTCTGTATTTGAGTTCCATCTTGTTTGTCTTTATATAGCCAAACATATATCTCCTATCTCTAATCTCTAAAAATTACAGAAAAAGACAGATTTCTCTGCCTTTCCCCTTGGTTTCTAATATTTTTTCTTGTATGAATTCTGACTCATGTACTTAAGTGAATTAAGTGCTTCTCCCGTTCCTCTTGCTACACAAGATACTGTATCTTCTGCAACATAAGCCTCTATTCCAGTTCTCTTTTGGATTAACTTATCAAGTCCCCAAAGTAGAGAACCTCCACCTGTCATAAGAATTCCCTTATCACTTATATCCGCTGAAAGCTCTGGAGGTGTTTTTTCAAGCACTGAATGTACTGCGTCTGCAATTTGAACTACACATTCCTTTAACGCTGAAAGCATCTCTGAAGAAGTTATCTCTCTAACTTCTGGAAGTCCAGTTACTAGGTTTCTTCCTCTTATATCCATAG
>JBGSPX010000019.1:0-42338 GCA_041738345.1 Proteocatella sp.
GTATTAATCTAGCAAATTATCAAATTCAAAGAACTTAACCAAAAATAAGCTTTGAATATGTACCCAACGATACTGGGGAATTAAAGCCTGTGAAGAGTCATATCAAATGGAAGTAGCTTATGCAAAACCAGACTCGCTGAAGCAGGAAGGCAAAAACAAAAGTCGAAAGATATAAGTTTGTCACAGTATAAATGTCTACATTTTGTTAGAAATGTATATATTTTTCGTATCGGGATAACAATTAAAGAAATAGCCGAGATGGCAGGTGTATCGAAAGCTACAGTTTCACTTGCTTTAAACAACAAGGGAGCTGTAGGTGAGAAAACCAAACAGTTAATATGGGAAATTGCGAATAAGCAGGGATACAATAGAAAAACTGTAAGCTCAAAGCCAAAACAAAATTTACTTTTCATAAAATATATTGGTAATGGAGCGGCAATTGAACATAATGGAGATTTTGTAGCAAGAATTGTAGATTCAATAGAGTTTGCAAGCAGAGAACTTAATTATAATCTGACAATAAAAAATATAGACACTGGAGAATTTGAAAAAGAAATAAAGTGTATGGATTTTGATAGCTATGAAGGCGTAATTTTACTAGCGACAGAGCTAGAGGCAGAAAAAGGCGATTTGATAAAAGAAATACCTATTCCAGTAATAGCTGTGGACAATATGTTTGAAGATTATGATGTGGACTGTGTAGTTATGGATAATCATGGTGGTATATTTACCGCGGTAAAATATCTTTTTGAACTGGGTCACACAGATATAGGCTTCATAGATAGCTTTATAAGATTTCCAAATTTTGACCAGAGGACAGCAGGGTTTGAAAGAGCCTTAAAAAAACTTAATCTAGAATACAAATCAGACAATATAAAGTATGTATCTCCAAACCTTGAGGGGGCATACAACGGAATGATTAAAGCTATTAAAGAAAGTCGTGAACTGCCAACCGCGTTTGTTGCAGCTAATGATACAATTGCCATAGGCGCAATAAAAGCACTAAAGGAAGCTGGTTATGAAATTCCGAGCAGAATATCGGTAATAGGATTTGATGATATTCCATTTGGAAGAGTTTTAGAAAAGAGTTTAACTACAATGCAAGTCGATAAAGAAAGAATAGGAGAACTTGCAGTAAAAGCCCTTCATGACAAGATTAATAACTATCAAGAAGGCTGTATAAAGCTGGTTACAAGAACAAAGCTTATAGTAAGAGAAAGTACATGTAAACCTTATAACTTGGGATAATAAGGTACAGGGTAAATAAGGAGTGTGTTATATTATCCTGTATTTATTATAGAAAACTAAACTAAACCTAAAAACTACATACTAGGAGGATTCTCATGGTAAAAAGAAAAAGATTATTATCATTTTTAATGATAGCATCACTATCAGCATCATTATTATCAGGTTGTGGTTCATCATCGTCAACAGAAGGCGAAGGGGAAGCAACAACTGGAGCAAATGGAAAAATAGCGGTTATAAGAAACTTGCCTTCAGATGACCACACAAAACAATTCCTTGAAGGCGCAAAAACAGAGGGAGAGGCTCTTGGATATCAAGTAGATACTTTCATTTCAAATGGAGACGATGCAAAATTCCAAGAACTAGTAGCTCAGCAGATTCAAAAAGGATATGACGGACTTATCATATCACATGGTAAAGCGGAATATTCAACAGATATGCTTAAGCCAGCATTAGATGCAGGTATGAAAGTAGTAACATTTGATACAGCGTTTAAAGATGGAACTATACCAGAAGGTATAACATCAACAGCTCAAGATGATGAAGCATTAGCTAGATTATCACTTGACGAAATAGTAGCATCATCACCAAACACTCCAGCCAAAGTTGTAAAAGTATGGTTTGGCCCTGGAGTTCCACCACTTGACAGAAGAGATGCTATATACAAAGAGTATGAAGCAGCAGGAAAAATTCAAACAGTAGAATTAATTGGACCATCAACACTTGATGACGTTCAAGGAGAAGTTTCAAACAGAGTAGCAGCAGTTCTTCCAAAATACCCAGCAGGTACAGTAGATGCAATGTGGGGATCTTGGGATGAAATGGCAAAAGGTGGATACAAAGCCCTTAAAGAAGCTAATCGTACAGATATAAACCTAGTTTCAATAGACGTATCAAACCAAGACATCAACTTAATGATGGAAGAAGGTAGTGTATGGTCTGCAACAGCAGCCGTAGATCCAAAATTAATAGGAATGGTAAACATGAGATTACTAGCTAAGAAAATCAAAGGTGAAGAGACTCCACAGACATATGACCTAGAAGCACACCTTATAAAGAAATCTCAGCTAAAAGCAGATACAACTATGAATACACTTCCAGATGTAGTTCCTGGATGGGGACAATCAGATGCATTTAATGAGCCGTGGATGGATGAATTACGTGCAGCTAATGCGAAGTAAGAAATAGAATAAAAACTTAACAGTATTAGATCAATAGAGAAGTAACACTCCACTTCTCTATTCTAATACCAAAAATTACTAAAATACCCCAAAATACTATAATACCAGAACAATTGTTTTATTGTTTTTTTAGAAAAATAGGATGGATGTGAACTGATGAAACAGACAAAACGTATTCAGCTAAAAATGCAGGATATTTCAGTAGAATTTCCTGGTGTAAAAGCCCTTTCAAACGTAGATTTTGAAACTGAAAGCGGCACAATTCATGCACTTATCGGAGCAAATGGAGCAGGAAAGTCGACTCTTATGAAGGTACTTTCTGGAGTAAATTCTCATTATGACGGAAAGATTTTTATAGATGGAATAGAAGAAGAAATACGTTCTCCGAAATCAGCGAAAAGTAAAGGGATTGAGATTGTGTATCAAGAGGTAGATACTGCACTGATACCATACCTTAGCGTAGCTGAAAACATAATGCTTAACAGCACTGTAAACAAAATGGGAAAAAAGCAGATAGTGGACTGGAATGATATACATAAAAGATCAGAAGCTATCTTAGAAAAATTGAATATAGCAATAAATGTAAAAAAGTTAGTTAGTGAGCTTTCGTTGGCGCAGAAACAAATGGTGCTTATTGCAAGAGCCGTAGTAGAAGAGTGTAGATTCTTGATACTCGATGAGCCAACAGCACCACTTAGTAACACAGAAACCAAAGAACTTTTTAGAATAGTAAGAGATTTAGCACAAAACGAAAACGTAGGAGTTATATTCATATCGCATAGATTACATGAACTTTTTGAAATCTGTGAAACTATAACTATAATGAAGGACGGAACCGTTGTAGCTAACAAACCTATAGACAATAACCTTACCCCTAAACAAGTAGTTGAAATGATGTTAGGGCGTAAGTTTGATGATAGATTTGCGAAAAAAGAAGTAGTAATAGGAGATGTTTTACTAGAAGTAAATGGCCTTACAGAAAAAGAAGGCGCAGTAAAAAATGTTAGTTTCAATGTAAAAAAAGGTGAAATAATAGGACTGTCTGGACTTGTAGGTGCTGGAAAAACAGAACTATGTAAGACTTTATTTGGAGCTATGAGGCAAGAAAGTGGAGAAATAAAACTTAATGGAAAAAAACTTAAAGTTACAAATCCAAACACTGCAGTAAAACAAGGACTTGCGCTTGTACCAGAAGAAAGACGTAAAGAGGGAATTCTAGTGGAAGACCCTGTATATGCAAATATTTCAGCCACATCACTTAAAAAATATTGTAATAAATTTAGCTTTATAAATAAAAATGCTGAAAAAGAAGCCGCAAGAAATATAATAAAAGACTTAGGAATAAAAACTCCGTCAGAACACCAATTAGTAAAACTACTTTCAGGTGGAAATCAGCAAAAAGTAGCTGTAGGAAAATGGATTGTATCAGATGCAGAAATATACATCTTTGACGAACCAACAAAAGGAGTTGACGTAGGGGCAAAGCAAGATATATTTGAACTTATAGGAAGACTTGCGCAGATGGGAAAAGGTATCATATATGCATCTTGCGAATTTCCTGAAATATTAGGAATTGCAGATAGAACCTACGTAATGTACGATGGAGAAATCGTAAAAGAATTAGAAGTTTCGCAAACAAATGAAGAAGAATTACTTTATTATTCAACAGGAGGTCGCTAACACTTATGGAATCCACTATCAAGATTCAAAAAGCAGAAGCTAGGAAGAAAAAAAATGCAATAATAGATTTTCTAAGCAAATGGGGAACGGTAATAACTATAATATTCCTAATAGCATTATTTGGAACACTTATGCCGAGTACATTCCTTACAATGAGCAATATGACGACAATATTAAGAGGAATATCAATAGTAACAGTAATAGCCATAGGAGTTACAATCTCGCTTACAGTAAATGGATTTGACCTTTCAGTAGGATCAACAGCTACATTTGCAACATCCCTTGTGATGACAATGTTTGTATGGCACGGAATGTCAACGTTTTTGGGAATAGGAATAGCGCTAGTAGTAGCATTAGCAGTAGCCGCAGTAAATGCATTTTTAATAGTAAAATTAAGAGTACCAGATATGCTTGCAACGCTAGCGTCGATGTTTATATTCCAAGGAGTAGCAATGACGTATGCAGGCGGAGGTTCTGTTTCTGAAAACATGGCAAGACTTGACGGCACAATAACAACTGGAAAAGTACCTGCACTATTTGCACAAATAGGCCAAGCACCATGGATAATAATAATAATGCTAGTAATCGTAGCACTTGTTCACGTATTCCTAACATATACAAAGCATGGTAGATATATGTATGCAGTAGGAGGCAATCTTGAAGCTGCAAGACTTTCGGGAATATCAGTAGATAAGTATCGTGCATTAGCATACTTC
This sequence comes from Proteocatella sp., assembly GCA_041738345.1. Taxonomy (GTDB): domain Bacteria; phylum Bacillota; class Clostridia; order Peptostreptococcales; family Filifactoraceae; genus Proteocatella. Next base: position 4,823 of record JBGSPX010000019.1, read on the forward strand.
CTATCAACACTGTTTGCTTCAATGGGAGGTATCCTTATAGCAGCAAGAGTTGGGTCGGCGCAGATAAATGCAGGGGCAGGATATCTAATGCCAGCAGTAGCCGCGGCATATATTGGGTTTTCATTTGCAGGCGCAGGAAAAGCTAACGCAATAGGAACACTTATAGGAGCGCTTTTAGTAGGAATATTAGAAAATGGACTTGTTATGATGTCAGTTCCATATTATTCATTAGATATAGTAAAAGGGCTTGTACTAGCAATCGCGCTTGCAAGTACTTACTTTAGAAAAAAAGACTAGCTTAAAACTAACATAGAAAGGAATAATATCATGAGTAAATTTGAAACATACTTTTTAATGAACGACGAAGATGTAAAAGCGTATGCAAAAGAAAAATTAGATGTATTTCCAAAGGATGCAGAGCTTACTTCTAAAGAAATAGGAGATGGAAATCTGAACTATGTGTTTAGAGTAAAAGATGAAAAAACAGGAAAATCTGTGATTATAAAGCAGGCAGGTGGCGAAGCTAGAATATCTTCAGACATAAAGCTTTCTACAGATAGAACTAGAATAGAAGCAGATATACTTAAAAAGCAGGGAGAATTAGCACCAGGACTAGTACCAGAAGTTTATTTGTATGACCCAATAATGTGCAGTTGCGCAATGGAAGACCTTTACAACTACACAATAATGAGAACAGCGCTTATAAACCACGAAAAATTCCCTCATTTTGCAGACCAAATATCAACCTTTATGGTAAACACTCTTTTGGGAACGACAGATATTTGTTTAGACCATAAAGCCAAAAAAGATGAAGTTAAAAACTATATAAATCCTGAACTTTGCGAAATATCAGAAGACCTTGTATATACAGAGCCATTCAATGATTTAGCAAAACGAAATAATGTATTTGAACCAATGGCAGATTTTGTAAAAAAAGAACTTTATGAAGATACAAAACTTCACTTAGAAGCTGCAAAATGTAAATTTGAGTTTATGAATAACGCACAGTCGCTTATACATGGAGACCTTCATACGGGTTCAATCTTTATAAATGAAGAATCTACAAAAGTATTTGACCCTGAATTTGCATTTTATGGGCCAATGGGATATGACATTGGAAACGTAGTAGCAAATATGTTCTTTGCTTGGAATAACGGAAAAGCGACAATCGAAGATGAAGCCAAAAGAGAAGACTTTACATCTTGGGTAGAAGAATCAGTAGAAACAATGATAGATATGTTCATCAAGAAGTATCATGCATATTATGATGCACATGTGAACGATTACATGGCAAAGACGGAAGGCTTCAAAGAATGGTATTTAGATACAATTCTTAGAGACACTGCAGCAGTAGCAGGATTTGAGCTTGTAAGAAGAATCGTAGGACTTGCAAATGTAAAAGATATAACTTCAATTACAGATACAGACAAACGTATAAACGCAGAGAAAATATGCATTATGACCGCTAAAGATTTTATATTAAATAGAGAAAATTTTAGAACTGGAAAAGATTTTGTAGGTGCATTAAAAAAAGCCGTAGCAGATATAAAATAGCAGAAAAGGAGAACATCATGGAGCAAAAGAATATACTAAATTATGAAACCGTAGCATTAAATAATGAAACTAGTGAACTAGTTATAATAAATCAAACTAGACTTCCATATGAAATTGAAATCCTAAACCTTAGCAAACAAAAGCAAATTTGGGATGCGATATATAGACTAGAAGTAAGAGGAGCACCTGCAATCGGAATCGCAGGCGCAATAGGCGTATATCTTGCAGCAAAAGAAATCGAAGCGGTTGACTTTGATACATTCTATAGCGAATTCAAAAAAGCTAAAGAATATCTTGATTCAGCAAGACCTACAGCAGTAAATCTATCTTGGGCGCTTAATAGAATGGAACAAGTAGTTTTAAACAATAAAGAAAAATCTATAGCAGAAATAAAAGAACTTTTACATCAAGAGGCAGTTACAATAAAAGAAGAAGATACATGGGTTTGCAAAACTATAGGAGAGTATGGACTTTCACTTGTTAAAAAAGGTGATGGATTGCTTACTCACTGTAATGCAGGTCAATTAGCTACTTCAAAATATGGAACGGCTACAGCACCAATGTATTTAGGCGCTGAAAAAGGCTATGATTTTAGAATATTTGCAGATGAGACAAGACCACTGCTTCAAGGCGCAAGACTTACTGCATTTGAGCTTCATTCAGCAGGACTTGATGTGACCCTTATTTGCGACAATATGGCATCAAGCGTAATGAAAAAAGGTTGGATAAATGCAGTGTTTGTAGGCTGTGATAGAGTAGCAGCAAATGGAGATACTGCAAATAAGATAGGTACTTCAGGCGTAGCTATTTTAGCTAAACACTACAACGTACCAATGTATATCTGTGCTCCTACATCTACAATAGATATGAATTGCAAAACTGGAGCAGATATCCATATAGAAGAAAGACCTGCAGAAGAGATTACAGAAATGTGGTATAAAGAGAGAATGGCACCAGTAGGCGTTAAAACTTTTAACCCTTGCTTTGATGTTACGGATAATGACTGTATAGCTGCGATAATAACAGAATATGGAATTGCGTACCCTCCATTTGAAGAGTCGCTAAAAGAAATATTTAAGAAAAAAGCAGACGCACAGGCAAACAAATAATATTAGATAATACTCCCAAGAGGAGGGGATAAAAATCGATGACAGGATATAATAAATTCAGATATTTATCAGATTATGAAGCAAAAAAGACCATAATTGAAATTGGAAAGCGTATGTATGATAAAGGCTTCGTAGCTTCAAATGATGGAAATATAAGCTGTAAGGTGGGGCCAAATACAATATGGACTACACCCACAGGCGTATCAAAGGGGTTTATGACTCCAGATATGTTAGTAAAGATGAACTTTGATGGCAAAGTGCTTATGGGTAAGATGAAGCCTTCGTCAGAAGTAAAAATGCATATAAGAGTATATAAAGAAAATCCAGATGTAATGGCAGTTACTCATGCACATCCTCCAGTAGCAACCTCGTTTGCAATTGCAGGAATAAGCCTTGATAGAGCAATACTTCCAGAGGCTGTAGTAAACTTAGGTTCAGTGCCAATAGCACACTATGCAACTCCAGGAACTCAAGATGTGCCCGACTCAATAGCACCGTATTGCAATACACACAATGCAGTACTTTTAGCAAACCATGGAGCCCTTTCATGGGGAAAAGATTTAATAGAGGCATATCACAGATTAGAATCTCTAGAATATTATGCAACTGTACTTATGTATACAGGCAGAATAATAGGAAGAGCCAATGAACTTAGCTGTAATCAGGTCGAAGAACTTATAACTATAAGAGAAAAGCTAGGAATAACATCAGGAGGAACACCTCCATGTGCAGTTTCGGCAACGAATACTTCAGATGTAGTAAGAACAGAGAAACCACTTACTTCAAGTTATGCAGCTTCTAATGGTTGCTCAGTTTCTATAAGAGAAGAAAAGTCAGATATAATAAAGGAACTTACTGAAAAGATAACTAAACAAGTATTAGAAAGTCTAAAGAGGTAGTCAGATGGATATAGGACAAAAAGATATAGAGCTTATAGTACAACAGGTACTAAAAAATGTTATGGCAGGGGTGCAACCATCAGCAGCAGGCAACACTGCAAATGCAGATAGTGCTGCAAAATCAGAGTTAAAAACCTATGTTCCAGGAATGCCACTTGAAGAATACAAACCAAAGGCGTCGTATAGCGCATACTCTCAAGCAAAAGTTTCAGTAAGCAGCGAGTTTGGAGTATTTGAGAGTATGGCAGATGCAGTAGATGCAGCATATGAAGCTCAAAAAATATATAGAACGAAATTTCAACTTAGAGATAGAGAAAGCCTTATTGAAAACATAAGAAAAGCATGCAGAAAAGAGGCACAAAATCTTGCTAAAATGGCAGTTGAAGAAACGGGGCTTGGAAGATATGAAGACAAGATTCAAAAGAATCTTCTAGTTATAGACAAAACTCCAGGAACCGAATGCTTAACTACAGCGGCTATGTCAGGTGATGATGGACTTACAATAGTAGAGCATGCGCCATTTGGTGTAATTGGGGCAATAACTCCAGTAACAAACCCGACAGAAACTATAATAAACAATGTAATCTCAATGCTTGCAGGTGGAAATACTGTAGTATTTAATGTACATCCAAGCGCAAAGAATTGCTGCAACTTTGTAGTTCAGCTTATAAATAAAGCTATAATAGAAGCAGGCGGACCAGCGAATCTAGTTGCTATGGTAAAAAATCCTACATTAGAGACCGTATCAGAACTTAGCGGTAATGATAAAATAAGACTGATGGTAGGAACAGGCGGAATGCCGATGGTAAAATCGCTTTTAAGATCAGGCAAAAAAGTAATTGGAGCAGGGGCAGGAAATCCGCCAGTTATAGTGGATGAGACTGCAGATGTAAAAAGAGCAGCTAAAGAAATTTTCAAAGGAGCTTCTTTTGACAACAATCTGCTGTGCTTAGCAGAAAAAGAAGTGTTTGCAGTAGAAAGCATAGCAACAGATTTAATATACAATATGATACAAGAAGGGGCATTTTTACTTAATGATGCTCAATTAGACCAGATCATGAAGTTAGTACTGACATATGAAGAAACTCCAAATGGAAGAGAGTATCATACAAGTAAAAACTGGGTAGGAAAAGATGCAGGCAAAATGCTGGAAGCTATAGGAATACATGGAAAAACAGAGTGTAGATTACTTATCTGTGAAGTAGCACCTAATCATCCATTTGTACTTTTAGAGCAGCTTATGCCAGTATTACCAATAGTAAAATGTAAAGACCTAGATGAAGCTATAAAATATGCAATGATTGCAGAGCATGGAAATAGACATACAGCATCTATGTTCTCTCAAAATATAAATAACCTTACCCGCTTTGCAAGAGAAGTAGAAACTACAATATTTGTAAAAAATGCAGCAACCTTAGCAGGCGTAGGCTTCTTTGGAGAAGGACATACGACAATGACCATTGCAGGCCCTACAGGAGAAGGCATAACAAATGCTGTATCCTTTACAAGACAGCGAAGATGTGCCCTTAGCGAAGGCGGATTTAGAATAATATAGAACAGCTATCAATAAAGGAAGCATAGCTTCTAGTGAAAAGAGTAGGTAACAATATGGCAATAGGATTTTTAGAAGTTGCGGGATATGGAGCGGCCTTATACGCTATGGACAAGGCTTGCAAGGCTACGGATATAAAGATACTTGGCATTGACACCATCAATCCCAAGGACTCAAGTGCCAATATACCCTTAACAGTACAGGTTAAATTTGAAGGAAGTGTTTCAGAAGTCAAAATAGCTACTGAAATTGCAGGAGAAGCTGCCCTTAGATTTAATAGTGAAACTGAAATTATAACTAGTGTGATTGATAACCCATATGAGGGCACAAAATCACTGAGTACAATTTCAAAGGTAAAGATGAATAAAGAAATATAATGGAGGTACTTATGTCAGCGATAGGAATGATTGAAACAAGAGGGCTTACTGCATCAATAGAAGCCGCAGATGCAATGCTAAAAGCCGCAGGGGTAGAGCTTGTAGGTACAGAAAAAATCGGGTCAGGATTAATTACTGTAATAGTAAAAGGAGAAGTAGGTGCAGTTAAGGCAGCAACTGAAGCAGGTGCAGAAGCAGCATCAAGACTTGGCGAACTAGTATGCGTACACGTAATTGCTAGACCTCACAATGATACTGCAAATATCCTTCCAGGAACCAAGTAGAGAATATTATGAAGAATTTTAATGCAATAGGTGTAGTAGAGATAAATTTTTTCACAAATGCACTTATAGTGCTTGATGAAATGCTTAAATCATCAGATGTACACTTAGTAGCTTGTGAAAAAAAACTAGGTGGGAGAATGGTTACTATAATCGTAGCAGGGGATACATCATCCGTTAATGCCTCAGTAGAAACCGCCATAGCTTCAGGAGATAAAATCGGAGCAGACAATATAAAAGTAGCAGTAAGTATTTCGAATCCGCATCCTGAAATAAGAAAGCTCCTAAACCTTATAACGCAAGATACCCCAAAAACAGAAGAAACAAAAGAAATTGCAGTGGCAGCGGAACTAAACGCTGTAGAAGAACTTGAAATCGAACAAAATACAGAAAATATACAAATTGAAAAACCAAAACCGAGGAGGAAAAAACAATGAAAGCAGTAGGAATGATTGAAACAAGAGGATTAGTAGCATCAATAGAGGCAGCAGACGCAATGCTTAAATCAGCAGAGGTAGAATTAGTAGGTACAGAAAAAATAGGTTCAGGATTAGTAACTGTAATAGTACAGGGCGATGTAGGCGCAGTAAAAGCTGCTACAGAAAGCGGTGCAGAAGCAGCATCAAGACTTGGAGAAGTAGTGTCAGTACACGTAATCCCAAGACCACATTCAGATATAAGTGCAATTCTTCCATGCATTAAGTAGTTATAAAAAACTGTAATCATTAGGAGAATTGGCACTTAAATAAGAGCTAGTTCTCCTTAGATAACAATGTAAAAGATATAAGAAATCGAAAGAGGTATCAATTTGAATACTGAAAATATAGTAACTCAAATTACAGAACTGGTATTAGCAGAAATAAAAAAAATGCAATCTAGAGAAAATCTAATTCCAGTAGGAATTTCTGCAAGACATCTTCACCTTACTCAAGAACAGGTAGAAGTTTTATTTGGCAAAGGCCATCAACTTACATTTTTAAAACCACTTAGTCAGACTGGACAGTTTGCGGCAAAAGAAACCGTAACCCTAAAAGGGCCAAAAGGAGTTATTGAAAAAGTAAGAATTTTAGGACCTGTAAGGCCTCATGTACAAGTAGAAGTATCTATGACGGATGCAAGAACGCTAGGTCTAAATCCACCAGTAAGAGAATCTGGAAAACTTGAAAATACTCCGGGTATTTTAATAAAAGGTACAGTAGGTCAAATAGAAACTCAAGATGGAGTAATCGTAGCGCAAAGACATGCCCATATGTCGCTTGAAGATGCTGAGAGCTTTGGGATATCAGATGGAGAATATATAAGAGTATTTGTAGACGGTGAAAGTGGTGGAACCATGGAGCCTGTAAAAGTTAGAGTAAATAAAAATTATGTTTTAGATTTACATTTAGATACAGATAATGCTAATGCGTTTGGACTTTCGCAGGGACAACAGCTTAGATTTGAAAAAATAAAGTAAAGCAGTGAGGAGCGTGTATATGATATTAGGAAAAGTAGTAGGAAATATAGTATCCACAAGGAAATGTCAAAATTTAGTAGGTTATAAACTGCTTACAATAGAGCCGCTTTTTGGAGAGAAAAAAGATATATTTGTAGCGGCTGACAAGCTAGGAGCAGGTATTGGAGAATGCGTACTAATAACTACTGATAATACAACTCAGCATGCTTTAGAAAGTGCAGCTCCAATAGATGCTTTAGTAGTAGGGATTGTAGATTCGATTCCACAGATAGAGGAATAGGGGATTACTATGGAAAAAATAAAAATATTAGCAGTGCAGGACCCTGCGGTAAGCGTATATGTAGATAAAAACTATGATATACTGAAAAACTTCCCCGAAAAAAATGTAGAGATAGAATTTGATATAGTGCCTTGGGACAATTACTTTGAAAAGATGATCAATTCCTTCAATGGAGATGCAGACTATGACATAGTTATGGTAGCTGGGCATCTGTGGCTTAGAGATTTTGTGGAAAAAGATTATCTTGCAGAATTGAACTATGATTTTGAAGATATAGTTCCTGTGATTGCACAGGAGATGACCTACAATGGAAAAACTTATCTATCACCATCATTTTGCGATGGACATATGATTGCATATAGAAAAAGTGTACTTGAAAAAGTATTAGGGGAATTGCCAAAAGCGATTATAAAAACAGATGAATTTATAGAAATCGCAGAAAAATTACATAAAGCAGGCTACAATACCCCAATCGCTTTAAAAGCAAGTGCTTCAGAAATATTATTAGATGCCCTTCCATACCTTAGAAGTAAAGGTAAAGATGTATATAGTATACAAAATGAAAATGTAAAATGTAACATATCAGAAATGAAAACCGAACTTGAAAAATACGTAGCTTTAAAAGCATTAGCCCCAAAAGATACGAATACTTATGGGAATGATGAGATAAAAAAGGTACTTTCAAATAAAGATGTAATTATGGCAACTACTTGGAGTGGACAACTTGGAGTAGTTATGAAAGATTGTATAGAAAAAGAAGACCTCGGCTTTATGACCTTTGAAACTGCATGGAATGTAACTTGGTCCTTTGCCGTAAACAAGAAAAGCAAAAATAAAGACTTAGCTGAAAAACTATTGGCATATCTTAGAAGCAAGGAAGTAGATGCTCTAGCAGGCGAATACTGCGGGGCTCCAGTTAGAAAATCCAATTATGAGGATGGAAGAGATAAGTTTTCATGGTATGATGTTCAGCTAGAAATGATAGAAAAGTATGCAAAACCATTTGAAGCGATATCAAATTCAGGGGATAAAAATGCAGTGCTTTATGAGGCAATATATAGTGTATTTACAGGACAAAAAGAAATAAATGAAGCTTTGGAAGAAGCTCAGCGTAAAATAGACTCCCTATAGTGAAAGGAGAAAGCTTTGAAGGTAGTAGTAATAGGCGGAGTAGCAGCAGGAATGTCAGCCGCTTCAAAAATAAAGAGAATAGATAATAGCGTAGAGATAGTAGTTTATGAAAAAGGTGGATATCTATCATATGGCGCATGTGGCCTACCATATTATGTAGGGGGATTCAATCATGACTATACTAAGATGATAGCAAGAAGCCGTGAAGAATTTGAAAAAAGTGGAATAAAAACCCATCTGCACCATGAAGTATTAAAAGTAGTACCTTCAGAGAAGAAACTACTAGTGAGAAATCATGATACCGGAGATATATTCATAGATAGTTATGACAAGCTTATGGTATCTACAGGTGCATATGCGATAAAACCACCAATAGAAGGCATTGACAAGCAGAGAATACATCAACTTAAAACTCTAGAAGATGGCTTAAAGCTAAAAGAAATTGCAGAAAGTCCACATATAAAAAATGTAGTAGTAGTAGGTGGCGGCTATATAGGGATAGAATGCGTAGATGCATTTTTGCATATGAATAAAAATGTAACTTGTATAGAATTTGCAGATAAAATTCTTATGCCATTTGACAAAGAACTTTCAGAACTAGCAGAAGAAGAACTTAGAGTTAAGGGTGCTACATTAAAAACTGGTGAAAAAGTAATTGCAATAAAAGGAAACGATACTGTTCAATCAGTAGTTACAGACAAAGGTGAATATAAAGCAGATTTAGTAGTACTTTCAATAGGAGTAAGACCAGCAACTGGATTCTTAAAAGATACAGGAATACAGATGGCGCCAAATGGAGCGCTTATAGTAGATAGAGAACTAAGAACGTCAATAACTGACATATGGGCAGCAGGCGATTGCTCATTAGTATATCATAAGGGACTTGAAGAAAACAGCTTTTTAGCACTTGGAACCGTAGCTAACAAATGTGGCAGAATAGCGGGCGAAAATATAATGGGTGCACATACAAAATTTGTAGGCGCACTTGGCTCAGCTGCGATAAAGGTGTGTGATATAGAGCTTGGAAGAACAGGGCTTGGAGAAGCAGACGCGAAAAGGCTTGCAATAAAATACAAAACCGTAGTCATAGAAGCCTATGACCATCCACCATATTATCCAGACCAGAGTCCAATCAGGATAAAACTTATTTACGAAGAAGGCACCAAAAAGCTTTTAGGCGCTCAAACCGCTGGAAGAAAAGGTGCAGTGCTAAGAGTGGATGTATTTGCTGTAGCCATTCATAACAAGATGACTACCGATGAATTAGGTATGACAGATTTAGTGTATGCCCCACCATTTGCAGGGGTGTGGGACGCGATTCATATAGCGTGTAATGCAGCAAAGTAGCCAGCTCCAAAATAGTAGCGATTAAAAAATAGCAATGCAAGTAGAACGAGAAAGGAGATTTCCTTGAATAAATTAATGACGATAGAAGATGCAGTTTCACTGATAAAAGACGGTGATGTATTAGGCATTGGAGGGAATGTACTCCATAGAGCACCTATGTCACTTGTAAGAGAAGTTGTAAGACAGAAAAAACAGAGCTTACAGCTTGTGAAAACCGCAGGGGCAATGGATGTGGACATGCTTTGCTTTGGAAACTGCGTAAAAAGTGTAGATGCAGGCTTCATAAGCTATGAAACCGAATTTTCCCTAGCAGACCATTATAGAAAAGCAGTTCAAAATGGTATAGTCAAGGGCAATGAACATGCCTGTTATACGGTTATGAGTGCACTTAGAGCTTCAGCGTATGGAATACCATTCATGCCCGTAAAAGGCCTAGTGATAAGCGATTTGATACAAGCAAATGATTACTTTACTAAGATAAAAGACCCGTTTTCGGGAGAAGATATTACTGTAGTGCAGGCAATACGCCCTGATGTCAGTATAATTCATGCTCAAGAAGCAGATAAGGACGGCAATATCTATATAGATGGGCCTAAATTTGATGATGTACTTTTGGCAAAGGCTTCAAAAAAAGTGATTGTAAGTGTGGAGAAGATATCGGAAACTTCAAAATTTGAGACTAGTGGCCAAAAAGCAGATATACCTCATTTTATGGTTTCTGCAATTGTAAAAATTGAAGCAGGCGCAACACCTTGTTCATGCCAAGGCTATTATGATATAGACAGAGACCATATAAAATTATTTAAATCCCTAAAAAATACTGCTGAGTTAGGTCAGTATCTTGAGGGCCTAAAAACGATAGACTGTAGATAGGAGGAAACAGATGAGTAATACACAAAATTATAGAGTATGCGATATCATGGTATGTGAGATGGCAAGACTTATAAAAGATGGAAATACTGTATTTCATGGAGTTTCCTCTCATATGCCTATGATTGCAACCTTGCTAGCAAAAGCACTTCATGCACCAAATGCAGTCCATCTAAACATCCCCGGAGGCGTAGACCCAAAAGTAGAAAAGCTTCAAAAATACTCAAGTGCAGGAACAGCGCTTACTAAGAGTAGTGTTTCAGATTTTCCACTTTCAGATATATTTGACCTTTCGATGAGGGGCGGACTAGACGTAGCGTTTTTAAGTGGAATCCAATTTGACAATGTAGGCAATGTAAATGCTTCAGTTATAGGAGATTATAAGAAGCCTAAGGTTAGAATGCCAGGTGGAGCGGGAAGCGCAGTACTTATACCTACTGCAAAAAGTGCAGTTATCTGGAGAACAAAGCATGACAAAAGAACCTTTGTAGAAAAAGTCGATTTTGTAACTACAAGAGGAAATATAGATAGAATAATTACCCCACTTTGCGTATTTAGAATGTATAATGGTCAGCTTATACTAGAAAGCATACATCCACATTCAAGCATTGAGGAGATAGCACAAAATACAGGCTTTGAAATAAGATATATAGACATAAAATACACGCAAACCCCGACGAGCCTTGAACTTGAAATGCTTAGAAAAATAGACCCTGATGATTATAGAAATATGGAATTTTAAGAGGTGCAAATATGAGTTTGCCTTGTAGAGTAAATATGATACAGACAAATTTCTTTGGAAAAGGCGCACTTAGCCTTTTAGGCGAAGAAGTTAAAAAAATGGGTTATAAAAAAGCCCTGATAATTACAGATCAATTTTTATATGACTCTAAGGCAGCGTACAGAGTATGTGAAGCTTTAGAAGTAGCTGAGGTAAAAAGCTATATATATTACGGCGTAAAACCAAATCCTACAGTGGAAATTGTAAATGAAGCCCTTAGGGCAGCTACTCAAATAGAGCCAGATTTTATAGTGGCACTCGGTGGTGGTTCGGCGATAGACACCTGTAAAGCAGTAGGAATAGTGCTTGCAAATGGAGGCAAAGTTCAAGATTATGAAGGCGTAGATAAATCTTCAAAGAAGGCGCTCCCTATAGTAGCAGTAAATACTACGGCAGGTACAGGCTCTGAAGTAACTACTTTTTATGTAATTACAGATGAACAGACACATTCAAAAATGGTAATGGTGGACACAAATGCGGCGGTCTGGATAGCAATAAATGACACCGACTTTATGACCTCAATGCCAAAAAGTCTCACCGCAGCAACAGGTATGGATGCCCTTACCCATGCAATAGAAGCCGTACTTTCTAAAAATGCTACTCCATTTAAAGATAAAGATGCACTTTGGGCGATAGGAGTTATTAAAAAATATTTACCTATAGCCGTAAAAGAGCCAGAAAATATAGAGGCTAGAGATATGATGTCTTACGCACAGTACAGTGCAGGACTTGCCTTTTCAAATGCAGGACTTGGAATGGTTCATGCGATGGCACATTCTTTGGGTGGATTTTATAATTTGCCTCATGGCGTATGCAATGCGGTGCTACTGCCTCATGTTATGGAATATAATGCAAAAGAAGATAGCGTAAAATCGAGATTTAAGCTTATATATGAAGCGTTAAATATAAATAATTATAGTTATGTATCTGAGCAAAAAGTAATAGCAGATACGATAAAAGAAGTAAGAAGGCTATCCGAAGAAGTAGGAATTCCTAAAAGCTTAAAAGAGCTTGGGGTAAAGCCTAATGATTTTGAAGCTTTAGCACAACTAGCAATAAAAGATACATGTATGCCAACAAACCCAAGAACTCCAAAGTTAGAAGAAATAGTTCAGGTGTACAGCAAAGCATAGCCCCCCCGATAGAACAATCTATTACATAGTTTTCTATTTAGATTGTTCAGCTTAAAATATATTCAACATAAAAGAAAGTGTGTAGAGATTCGCTCCTACGCACTTTCTTTTTTTGAATCAATCTTTTTTGTTTTTGTCGATATCTTTAATTTCGTTCATTATATCTTCTACGTCCTCGTCTTTTATGTGCTCGATTTTGTCAAACCATTCATGAAGCTCTTTTTTCATTTCATCTTTAGTTTTGTTATACTTTTGAGATAGTTTGTGAACCACTTCTTCTTCTTCAGCATGGATGTCTAGGAATGAATCAAGTTCTTCGTGACCAAATTTATTCCATTTTTGTTTGAATGCGGCTTTAAAAGCCTTAAACTTACCATCAACCATAAATCGTTTCATATACATCCCTCCATTTTTTTTAACTCAAGTCAATCTGTTTAAGTATCTTATACCTTTTAAATGGGTACTTTAAACTTAAAAATAATTTTTTGGGTAGTTAATACAAATTAAATATGATATAGTTTATTTGAGAGTGAAATATTATGCACATAAAGTATGAAAGGAGAAATTTTTATGAAAAAAATACCTAGTTTTGAGGTGAATCATATCGATTTACTTCCAGGAGTATATGTATCGAGAAAAGATTATGTAGGTGCAGAGACACTGACTACATTTGACATAAGAATTACAAGACCAAACCTAGAACCTGTTATGGGAACGGGCGAAATCCACACGACAGAGCATCTAGTAGCTACTTACCTTAGAAACAATGAAGACAAAAAAGAAAGCATAGTATATTTTGGACCTATGGGGTGCAGAACGGGATACTACCTTATAATGAAAGGCGATTTAAAACCAGAGCATATCATAGAACTACTTACAGAGGCATTTGAATTTGTAAGGGATTATGCAGGAGAAGTCCCAGGCGCAAATGCAAGAGATTGCGGAAACTATATCGATATGAACCTTCCTATGGCAAAATATTATGCAAACAAATATCTTAGCGAAACGCTGTATGATATAACCTTAGAAAAGATGGTATATCCTAAATAATGGATATAGCAATTGCACTTATACTTTCAGCAGCAATGCTACTGTTTGTAATATTTAAAGGAATGTTCATAGGGTATATGCTTATATTTAGTTATATATGTTTTTTTGTAGTATGTCTATATAGGGAATACAGCATAAAGCAGATATTTCAAATATCTTGGAATTCTAGCAAAAATTCGCTGATAGTAATTCAAATATTTATGCTAATCGGGGCAATTATAGGAATATGGTTTGCTTCGGGCACTATTCCGACGATGGTATATTATGCGTTAAGCTATCTAAATCCCAATATATTTTTGATGCTGTGCTTTATCATATGTGCAGCTACTTCATTCCTTATAGGGACCAGTTTTGGAACTTGTAGTGTTATGGGAGTGCCGCTTATGATAATTGCAAGAGCCGGAAGTGCATCTATTTCGATGACCGCAGGTTCAATAATATGTGGGGCATACTTTGGCGATAGGATGTCGTTTATGTCGGGAAGCGCAATTTTAGTATCTACAGTTACCAAGACTGAAGTAAGAAAAAGTATGCAGAATATGCTTAAAACCGCAATAGTCCCAACCTTACTTACGCTGATATATTTTTACTATCTTTCAAGATATAGTATTTTAAATAGTATAGATTCAGCGCTGCAAAGTGAAATAGCTATTCAGTTTAATGCTTCATTAATATTATTAATTCCAGCATTAGTAGTGCTTGTAATGGCAATAATAGGTCTTGGGATAAAAAAAGCGATGATTTGCAGTATCGCAGTATCGGCGCTGCTTACGATATTCATTCAAAAACATAATATTTTCGAAACTCTAAGATATATAGTAATGGGATTTTCGCTTGGGGATGAAGCCTCCTTGAGTAAGGTTATGAGAGGTGGCGGAATTATAAGTATGCTAAAACCTGCACTTGTAATCTTTGTATCCACCTCACTTACAGGACTGCTTACAAGACTTCAGATTATGGATGGGGTAAAGCAAAAAATATCTAAATTCAATTATAAAAGACATAGTTTATTTCTTATGACGGTGCTAATTTCTACTATAGCAAGTATGGTCGGATGCAATCAGTCGATATCGATAATTATGACAAATGATGTGATGAAAGATATATATGAAAAGTATGTAAGTCTTCCAAGTGAAGCTTTGGCAATAGATATGGAAAATTCAGCAGTTATACTTGCAGGTATGATACCGTGGAGCATTGCGGCGCTAGTGCCAGCTACAACATTGGGAGTAACGCCATTTGAATTTATGCCCTATGCATTTTTTGTGTGGATACTTCCGATTTATTATTTTGCTAGTCTTTTTGTGAAAAATAAAGTCAATTCAAATTAGCTTGCTGATATTTAGCAAGTTTTTTTTTAAAGTTATAGGAATTATATCTTTTTGTATTCCGATCACAGTATTGATTTTTATTATAAATTGGTTTTTTAATATAAGTCCAATCCCTAAATTGAAAGGGATGGCGCTACTTGGAACAATGTTTACAAGTCCAATAGGGATTGTGCTTGCGTTGATAGCGCTGCTAGGATATAGGAATAAAATTGTAGTATCGGCGTTAATCCTTAATGTAGCTTTATTATTTTTGCCAAGTGCATATTTTTATTTATGGACAATTTTATTTGGACCTTAATTTACAGTTTTTTAATTCTTCAGGAGTTATTGGAACTAAATTTCCTGATGTCAATTCTGAGATAGATTTGTCTATCATAGAAAGGTAGGCTGTATTTTTAATTAATTTCTGCATTGCGTTATATTCTTCAAGACTTATAATTACGACATTTTTTTCATCTTTTCGAGTTACTATAACTGTTTCGTATTCATCTGTTACTTTATCGCAATAGTATTTAAGGTTTTTTCGTATTGTTGAATAATTTACAGCTAACATATAATTTTTCATCCTTTCAAAAATGCATTATATTGTACAATAAAGGGTACAATATAATTATACTCTTTTGCTTTAACGTTGTCAAATTATAGTTTAATTTTTTATATTAGATTAGGAACTTTTCATGACAAAGTGGTGGCTTGGATTACTTATAGTAGCAATTGGGGTGGAGTTTGTATATTCATATTATGATAGAGAAAAATTTTATTTTAGAAAAAAGCTAATCCATACAATTGTAATATCTTTTTTTGCAATTATAATAGTGATATATAATAGTTCGTATGTAAATTTAGCTACAGGGGCTATACCGATTTTTATTTTAGATCGTTATTTATGTAAAAAGTATTAAAGAATATTTTATGCTTAAGGAGACGTTATAGGATATGGATGAAATCAAAGATAATAAAATATCTGTATGCATTATTCTATCAATAATACATATTATAATATCAATAAGAACCGTCAGTTTAATTAATCTGATGGTTGAAATGTATAATTTATTCAATAAAACAAACTATATTTTTCAATATATTTCGTTTTATTTTTTTCTAATAAGCAGTTTTATTGTCTTAAACACAATAGTATTTTTTTACGGAAAAAAATTTTTAAGAATGTTGATTATTATACCTCTATCAAGCTTAATTATAAATTATAAAGCTAATAGTAGCTTTTTATTAAATTCAAGCCTCTCTTATAGTCCGTTTACTTCTTTATACATTAATTTTGTTTTAGGATTAATTATAAGCTATGCTGTAGTGTTATTTATAGGTAGAAAGTTAACGAATAATATTGTTTTATAGAAATAAAAAAGGATAAAAGTTTTTTCATAATTATTTAGATTGGAAAAGGTAAAAAATGAAAAGATTTAAAATAAAAGAAAAAGAACATCTTGCAGGTGGTATCATAAGAATAGTAGTAGATACTAAAACAGGAGTTAATTATATTATGACGAGCGGAATAGGACTGAATGGTATTACGCCGTTATTAGATAATAATGGAAATATAGTTATTGAAAAATTTAAATAGTTATAAAAAGGGGGGCTTATTATTAGAAAAATATTACAAAATTTAAAACTCATCTTATCTACTCAATTAATTTTAACGGTATTTGCGGCTTCTATATCAATTGCATCAAAATCAGAACTATATACTCCGATAAAAGTAATATGTATTATTAATTTTCCAACATTTATTATTTTAGGGATTAATTCTATTATAAATCCAAAAATTATTATCGAACTAACTACTAAAAAAATGTTAACATCAAATAATATATTATATCAAAAAATAAAGGGAGTTATTATTTTAGCAATAGGGATAGTATTTATTGGAATAATATTGAACTAGATTATGACATTATCATCCCTATGATAACGATCAGATCACATAGGGGTAGTTATAGGAGGCTATTTTATGCTACCTTTTGATACAGCATGGAAGGTGCTATTTATATTTACAATTTTTGTGGAATTTATTTATTCGTATTACAAGAGAGACAAATTTTATTATAGAAAAAAAATAGTTCACACAATACTTATATCATTTTTCACAATAATAAGTTTATCAATTTTATCAAGATACATTGGTTGGAGTTCTGGTATATATCAAATAATAATGATTTTTTTTATTATTGATAGATATATTTGTAAAAAACAAGATTAGAATCTACTACTGTTTTTTGCAAATATGAGACTGTGTAAAAAGTCTGTATCTGTATTAGCATTAAAATTTAATATATAGTACATAGTACATAGAAACTATCACAGTAATTGATGCAACCAACATAGCTAACAAATCTTTTAATGAATTTTCAGAAGAACCAATATTTCCAAAAATGTGAGTTTTGCGAATGCTTGGTTATGAGCAATTGTATGAGAATATATTTATTTTTCATTAATGAAATTTTTTAATTTTCGGATTACCTTTAATCGGTTAATTTTTTTAAGTAAAGCCAACGTAACTATTAATAATGCAATCCTAGTTCCTACATCGATATAAATATTTTGTAAAAGATCTTCATAGCCAGGATATATAACAAGCAGTAACGAAATAATAATCGATATGTACAAAATGCATTTTTTAAAATATAGAACAAATTTTTTTGAGTTCAAAACTTTACCTCCAATTTTTAGGTGATATATACAAAAATGTAATTATTATAATCAAAAGATCAAAAATATTATTTTAATTGTTACACATATTTATATTTTTGTATAGTTTTATTAATGAAAAATATGTCGATGGGATTAATGGCAACCTCTAGGTTGTATTTTACTAAATTAAAGTTTAAAATCTTATTACTATAGTTAGTAATTATATAACTTTTAAAATTCATTTTATTAAAAAATAATAAGGAGATGACTTTTATATGAACTATATTTTAGATAACCCAAGTAAATATTTATCCATACTTATATTTTTGTACTTTATTTTTATTCCTCGTTTTTGCAATATGAGTAGTATAGAAAAAAATAAGTTTTTCAATATATTAAGCAAATCACAACTAGTATCGGTGTTTTTTTTATTAATCATATCATCAGTGAAGCTTAATAATTATTTAAACCTAATAAACTTGTCTTATATATACTTTATAGTAACTATAAATATAGTGATTTCCATAATTGTTTTTTATTTAAAATTAGATGCCATTATAAACAATGCTTTTAAAAAATATATTGGGAAAAATTTTATAAACAATATACTGGTTATTTCTTATGCGGTAATATTAATTATATATTTATTTTTCCCTAGGGTTGATTTTATAATAAAACATGCAACTACTATACTGACAGTAGTATTTTCATTAAATTTTCTTAGTATAAAATATATAGATGAAAAAAATGAGTTTAGATAGATATCAAATCATAGCAAATTATTTTTTAAGATCATAGGAATTAGAAAGAAGGTTTCAAAAATGAAAAGATTTAAAATAAAAGAAAAAGATCGTTTATTTGAAGGTATGATAAGAATAGTAGTAGATACTAAAACAGGAGTTAATTATATTATGACGAGCGGAATAGGACTTAATGGTATAACACCGTTGTTAGATAATAATGGAAATATAGTTATCGATAAAGTTAAATAGGCTGTATATAGTAAAAAATATATATGCAAAGTTAAACTAGTTTGGAAAAAACAGTATGATAAATCATATTTATATTGAAAGGATGTAGATAAAATGTATATATTATTGAATTTTATTTCATTGATATTTCTTTGTGGAACACTATACACACTTGCTTATAATAAAGAACTTTATAGTGATTTAATAATAAGTTACAATGTCATTAGCTGTTTGATTGTAATGATACTAGGCTTAATTACACTATTTAAACCAGAAATATATATTAAAAAATTTTATTTTGAAAGCAAATTTAAATATAAAAAAATATATGTTCGTCTTCATGGAATAATGGAAATTATACTAGGAATTTTTATATTTTATATAATTTTTATAGACAAAAAGGGAATATAATATTATGAAAATAAAAAATATGAAATTCTCAATAATATTAATATTTTTAATAAATCTATCAATATACCTGTTTTTATATCCTAAACTTATAAATAATATAGACATCGAAAATAACACTCTTTTAAAATTTAAATTATATAATAATATAATTAAATATAATCCTATATATATAAATTTATACTATATTATTCTTTCAAGTTACCTTATGTTTAGTGCTTTGCATTTTCGTATAAATAAGTTATTAAAATTTGTAATCTGTGGAACTGCGATTGCTCTAGCATATATATCTTACTATAAATATAGCCCTCATGTTGGTTTTGGATGGATGCTGTACGTGGCAACACTATTACTTTATTTAAATTGGTTAATATATAGAAAATTAAATATAAAGAAAGAAGATTGAGATGAAAATGACAAACTGGATAATTGAAAAGATTGGATTGAAAAAAATATTTTTGATTTGTGCGATATTAACTTATCTTCTTTCTATAAGTAATATTATATTTGCAGTTATGATTTTTTTTAAAAAAGATATTAAAATACTAATATTCTTAGGTATCTCAAGCATACTTATATGTTTAATTTTTATATTTATGTACTACATTGAAAAAAATTACGAAAAACATTAGAAGATGAATTTGATATAATACAGATAAGGCTAAAATGTATAGTCTTATTTTTTTGAAAAAAATTTTAAGAAAGTGAAACTTTTTAAGGGTATAAATCGTCTAATAAGTGAAAGGCATAAAACAAACAATAAAGGATCCTAGTTTAACAAAAAAGGCAGGAATTTAAATGAACGTATATACAAAAGAAAAGTTAGAAGAATATATTCTAAACCACCGTGAGAAACACTATAGGCTAGCATATAGTTACACGAAGAATAAGGAAGATGCACTTGATATAGTGCAAGATAGCATATATAAAGCTTTAAGCCATAAAGGGGAACTTGATGATAGTTATATAGAAACTTGGTTTTATAGAATAATCATCAACACCGCAAAAGATTATCTGAAAAAAGGAAAGAAAGTGGTCACCATGCAGGATTATCAGTTGACAGAAGAACTGGAAAAGCATAATCCTTATGAGGAGCTAAAAGTAGCCACAGATGCAAGTGAACAGGTGCATGAAGCGCTAGAAAAGCTTTCTACAAAGGAAAGAGAAATTATAACGCTACGATATTTTGAAGATATGGAATTAAAGGAAGTGTCTGAAATAACTCAGCAAAATATCAGTACCGTAAAAAGCACGCTATATAGAGCCCTTAAAAAACTTCAGGTAATCTTAACTTAAAGCAAAGGAGAAGTCATGAAAGATAAAATAATAAATGATGTAAGACCTCCTATGGGAGATGAATACGTTGATATAGATTATGAAATAATAGAAAATATGAAAGCAGAATATGAAGCTATTGAAATTCCAGAAGACTTGGAAGCAATAGTTAAAAATGCAATTGAAAAGAGTAATGCAGTACAAATTCTAACTAAAAACAAGAGACATAAAAAGGAGAATAAAATGAAAAAGTCAACTAAAAGTACAATCGCAGGAGTAGCTGCAGCCGCAGTAATCTTCACAGGAGGCGTAAATCTAAGCCCAAGCTTTGCAGATTCAATGATGAAGGTGCCGGGACTTGGAAGCCTAGTAAGAGTAATTACGTTTAACCAATATAACTATGATAAAGAAACTTACAATGCAAATTTAGATACACCAATAATAGAAGGGCTTAACGATGAGCAACTTCAAAAATCTTTAAACGGTAAATATTTGGAAGAAAATAAAAAGCTATTTGAACAGTTTGAAAAAGATGTAGCCGAAATGGAAAAATTTGCAGATGGAGGGCATCTTGGCGTAGATTCAGGATATGAAATAAAAACTAATAACGATGAGATTCTTTCAATCGGAAGATGGGTTGTAAATACAGTGGGGTCTTCATCTACAATAATGCACTACGATACGATAGATAAGAAAAGTCAAATTGTAATTACTCTACCAAGTCTTTTTAAGGATGATTCATATATAGATGCTATAAGTGAAAATATAATATCTCAAATGAAAGCTCAAATGGAAAAAGATGAGAGTATTGTATACTGGGCAAAGGGCATTAACGAAGAAATGGGAGATGAAGGCTTTGAAAAAATAACTAAAGACCAGCAGTTTTATATAAACGAACAAGGAAAGCTTGTAATTTCATTTGATAAATATGAAGTAGCTCCAGGGTATATGGGCGTTGTAGAATTTGAAATTCCAACAGAAATCCTAAAAGACACTTTAGTAAGTAATAGCTATGTAAAATAACACTTTAAAGAAAAAGAATTATCAGTTCTCCTTGCAGAAAGCCGATAATTCTTTTTTATAGTTATTATTTTGAAACCTCAAAAAGGAAGCTTTCGCCAAACTTTGGTTTTTCGACATTGAATATATCAGAAAGCGTAGCGGCGATATCACTAAAAGAAGCTCTAGTTCCTAAATCTACGCCAGACTTTATGGAATTTCCAAATATTAACATAGGTACATATTCTCTTGAATGGTCAGAACCTTCAGTTGTAGGGTCACAGCCGTGGTCAGCAGTTATCATAAGAATATCATCTTCATTTAAAAGCGCCATAAGCTCGCCAAGCTGAGTATCAAACTCATTAAGTGCAGCGGCATAACCCTCTACATCATTTCTATGACCAAACTTCATATCAAAATCTACTAGATTTACAAATATAAAGCCATCTTGACCGTCTTTGACCATATCAATTGTTTTTTGCATTCCGTCAAAATTGCTCTTAGATTTTACACTTTTTGCAATTCCTTTGCCTGCAAATATATCATATATTTTACCCACACCTACTGTTGGGATATTATTTGCTTCAATTATATCGCAGATAGTTTTGCCCTGAGGTTCTAAAGAAAAATCTTTTCTGTTAGAAGTTCTTGTAAAGCCTTCCTCAGCATTTCCTACAAAAGGTCTAGCGATTACTCTTCCAAGGGCATGCTCTCCTACAAGTAGTTCTCTTGCAAGCTTGCAATATGTGTAAAGGTCTTCAAGTGGGACAATCTCTTCATGTGCCGCTACTTGGAATACACTATCCGCAGAAGTGTAAACGATAAGTGCACCTGTTTCCATATGCTCTTTAGCATAGTCTTCAAGAACCTTTGTACCTGAATACGGAAGATTGCAAAGCACTTTGCGACCAGTTTTTTCGCTAAACTTATCTAAAAGTTCCTTAGGGAAGCCGTTTGGATAAGTTGGAAGTGGATTTTTACTTACAAGGCCTGAGATTTCCCAGTGACCAATAGTGGTATCCTTTCCTTTTGAAGCTTCTGTCATTCTTGCAAAAGACGCAGTTGGATTACTGCACTTTGGAGCATAGTCAATGCCTTCAATATTAAATAGTCCCATTTTTTCTAAATTTGGAACCATAAGTTTTCCTGTATTATAATTTGCACGAAGGGTATTACTTCCTACATCGCCATATTCCTTAGCATCTGGAAGTTCACCTATACCTACGCTGTCTAAAACAATAAGCATCACACGTTTATTCATATTCATTTCCTTTCAAGTTTAAAGATTTTGCTTCAAATTATACACATATAAGCTCTATGCCAAGGGAGATTATATGTTCACGCCACTGCTCGGATAATCCAGTATCTGTGATAACCGTATCAAAATCCTTTAAATCCGCAAAATATACAGACTGAATTTTGTCAAATTTAGAGGAATCGGCGAGTAATATTTTTTGAAGACAGGATTCCATTATAGCATGTTTAGTGGCAAGTTCATAGCCATTTATGCAAGTTAAACCGAGGGTTTGATGTACCCCACCAGCGGATACAAATACTTTTGTACCACGAGTTTTTTTGATAAGAGAAACGCCTTCTTCGCTTACAAACATTTGAGAGTTAGCTCTAAAATAGCCACCTGCAAATATCATATCGACATTAGGTTTGTCTTTTAATTTGAGCATTATTTTTAAATTGTAAAACAATGCTGTTATTTTTATATCATCTGAAATAGCTTTTGCCATCATAGCTGTGGTAGTTCCATTATCTATAATTATAATGTCTCCATCGGTTATTAGTTTTGCAGCCGCTTCACCGATACGAATTTTTTCAGCTTTCATCAAAATCTTTTGATTATTATAATCATAAAGGTCAAACTCGTCTTGAGGCTTGTACATTGCAGCGCCACATACATTTTGAATTAAGTTGTGCGCTTCTAACACTGTCAAGTCTCTTCGAATAGTCATTTCAGACACACAAAGCATAGCTGCAAGCTCTTTTACACTTACACCTTGTTTGCTCTTTAGTATATCAATAATTTTATTTATTCGTAAACTTTTTCTATTAATTTTAATCCCCTACTTTTCTATGTATTATTTGATATTACAGTTTTTACAGATATAGCTATTATTTCATATTTTAGGAGAAATTTCAATAAGCTAGGCACATAAATTGCCAAAAAATAAACAAAGTTGTGCGAAATTGTACAAATTTTGTAAAAAAGTCTAACATTATGGTATAATTATGTGTATATGTATTTTAGAAAGGAAGAAGAATGAGCAAATTAGGAAAAGATTTAACCAGTGGAAATGTAGTAAAACAGCTATGGCTTTTTGCACTGCCCTTTATGATATCAAATATAGTGCAGTCATTTTATAATATAGCAGACATGTTTATAGTAGGAAAATTTGGAGGACCCGTTGGAATATCCGCAGTAAATATCGGGGGTCAGGTAACCTTCCTTATAACAAATATCGTAATCGGACTAAGCGTAGGTGGAACAGTAGTTATAGGTCAGTTTATGGGAGCAAAAAACCGAAAAGCGGTATCAGAGTCCATAAGTACGATGATAGTGTCGCTTATGGCAGCGGCAGTTATTATAACTATTTCAATGATTATTTTGACAGACCCTATACTAAGAATGATACAAACTCCTCAAGAAGCGTATGTTCAAGCTAAGGAATATCTTCAAATAACAGTAGCAGGAACCATATTTATATTTGGATACAATGCACTTAGTGCAATAATGAGAGGTATGGGAGATAGTAAGCGTCCACTTTATTTTGTAATTATAGCATGTGCTATAAATGTGGTTTTAGATATAGTGTTTGTTGGGTATCTAAAAATGGGGGCAAAGGGTGCAGCGTTTGCAACTATAATATCTCAAGCAGCTAGTATGATTCTATGTATTAGATATTTGCAAAATACAGATTTTATGTTCGATTTCAAATTAAAATCATTTAAATTTCATAAAGATAAGTTCAGTATGCTTATGAAAGTAGGAATTCCAACTTCTATTCAAAATGTGGCAGTGAACGTATCATTTTTGGTTATGACAGGGCTTGTAAACGGGTTTGGAGTACATGCTTCAGCAGCACTTGGCGTGATTTCAAAATATAATTCCTTTGCGATACTTCCAGCTATCGCAGTGGGCTCATCGGTTTCAGCTATGGCGGCTCAAAATATAGGAGCCGGTAAAGTAGAAAGAGCAAAACATACTATGTATGTAGGAATAGCATTAGCAGCGATGATAACGGTGCCTATATTTGCACTGACACAGCTTTATCCAGCACAGATAATCGCTATTTTTGACAATGACCCTAGAATGGTAGCCGCAGGGGTAGAGTATCTAAGAACACTTTCGCTAGATTATCTAATAGTGCCATTTATATTCTGTATGAATGGAATGATAACCGGCGCAGGACACTCTATGTTTTCTTCAATAAATGGAATTATTTCTTCTCTGCTTTTAAGAGTTCCATTTGCATATATACTCGGACTTTATATGAATTATGGGCTTTCAGGGATAGGACTAGCAGCTCCATTTGCAAGTATAGGAGCACTTGTACTTTGCATAATTTATTATGCTTCAGGAAAGTGGAAAATTAGCACAGTAGTTAACAGTTAATATTAGATTTTAAAATAAAGGATGTAATTTATGGTAAAAATTGCAATTTGCGATGATATGGAAAATGACAGGGGAAGAATAATAAACTGTATACAGACATATTTTGAACAAAATCCGTATAACTATCAGATATTTGAGTTTGATAAAGGCTCAAAATTAGTGGCAGATTATATGGATGAATATATGCAGTATGATCTCATATTTTTGGATATATTTATAGATGATGAGCATGGAATAGATATAGCAAAAGCTATACGAAAATACTCAAATGATGTAAAAATAATATTTATGAGCACTTCTAGTGAATTTGCACTTGAAAGCTATGATGTATTTGCGTATAGTTACCTTATAAAACCGGTTCATGAACCTAAAATAGTTATGCTCATGGATAAGTTCTTAAAAGAATCCCAAGAATTGCAAAAAAAACTTACAGTTACATTTAAGGGTAAAATCCTTAATATTTGTTATTCAGATATTGTGTATATAGAAAGCAAAAATACAGCAATAATAATCCATAAGAAAAATGGAGAAGATATAAAGATTTATGATAAACTCTGCAATATAGAAAAAAAGCTCAACAACAAACGGTTTTTGAGGTGCCATCAAAGTTATATAATAAATATGGATTATGTAAACTGTGTAGATACTGAATTTAAAACAGTTACAGAGGAGAGCGTGCTTATAAGAAAGCGAAGTTTACGAGAAATAAAGGATAAATACTATAAATACACAATTGAAAAGATAGAATGCTAAGTCAGCTTTTAAAGCTGACTTTTTTCTATTATGAACATATAAATCGAATCACATAATAAGGAAGACTTCCATTGGAAATCTTCCTTATTTTTAAGCCCACTTAACTTTAGGATACTCAATATTATAAATATCTGCACCATAAGGGATATCCACACCATAATTCTCGTTTATAGGATATTCTTTTCCATCGATTTTTAAAATGTCACCAGGGTTATGGTCGCCTCGCAACATAAATCCCTGAGTAAGACCTTGAAATTTTGCATCATATTGACTTTTAGGAACTTGGCAAACATATTTGCCTTTTGAGTAAAAACGTTCAAATTTTTTGCCAGATTTCTCTACTGTAAAAAATCCATGTTTTATTCCTACTGAATCAAGTCTTTTTCTTTCATCATTAATATTTTCTTTGTGACTACCCATACCCGCCCAAAGACTTGCAAAAGCTTCAGCTTTTTCATAAGAAGAGTAAGGTCTAACGGAAGCGGCATTGCTAAATGGGGCTCTAATACCACCACCTTTTAAAGCACATATAACTTCAATTTCACCATTTTCTTTAGTGTACTTGTAATAAGTATTTTCTTCGAATTTTAGAACATTGTTAACGGCTTTTATTTCTTTACATCTATTTAATAGAATTGGTTTCATTTGACGTGTAGAAAAAATTTTACCCTTAAACTCATATATTTCATAAGCATAAACACTTTCTTTATCGAGTGCTAATAACTTCAAGTCTTTAGATCCAAAATTAACAGCATCGTACATTTCATCTGAAATTTGATCTGTGGTTATATTAGGTTTTGGGAGTTCATAGGAATTATCATTTTCGACACTATCAGTTTTATCAGAAAAAGATGAGCGAACAAAAGTATCTTTATGCCTATTTTTGGAATTATTAACACTAGAATTAGGCGTATTTTTGTTATGCAAAGTATCTAGTAAATCCAAACAATGTTTTCGATAAAGCTTATCAGATGAATTATTTGATTTTGTATAAATAGAGTTGTTGCTTCTTAATTCCATTTATCTAATCCTCTTTTCTTGAAATTTTAATACAATAATATATTTGCTGTTGCTTCATATTTTAGCTTAAATTTTAAAAAAAACAACCTAAATGTTGAAATTGATTGGATTTATGTTGAAATTAAACTTAAAAATGTCTTTACATTGTGAAAAACTTAAAATAAGAACTGTATTATAAATAATCATTTTCCTAAATTTGCGATATAGTCATTTAGAGGAGTAATGCTTTTATAGAGTATGTTTATTGTAACGATTACATAATTCGATTAGACGATACGTTTAATAGATGGTAATATAGCAATTGGAATAATAGGATAATATAAGGAGATTATTATGAAGACAACAAAAACTCAAATGCTTACAATAAGCGCATTAGCAGTAGTTATAAATGTAGTTTTAGGGATGGTGGTTTCAGGGCTTAAAATACCACTTCTATTTTTAGATACACTAGGGACAATAACGATAGCTGCTATTTTTGGACCAGCATATGGAATGATGGTAGGATTCCTTACAAATTTTTTAACATCTGTAATCGGAGGAAGCTTTTCAAGTTTGCCATTTGCACTTGTAAGTATAGTAATAGGACTTATTGTAGGGCTTACAGCTAAAAAACTGCAAAAATTCGATTATAAGACAGCATTAATGGTAGGTATTGTGATATCAATTGTGGCACCACTTATTGGAACACCTATAAGTGTGTTCATGTTTGGTGGGTTAGCAGGTGGAGGAGCAGACCTTATGGTAGCAGCACTACTTGCAAGTGGTAAAGAAATATTTGCCGCATCGTTTATTACAAGAATTGCCTCAAATTTAGTAGACAAAATTGTGAGCTGCCTAATAGCTTCTTTTGTTATAGATAAATATCTGAAAAAAAGATCAACTATATTAAAAAAATCAGCATAATATTCTCAAATTTTGTGTAAAGATATTTCAAGTTAAAAATAAGGAAGATTTCCAGTGGAATCTTCCTTATTTTTGTGTACTTTATATATTTTTTGCTTAAAATTCTAGATTAATACCTCGTTTAGAATTTCAAAGGATTTATCAGGAGTTTCTTCCATGAAGTTAAAAAATGGGATTGTAAGATTTGACGCTTTTAAAAGGGTTTCAAATTCCGCCATAAAAATCCCTGAAGAATCAGAAAGCTTTCCTGAAGTTATTTGAAATTGAACAGTAGACATATCAAGTTCTCCGCCATAAGCATTACTACTAAACGAAGCTTTGTAGCCACAGCTTGGACTGCCATATACAGATATTATTCCAGCTATTTCATAGCCGTTTTTTTGATAGTCTAGAATTTCATCAATATAAGGGAGAAGCATCTTTTGACATTCTTTTCTAAAATGTGGAGTATCAAACTGTTCTCGTGATTGCCCCCAACGTTTGCTTCCATATACTCTGTTTTCAGGACAAGGGAGCTGCATTATTCCGTAGCCCTTTGAAAGTATAAGTGATACAAGATTTTGTTCACCTGCAATTTGAGGGCTGAAGCCAGTAACCTTAGAGTTGGTATTGAGCAAACAGTGCGATAAAATTATTATTTTCTTTTTTCTTAAATCCATAGTAAGCATTCCTTTCTTGTATATATTTAAATCATATCACAAGGGAAGTCGAACGTGATATAAAATTTTATGCCCACTTAACTTTAGGGTACTCTATATTATGAATATCTGCACCATAAGGTATATCAACACCACAATTTTCATTTAGAGTATATTCTTTTCCATCTATTTTTAAAATGTCCCCAGGGTTAAAATTACCTTTTAATATACGACCATCAACTAAGCTTTCGAATAATGAATCATACTGGTATTTAGGAACTTGGCAAACATATTTGCCTTTTGAGTAGAAGAATTCGAACTTTCGATCACATTTTTCTATTGTAAAAAAACCATGCTTTATTCCTACTGAATCAAGTCTTTTTCTTTCATCATTAATATTTTCTTTGTGACTACCCATACAATCCCAAAGGCGTGCAGAAGTTTCAGCTCGATTATAATTTGGCCTTGTGACTTCATACTCGGAATAAGGGGTACGAATAATACCCCCAGTTAAAGAGCAAAGCACATCAAATTGTCCATCTTCGTGCATATATTTGTAATAAGTATTTTCTTCGAATTTTAGAACATTGTTAACTGCCTTTATTTCTTTACATCTGCTTAGTGGAATAGGTTTCATTTGCTGAGTAGAAAAAATTTTACCCTTATATTCATATATAAAATCTGCACTTTTGTCGATACATAGCAATTTTAAATCTTTGGAACCAAAATTAACAGCATCGTACATCTCATCTGAAATTTGAGCGGTAGTTATATTAGGTTTTGGGAGTTCATAGGAATTATCAGAGTCTATACTATCAGTTTTATCAGAAAAAGATGAGCGAACAAAAATATCTTTATTTCTAATTTTGGAAGTATTATTAATATTAGAGTTAGATTTATTAATATTTTTGTTATGCAGAGCATCGAGTAAATCCAAACAATGTTTTCTATAAAGATTATCGGATAAATTATTTGCTTTTGCGCAAACCGATTTGTTATTTCTTAATTCCATTTAAAGATACCTCCTTTAATCTAAGGTGCTACAGGATATACATATCTAAGCGTCATTGTGGGCTGGAATGTAGCATCTTTTCTATAGGTAAAATCAGCAGTCCATTTGTTTTTTGCTTGCATATTTCTAGATTCGAGACCACTTTTTGACCATGAATAGCGTGTTAAATATATAGGGGAGCCTTGTTTAGAGGATACAGTGATATCAGATGCGGAACTTGAAGTCAAACCACCTATAGCAATATCATACACAATGGCTTTATCGGGGATAGCTAAATTTGAAGATGTATCAAATAGAACCGTTTTTTGTTTAGAATTCCTCGATAGCGATACACTGATTGGGTTAGAAGACACAGTGATTTTATCTGGTAGATAAGTCGGGTTTCCTATACAAAAAAGATATTTTGTACTATTAGGTAAAATACCTTTAATTTGCACATAATAGTTTCCAGTAGTTGGAATATTAATCCAAAAAGCTTTTGGATTTAAATCAGTACGTCTATAGGAATCTTGCTTTACTAGATTATGATGGGCATCATAAATTGTAAAGTCGAAGGCATCTAGATTGCAAGTCATAGTTTGTCTACCTTCAGATAGAAAAACTTTAAACCAATCTTCATCAGTAGAAGATGTTTCGCCATTCGTAATAAACTGTCTACTGAAATCTCTAGAAATAATATCTTGTGGAAGTTCTTTGTTAGCTTGAATGACTTCAGCTAACTCTTTAGTATTATTTGGTTCAGCTTCGTGTCTTGATTCAGCAGAAACTTCGGTTGTAGTAAAACACGTAATGCAACAAAATACAATTAGAGCTGAAACAAATAGTGTTAATTTTTTAATCATAATAAAATTCCCTTTTTATTTTTTATTACAGCAAAATGTTATTTTATGTTTATTTTTATTTTTAATATAATAATTACTCACCTCTTTTCTTAAAATTTTAACACAATAATATATTTGCTGTTGCTTCATATTTTAGCTTAAATTTTAAAAAAAACAACCTAAATGTTGAAATTGATTGGATTTATGTTGAAATTAAACTTAAAAGCGTCTTTACATTGTGAAAAACATTAAAATAAGAACTGTATTATAAATAATCATTTTCCTAAATTTGCGATATAGTCATTTAGAGGAGCAATGTTTTTTTCATAGAGATTATCCCAAATAGCATCTTTTTCCTTATCATCTAATTCTAAAATTTTAGCGATTATATTTTTGGCATTGGTTTCAAATTCAGACTCTGCTTTTTTTAAAGCGGATTTTTTAATTTTGTTATAATATGAGTAGATACTTTTCATTTCGCCCGCAGAAAGTTTAGATGGGGAAGGATGTGCGTTTATATAATTTTTATAGTTATATTTTTCTTCGATCTCTAAAACGAGCTTATCAAAGGCTACTTCTAAATCACTCAAAAGTAACTCCCCTTCTTCTTTTGAAATTTCTTTTTCAAGAGAAACTTGAGGAAGTGTAGTTTCTATCTTAAAAAAGCGAGATTACACTCATACTCTATAGGGAGTGGTGAATCGCCTTATTACTTATTTATTTTAAAATTAAATAACTTTACAAGAAATCTTGTTTTTTTATTAACCCCGATATATAATTGTTATATCATATTTTGAAAGGAGGATTCCAGCATGGCAAAAGGTAAAACTAAAAATATCTTATTTGGTATTCAAAAACAACAGCTAAAACATTTATCGGCTGACGAATATAAAGCATTAAGAGAGCTTTCTTTTTTGTCAAAGAACATGTACAATGTTGCACTTTATAATGTTAGACAATATTATTTTTCTGAAAAGAAATATTTGTCTTACGAAAGCAACTATAAACTTTGCAAAAATAATGAAAACTATGCTCTTATGAATAGTAACGCCGCTCAACAGATTATGAAAGTTGTTGATAGAAATTTCAAGTCTTTTTTTGCACTAATTGAATTAGCTAAAAAAGGTAATTATCAATATGAGCAAATTAATTTACCACACTATCTTAAAAAAGATGGTTTCTTTAACCTTATTTTTGCTGAATTTAGCCTTAAAGACGGTTTTTTTACTGTACCTATGAGTACGTCATTTAGACGTATATATGGGAAAGTAAGTATAAAATTACCATCAAACCTTTCAAATAAAAAAATTAAAGAAGTAAGAATAATCCCTAAATACAATGCAAGGTTCTTTGAGATTCAATATATTTATGAAATTGAAACCTCACAAGAAAAACTCAACTCAAACAATGCACTTGCAATAGATTTAGGAATAGATAATCTTGCTACTTGTGTTACAAATACTGGAAAAGCATTTATTGTTGATGGAAAACGTCTTAAAAGTATTAATACTTATGCCAATAAAATCAATGCCAAATTGCAAAGTATTAAAGATAAACAAAAAATTAAAGGCACAACCAATCAACAAAAGAAACTTTGGGATAAGCGTAATCGAACAGTAAATGATTATCTTAACAAGTCTGCTAGTATAATTATTAATTATTGCACCTCTAATAACATAGGGACTCTTGTTGTGGGTTATAACCCTACCATTCAGCAAAATGCCAATATGGGCAAAATAAACAATCAAAACTTTGTAAATCTTCCAATTGGACAGTTAAGAGATAAGTTAAACTACCTTTGTAAACGTCATAATATTACGTTTGTAGAACAGGAAGAGTCTTATACTTCTAAAGCTGACTTTTTAGCCAATGATATTATACCGATATATAAAGCATTTGATAATAATACGTATGCTTTTAGTGGAAAACGTATTGAACGTGGATTATATCAATCAAGCACAGGAATTAAGTTTAATGCTGATTGCAACGGTGCTTTAAACATCATGCAAAAAAGTAAAACTACTAAGATTGATTTACAAAGTAAAGAATATATTAGTCCCATAAGATTAAAAGTAAGCTAAAGGCTTTCAGTCAATAGTATACGGTCACTTTGGATTGACCATAAAGAATAAGGTTTCCTACTTCGGTAGGTTAAAAAGTAATTAACAAACTTCTTTAGAATCTTCCACCGCTAAGCGTTAGCGTAGGTGGTGAGAGTATTCAATGAGATACTATCCACCGCAGACTTAACTTCTTTAGCGGGGCCACAACTTGTCATACTAAATATCATTATAAATGATATAAAAAATATAAATATAGGCTTAGGGATTTTTGGGATTTTAATAAAAAGAGCAAAAAACTAGCTTTATATAATAATACCCAAGATTAGCTCTAAAAATTAGCCTAAAGCTAAGTATAAAATGATATAATAATATTAAAATTAGCATAAAAGAAAGTGGGGATTTAAAATGACATATCAAGACGTAATTCAAAATGCAAAGAAAAATATAGGGCCTCATTGTAAAGTATGTCCACAATGCAATGGAATAGCTTGTAAAGGTGTAATTCCAGGTCCTGGAGGAAAAGATAGCGGGATAGGATTTATAAGAAATTATGAAGCTTTTAAGCAAGTGGCACTTAAGATGGATACTTTGCATGAAGTACATAATCCAGATACCAAGCTTGAACTTTTTGGTAAAGAATTTGAACTTCCTGTATTTGCAGCACCTGTGGGGGCAGTAAAAATGCATTATAGCGACCTTTATGATGACCTTACTTACTCAGAAGCTATAATAAAAGGAAGTAAAAATGCGGGGAGTATAGGTTTTACAGGCGATGGAGTCGATGAAACGGTATTTAATGGTACTGCGGATGCTATTTTAAAACACGAAGGACATGGAATCCCAACGATAAAACCATGGCGTAAGGACGAAGTTATTGAAAAAATAAGAATCGCAGAAAAAGCAGGAGCATTTGCAGTAGCGATGGATATAGATGCGGCAGGACTTGCAATTCTTGCGATGCAGGGAAAACCTGTAAATCCTATGAGCAGTGAAACGTTAAAGGAAATAATTGCTTCTACAAAGCTTCCATTTATTATAAAAGGAATAATGACAGTAGAGGGGGCAAAAAAAGCCGCTGAAGCAGGTGCGTATGGAATTGTGGTTTCAAATCACGGCGGACGGGTATTAGATGATACAGAGGCTTCTTTAGCAGTGCTTCCAGAAATAGCTCAGGAAGTAAAAGGTAAGCTTAAAATATTTATAGACGGTGGAGTAAGAACGGGACTAGATGTATTTAAAGCTATAGCACTTGGTGCAGATGCGGTTCTTGTGGCAAGACCTTTTGTAACTGCAGTTTATGGTGGAGGAACAGAAGGCGTGGAGTTATTGTATTCTCAGTTCAAAGCTCAGCTTAAAAATGCTATGCTTATGACAGGCTGTCAAACTCTAAAGGATATAAACAAAAATAATGTCAATTATATAAAAAAATAATTTTGAAATAAAGATAGGGTAACTATATGTCAAGTAAAATAAAACGATATATCGCACTGTTTTTAGGAACTTTACTGATAAGCTTAGGCGTATCCCTTTTTCTAAAAGCAGATTTAGGTGTAGACCCATTTACACTTTTTAACCTTTCGCTGAGTAAGCAAATCGGAGTAACCTTTACCGTAGTGTACTGGATAATAAATGTAGCGATTGTACTAATCGTGCTATTTATAGACAGAGGTAAAATTTATATAGCCACGCTTCTAAATCTTTTGATGGTCGCACCATTTATAGAAATATTTAGTCGTATGTGGGATGTGTTTTTTAAAACCTCTGATGTATTTATACTAGAACTAATACTACTTTGTATAGGCTGTATAATTCTTTCACTAGGGGCAGGGATGTATATTGCAGCTCAGCTTGGATTAGCACCATATGACATTATAGCTATAATAATCTCAGAACGTACGAACATAAGGTACAGATGGATTAGGATGGGTACTGATGCGATCTGCGTAATTGTAGGAGTGTTTTTAAAAGAACCTTTTGGTGTAGGAACCGTACTATCAGCATTTTTTCTAGGGCCACTAATTGAATTTTTTAGACTTAGCTCAGAAAAATATTTGAATATTGACAAAACGTTAACAATAAAGTAAACTGAAATAAAATCCTAAGCGTAAAGTGATATTAAAAAAATTCCCTGAGCGCAAAGGCGAATAACTTGAATGGAGATTTTCTGATTGCTCAAGGCAGAGCCTAAGCTAAAGTAAATGACCAAGGATACAGGGCCATAGGTCTAGTTTTGCGTACCCTTAAACAGGCATGAGCTTAGCACATCAGAAATGATGTGCTTTTTTAGTATAAAAATAGGAGAAAGAATGGAAACGAAAATAGCGGTAATGAGTATAATTGTGGAAAATTTAGACAGCAGTAGCGAGACCAATGAGCTGCTACATCAGTATTCACAGTATATTGTAGGAAGAATGGGCATTCCTTATAGAGAAAGGAATATAGGTATAATATCGGTAGTTATAGATGCGCCGCAAAATATAATAAGTACGCTGTCAGGCAAATTAGGTAAGGTGGACGGTATAAATGTGAAAGTGGCGATATCAAAAACGAAAGGAGGTAGCGATGAGCTTTAGCAAGGCTTTAATAACGAAGGAGGATTTAACGCATCAAGAGATAGTAGCGCTTTTAAGTGGAACTGATGATGAAATGCTTTTTAAGACGGCTAATGAAGTCTGTCTTGAGAAAAAAGGTAAAGTGGTAAACATAAGAGCTATTTTAGAGTTCTCAAACTATTGTAGCTGTAAATGCATATATTGTGGACTTAATGTCCACAATGAAAAAGCTAGTAGATATAGGCTTTCAAAGGAAGAAATTATAAAAACTTCATTAGAAGCCTCGGAGGCAGGCTATAAGACGATAGTGCTTCAATCAGGCGAAGATGCATATTATACAAAGGATATGCTTTGTGAAATTGTCAGTCAAATAAAAGCTAAAAGTGACATCTCAATTACGCTAAGTATAGGGGAGAGGAGTTTTGAGCAGCTTGAGGCCATGCGAAAATCAGGGGCAGATAGATTTTTATTAAAGCATGAAACCTCGGATTCAGCGCTTTATGAGGTGCTTCACAAAGGTGACTTGCTTGAGGATAGGGTGAACTGTCAAAAGAACATAAAGAAACTCGGATATGAAACGGGTGGGGGGTTTATGATTGGACTTCCGGGACAGACTCTCGAAACTATTGCATCTGATATTTTACTACTCAAAGAAGTTGGCATAGATATGGCAGGGATTGGGCCTTTTATATCTCATGAGGATACGCCGCTAAAGGTATATCCAAACGGGGATAGTCTTATGACAAGAAGAGCTGTTGCTATCACAAGACTATTACTTCCAGAGGCAAATCTTCCTGCAACGACATCCTTAGGGGTATTAAATCCTACAGAAAGGGACTTAGTGTTTAGTTGTGGGGCAAATGTAATAATGAAAAAAGTAACCCCTTGGCAGGAAAGACTAAAGTATGAAATTTACCCCACAGATTTGGGTAACGAAACTGTTACAATAAATTTAAACAAAACTATACAAATCTGTATAGTAGTATAGATTTTTAACAGAAAGCCCTCCGTATCGTGTAAGCGGTGCGGACTCGGTGTTAATTGCTTTTAACTCCTAAAGCCTTACTACCACAGCGGAGTTGGAAACGGCAAACGTAACGGTGCGAAAGCAGAAAAAACAGTAAGGATGGCATATGCTGAAACAAAATCCAATTAGGTCTTATGAATGGATAATCGTGACACTTAAGATACGTTGGGCGCTAAGTGCTTAGATAATGGATGTTTAGCAGGGAAATCCCTAAGTCAATAGATATGGGAAACCTTCAACGACTATCTCCTTGAGGGAGAGTAAAGCCACAAGCTAATGGTGGAAGAAAAATACCGCATCTCTTTGAGATGAAGATATAGTCTGCGCTCATGTGAAAGCATGAGATGTCTGCTCGTAAGAGTAAGGCTGCTACGGGATTTGCGCCCCGCAGTGAACAAGAAAAATATATACATTTTTAAAGTAATGTAGATGATAAAATTCCTTTTCGGGTATGAGTAAACTAGAAAAGGAAGTGGTACTGTGATAATAGCTACAAAGATTAAACTAAAACCAACTAAAAAGCAAGAAGTGTTGTTTTGGAAGTCTGCGGGAACGGCTAGATGGGCATATTAAAAAAACTACTCATAAGTGGCTAAGTGAAGTCGGCAGTAATGTTATGAAACAAGCTGTAAAAGATGCTAACTTAGCTAGAAAGAGATGGTTTGAAGGAGTTTCAGGTAAGCCTAAATTCAAAAGCAGACGAAAAAGTAGGATTAGTTTTTATGTAAATTATGAAAGTTTGAAAATCACAAAAGAAGGGTTTCAAGGTGAAAAGCTTGGCATAGTAAAAACCTATCAGAGTTTACCTAAATTACAAGCAGGCCAAATGTATTCTAATCCACGTATTAGTTTCGATGGAAAAAACTGGTTTTTATCCGTAGGATATGACAAGCAGTTTGAAGAACTTGAATTAACAGGTGAAAGTCTAGGGATAGATGTTGGAATTGAAAAATTAGCGGTTTGCTCTGATGGTGAATTTAAGAAAAACATCAATAAAACTAAAAGAGTTAGACAGCTAGAAAAAAAGCTAAAAAGAGAGCAGCGTAAACTGAGCCGTAAGCTTGAAGCTAACATCAAAAGCTATGATAAGAATAGAAAGCCTATTTATGAAAAACCTTTAAGGAATATGAAAAATATCCAAAAACAAAATCAAACCATTCGAAATCTGCACAAAAAACTAACAGACATCCGAACAAACTACTTACATCAATGTTCAAATGAGATAGTGAAAACCAAGCCGTCTCAAATAGTAATGGAAGATTTGAATGTAAGCGGTATGATGAAGAACAAACATCTAGCAAAATCTATAGCAAACCAAAAGCTATATGAATTTAAAAGACAAATTAAGTACAAATGCGAAAAATATGGTATTAAATTTGTTGAAGCAGATAGATGGTTTCCATCAAGTAAAACCTGTTCTTGTTGCGGGAAGATTAAATCTGATTTAAAATTAAAAGACCGAGTTTTTATATGCTCTTGTGGTTTTAAAATGGATAGAGATTTAAACGCAAGTATTAATCTAGCAAATTATCAAATTCAAAGAACTTAACCAAAAATAAGCTTTGAATATGTACCCAACGATACTGGGGAATTAAAGCCTGTGAAGAGTCATATCAAATGGAAGTAGCTTATGCAAAACCAGACTCGCTGAA
>JBGSPX010000034.1:0-47191 GCA_041738345.1 Proteocatella sp.
GTTATTAATAGATGTAACTTATGACGATGTAAAAGTAAACGGAAAAGAAACAATAAGATATGATTATTTCCTTATAAATCCAACATCTTCAAAAAAACACCAATACGATACAGCAGCAACAGGCCTAACACTTAATGAATATATCGAGATAGGAAACCATATATATGCTTAATTTATAGCATAGTTATAATACCCCCCTACCAGAAAAAGATGACTCTCTTTTACCGAGTCATCTTTTTCTTCGTAATAAATAATCCAGATAAGACTGTAATTATAGGGAATAAATAACATAAAACAGCATAAGGGATAAATGTGATATCACAGCTTATAATACTAGTTATTATGATGAAATTTATATTCCAAGGATATATAGGTGCAGTAATTATGCCTGAATCAGAAATAGTTCTTGCAAGGACTCCTCGACTTATCTTAAATTCATCATACTTATCCTTTAGCATAGTGCCAGGAAGCACGATTCCTACAGTTTGGTCGCAAGTGATTGCAGTTAAAATAGTACTTATAAAAGCAGTTTTAAATATAAGTTCTTTTGGAGTCTTTATATTTTTTAAATAATTGCCAATTATATATTCGATAATTCCACTTTTTTCAAATATACTGACTAAAAATACCGCGCATATTACAATCAATATAACTTCTACCATTCCCAAAATACCTCCGCCCTTAAGTATTCCGTTCAAAAAGGTATTTGGAGAATCTAAGGAAAAACCATAAAATAAAAACTTTAAAGTTTCTAGAACTGAATAACCCTGTACAAAAATCGTTATCAAAAGTCCGACAACAACTCCAGTAGTTACTGTAGTAAGAGAATTAAAGCCTCTTGTAGACATTATTATTATAAAAAGCGGAAATAGTAGCAGATACCATTTTATGTTATGAGAATCATAAAGTGCAATTTGAAGTGTTTTAAAATCTTGGATATTAACCCCTGACATATATTTATTTCCAATAAGGATGTATATTATTGACGTAAGGATAATCACAGGAATAAGCGTGAATAGCATATCCTTAATAGTCTGATTGTAGCTTATATCACATACCTTGATATTTATATTCATAAGCCCAGAAAGAGGAGATACTTTATCGGCAATAAATGCTCCAGAAATTATAGTACCAATCATTATATTAGCTGGAATACCTATGGCAGAACCTATGCTGTATAATATAATTCCAATTGTACTAAAAGTTCCTACTGCGGTGCCCATAAATATAGAACAGATTGCAATTATAATAAAACTAAAAAACAAAAAATTTATTCCACTTATATAATTAAATCCATAATAAATCATTGCGGCGAT
Source organism: Proteocatella sp. (assembly GCA_041738345.1). Taxonomy (GTDB): domain Bacteria; phylum Bacillota; class Clostridia; order Peptostreptococcales; family Filifactoraceae; genus Proteocatella. Next base: position 1,317 of record JBGSPX010000034.1, read on the forward strand.
AACACCCGAAGAAAGCCACATAGATACCGTAGCTCCAATAAGCATTATTGTTATGTAGAGTGAAGCATATTTTTTTACAGTTACTAATGATTTATTTATTAACTCTTTTATATCAAATTTAGAAAAATGAAGTACTATTAGAGCGAATATAATTGAAGCCAAAAAACTGTAAAGTAAGCTAAAATTTAGAATTACAGAAAAGGATATAAATAGTATTGTAGAAGGGATTAATTTTAATGAAAGTTGTTTATACATAATGAGAACCTCTTTTAGTTGTAATATTTTGAAATTTCAAAGTCTATATTTGAAATTGTACAATTAATTAAGAACAATGTCAATTAATAAAAACCTCTCAAAAATGACTATATTTTTTTTGATATTTGTAGTATCATATAAGGGTATGCGTAAATAATAGATAGATAATACTTTAAATTATATATAAGTGAGGAGAAACAAAATGATAAATGTAACGGGTGTGGGACTTAGATTCGGGGACAGACAACTGTTTAAGGATGTAAATCTTAAGTTCACAGAAGGCAATTGTTACGGAGTTATTGGAGCAAATGGAGCAGGAAAATCAACTTTCCTAAAAATACTTTCAGGAGAAATTGAATCAAACGAAGGTAGTGTTACACTTGAGCCAAGAAAAAGAATGGCAGTTTTAAAACAAGATCATTTCCAGTATGATGAAGAAGTAGTACTTACAGCAGTAATTATGGGACATGAGAGACTTTATCAGATAATGCAGGAAAAAGATGCCATATATATGAAAGAAGACTTTACCGATGAAGATGGAATGAAAGCGGCAGATCTTGAAGCAGAGTTTGCAGAACTTGATGGTTGGGAATCAGAATCAAATGCAGCTTCACTTCTTATGGGACTTGGAATTCCTAAAGAACTTCACGACAAGCAAGTAAAAGAGCTTAAGGGTGGAGATAAGGTGAAAGTACTTTTAGCACAGGCGCTATTTGGAAAACCAGATGTGCTTCTTCTGGATGAGCCTACAAACCATCTTGATTTTAAATCTATAATGTGGCTTGCAAATTTCCTGATGAACCTTGAAAATTCAACAGTAATAATAGTATCGCATGATAGACACTTCCTAAATACAGTATGTACTCATATGTGTGATGTGGATTTCAGTAAAATACAGCTTTATGTAGGAAACTATGATTTTTGGTATGAGTCAAGTCAGCTTGCAGCAAAACTTATGAAAGATCAAAATAAGAAAACACAGGAAAAAGCAAAAGAACTTCAAGACTTTATCGCAAGATTTAGTTCAAATGCTTCAAAAGCAAAACAGGCAACTTCAAGAAAGAAACAGCTTGAAAAACTTACTTTTGAAGATATTAAGCCAAGTTCAAGAAGATATCCATTTGTAGGATTTTCTCCAGAAAGAGAAGTTGGAAATGAACTTTTAGAAGTAGATGGTATATCAAAAACTGTAAATGGAGTTAAGGTTTTAGATAACGTATCTTTTAGACTTACAAAAGATGATAAAGTAGTATTCCTAAGCAAAAATGAGCAAGCAGTAACAATGTTATTCAAAATAATAACAGGAGAAGAAGAAGCGGATAGCGGAACTTTCAAATGGGGAGTTACAACATCTGTATCATATCTTCCAAAAGATAATACAAACTACTTTGAAGGAGTAGACCTTAATCTAGTGGACTGGCTTAGACAGTATTCACAAGACCAGACAGAAACCTTTATAAGAGGCTTCCTTGGAAGAATGCTTTTCTCAGGAGAAGAAGTTCTAAAGTCAGCAGCAGTACTTTCAGGAGGAGAAAAAGTAAGATGTATGCTTTCTAGAATGATGATAGCAAATTCAAACGTACTTGTTATGGATGACCCGACAAATCACTTAGACCTTGAATCAATAACAGCACTGAATGAAGGGCTTATAAGATTCCCAGGATCTATGCTGTTTGCATCACATGACCACCAGTTCATAAGCTCTATAGCAAACAGAATAATTGAAATAACTCCAAATGGGGTAATGGATAGAATGATGGAATTTGACGAATATCTTGAGAATGATGAAGTTCAAAATCAAGTAGAACAAATGTATAATAACTAAATAAAATATATAAAATGCATGGTATTTATCATGCATTTTAGTACATAAAGGAGATTAGTATGGAAAGAACTAAAAGACAGGTTTTGTTAGCGGATTCAGGATTACTAATTGTAGCGCTACTTTGGGGCGTAGGGTTTTTGTTTACCAAGAGAGGACTAGACTATATAACGCCGCTTTGGATGATGTCTATGCGTTTTGTAGGAGCAACTATAGTTATGAGTTTATTCTTTTTCAAAAACATAAAAAAAATAAAAAAGAGCGATTTAAAAGCAGGGGGCATAATAGGAATTTTTCTATTCATTGCCTTTGCTACTCAGACGATTGGGCTTCAGTATACAAGTATTTCGAACCAAGCCTTTTTAACAGGTACCAATGTAGTTTTTGTGCCATTTTTAGTATGGTTAGTATACAAAAAAGCGCCAGATAAATTTGCATTTATTGGGGCAGGTTTAGCAGCCATAGGGATAGGACTTATAACTTTAAAAGAGGGACTAATACTTAATGTGGGGGATATGTGGACGCTTGCGTGTGCGGTGTTTTTTGCATGCCATATTGTGTCAATTGGGTTCTTTGCAAAAGACTCAGACCCAATAGCACTTACTATAATCCAGTTTGCAGTAACCGCAGTTCTTTCTGTAGTATCTGCACTTATACTAGAGCCAATGCCTTCAAAAATAAGCTCAGAGGCAACTGTAGCGATAGCGTACATGGTGCTAGCGTCTACACTACTTGCATTTTTACTTCAAAATATATGCCAAAAATACACACCATCGACCCATGCCTCGCTGTTACTTTCATTAGAATCAGTACTAGGGACAATTGTAGCTGTAATATTTGAAGGAGAAATGTTTAATCTTCAAATGGCGCTTGGATGTTTAATGGTGTTCATTGCTATAATAACGATAGAGACAGGATTTGAATTTTTAAAACCCAATAAGAAAGTAGCATAATTTTAATGAAAAATGGGCTTTTAATATTGACATTTCAGCCAATTTTATTTAAAATTGACTGTAAGCAAGCAAAAATAAATATTTAAAACAAAGAAAGTGAGAAAAAAATGGATATTGAGAGTAAGGTCTGGGAAGTACTGTGTTCAAAGGAAGAAATTGCAGACAGGATAAGTGAGTTAGGAGAGGAAATTTCAAGAGATTATAAAGGCAAAGAACTATTGATAGTATCATTGCTAAAAGGTAGCTTTATATTTGCTGCTGATCTTGTTAGAAAAATAAGTGTACCTCTTAAAATAAACTTTATGACAACATCAAGCTATGGACATTCAGAGACTTCAAGTGGTCAAGTTTCAATAGATATGGATTTAAAAGAAGATTTAGAAGGCGTGCATGTACTTGTAGTAGATGATATAACTGATTCAGGGATAACTATGAAGCATGTTATGGAACACTTAAAGAAGAAATCGCCTGCAAGTATAAGAAGCTGTGTACTTTTGGACAAACCAGAAAGAAGACAGGTAGACTTGGAAGCAGACTATATAGGCTTTTCTATAGAAGATAAATTTGTAGTAGGCTATGGTCTTAATTATGGAGATTATTACAGAAATATACCGTATGTATTTGCTGTAACAAATGAAGATAGATAAAATTAATTTTATAAAAATATAAATAAAAACTCTTGAAGCTGACTAGGCTTTCAAGAGTTTTTATTTATATTTAGTTTTTTATTTCAAATAATTTCTTTCAAACAGTGACTTAATATATTCTCTATCTGAAGTTTTTCCCAACGCAAGCATAAGTCTTATTCTAGCTTTTTCTCCAGATAAATCGCCGCCGAAGATTGCACCTAAATCACGAAGATTTTTACCGCCTCCAGGATATCCATAACTTGACATAACTCTTCCGTCATGACATCTAGAAACTATAATTATAAATATGCCTTTTTCAACAGCGCGCTTTATAGAAGGCACTAGATTAGGTGGAAGATTTCCTCTGCCCATAGCTTCTATAACAATTCCTTTAGCACATTTTTCAATATAAAAATCAAGTATAGAACTATCCATATCCAGACAAGATTTTATTAAAAATACATTTTTCTCAATTTTGTCAGTATCAATATAATCACGCTCAGTTATATTTCTATGCACAAGAAACTCGTTTGTATCTATTATACCAATTGGGCCATAACTAGATTTAAAGGTATTAAGAGACATCGTGTTTGTTTTAGTTACCTCTTTAGCAGTATTAACTTCATTATTAAGTACCACCAAAACTCCTTTTTTAATAGCGTTTGGAGAAATAGCGGTACATACCGCTGCTGCGAGATTTGAAGAACCGTCATATCCAAGCTCAGAACTATTTCTCATAGCACCTACTACGATAACAGGTTTTTCAATGTTTAGGGTAAGATCTAAAAAGTAAGCTGTCTCTTCAAGCGTATCAGTTCCATGTGTAATTATAATACCTGAAATATCATCTCTTTTAGAAAGCTCTATAACGATATCTCTTATTTTAAATAACATATCAAAAGTTACGTGAGGGCCTGGAATCTCACAAAACTCTACAGGTTCAATATCAGCAAGCTTATCAATATTTGTAACCATAGATAGAATTTGGTTTCCAGAAAGCGATGGAATTGCTGCTCCAATTTTTTCATCAATAGTCATAGAAATCGTGCCACCAGTAAAAATAATAGCTACTTTTGGTTTGTTCATTTATATATTTCCTCCAATACGGTAAAGTTTTTCTTAATTGTAGTTATTTTACGTACAAAAATATTGTATGACAAAATTTGAAAATGTGCAATTAAATTTTGTCCTAATTGTGATTAGGTGGTATAATATAGTATTGAGAACAAATAAAAATGTAAATGGTATTTAGAAATTAGGTTAAATTTTTAATGGAGAAAAAATGAGAGAAATATATCTTGATAATAGTGCGACCACAAAACCTTACGATTCAGTTAGAGATGTCGTAAATGAAGCTATGGAAACCATGTATTACAATCCATCTTCAATTTATAAAAAAGGCGTGGAAGTATCAAAAAAAATAGAAATAATAAGAGAAAACATTGCAAATACCTTAAATGCTAAAGATAAAAATATAGTATTTACTTCAGGGGGAACAGAATCTGTAAATACAGCTATAAATTCTGTAGTAAAATCCACGAGGAAAAAACACATAATAACTACAGCATATGAACATGATTGTACCCTTAAAACTTTGAAAAAACTCGAATCAGAAGGTTATGAAGTTACTTATATTAAGCCTAACGATGGAGAAATAAAACTTGAGGATATACTTTCAGCAGTAACAGAGCAGACCGTTCTAGTCACTGTAATGCATGTGAATAATGAAATAGGAAATATTATAGACATAGATAAATTAGGGAAAGAACTAAAAAAACAAAACCCTAGTATATATTTTCATGTAGATGCCGTACAATCATATATGAAGCTAAAGATAGATGTACAAAAAGCTAATGTGGATTTTTTAAGCATATCAGCGCATAAAATACATGGAATAAAAGGGACTGGGGTACTTTTTGTAAAAGACACTCAAAAATTTCAGCCACTGATATATGGTGGAGGACAGGAAAAAGGATATCGTTCAGGCACTGAAAATACAGTGGGAATATTTGCATTAGGCGCGGCGGTTTCCGTAGGGCATTCAAACTTTGAAGAAAATGTTTCAAAAATGAGAGAACTTAAAGCCTATCTAAAAACTCAGCTTTTAGAAAATATAGAACAAGTAAAAATAAACTCTCAAGATGAGGGTGTGTGCCATATACTAAATGTATCATTTATAGGCGCAAAAGCAGAGATACTGCTGCATACTTTAGAATCAGAGGGTATATATGTATCAATGGGGTCAGCGTGTTCTTCAAAGAAAAAAGGATCCCATGTACTAAACAGTATAGGTTTACAAGAAAATGAAATTCAAGGTGCAATAAGATTTTCGCTTTCAACACTAAATACAAAAGCAGAAATAGATACGCTTATGCCCATATTAAAAAAATCAGTAGAAGAAATAAGAATAATTACTAGGTTTGGAAGGAGATAATTAATAAATCATGATGTACAATACGATAATTATAAGAAATGGAGAACTTGCCATAAAAGGAGAAAATCGTCCAGTTTTTGAAAAAAAGCTAATGGTTAATATCAAACGAGTTCTTTATGGAATGAACGGGTATAAGGTATATAAAGGTGAAGGTAGAATATATGTAGATGCCGAGCCAGAAATATTAGAAGAAGTAATAGACAAACTTAAAAATGTATTTGGTGTAGTGAGTTTAAGCCCAGCGATGAAACTTGAAAGAGGGTATGATAATCTAAAAGAAGCCTGTCTGAAAGTTTTTGAAGATACAATAGAGCATGGCGATTACAAGACGTTTAAATTAGAGGTGAAAAGGCAGAATAAATCCTTCCATATGACTTCACCAGAAATGACAAAAGATATATCGGGCTATATACTTTCAACGCATCACGAAAAAATAGGTGTAGATATATTTAATCCAGATTTTAGATTATACTCTGAATTTAGAGATAATTTAAATATAGTATATGCAAGAAAAATAGATGGTGTAGGTGGAATGCCAGTTGGAATAAATGGAAAAGTAATGACATTGCTTTCAGGAGGAATAGATTCTCCGGTTGCGACATATATGGCTTCAAAAAGAGGTTTAGAGATAGAAGCAGTGCATTTCCATAGTTTTCCATTTACAAGTGAAAAATCTGCGCAAAAAGTAGAAAAACTAGCAAAAATAGTATCACTTTATACAGGTGATATAAGACTTCACATGGTTAATCTACTTCCAATCCAAAAAGAACTAGCAGAAAAATGTCCAGAAGAACTAATGACAATTCTTGCAAGACGATTCATGATGAGGATTGCAGAAAAACTAGGAAAACAAAATGGCTGTGGAGCCCTTGTTACAGGAGAAAGCATTGGTCAAGTTGCTTCTCAGACAATAGAAGGACTAACCGCTACAAACGATGTAGTTGAGACTTTTCCAGTAATAAGACCACTTATATCATTCGATAAAGAAGATATAATAAAGATTGCAAGAAATATAGATACATTTGAAACATCTATAATTCCAGAAGAAGACTGTTGTACAGTATTTCTACCAAAAAAACCAGCCACAAAACCAAAATTAGAGAAAATATACAAAGCTGAAGAAGTACTTGATATCGAAAAATTAGTAGATGAAGCTATAGCAAGTTCAACAATTGTGGAAATTCAATAATCTAGTTATAAAAAGAGTGGTGGAGTAGTATGATAAGAAAATTCTCAACAAAAGATACAGCCGCAGTAATGCAGGTATGGATTGAAACGATAGTAGAGGCGCATGACTTTGTAAATGCAAACTATTGGCACAATGCCCTTGAAAATATGCAAAACAATTATATTTTAAATAGTGATAGTTATGTATATCTAAAAGATGGTGGAATCATAGGATTTATATCAATCATAGAAGGAAATGTGATCGGTGCAATTTTTGTAGAAAAACCATTTCAAGGCAAAGGCATAGGAGAAGCGTTGATAGATTATGTCAAAACAAAGTATGAAAAACTCTATATATCAGTTTTTGAAAAAAATAAGAATGCACAGCACTTTTTATTAAATCGAGGATTTAAATTTGAATACAAGCAACATGATGTAAACACAGGTGAAGATGAATTATTATATATTTGGGAAAAGAGAAAACATGAATTATAAAATCGTAGTACAATTTGAAGGAACTAGATACAAAGGATTTCAAAAGCAAACAGGTACAAAAGAAAATGATATGACAATCCAAGGGAAACTAGAAAGCGTAATAAAAACCTTTGTAGGGTATGATGTTCAGCTTATAGGCTGTGGAAGAACAGATGCAGGTGTACATGCTGAAAACTATGTTGCAAACTTTATAACAGAAAAAAGACTTAATAAAGAATCACTTTTACTTCATTTTGATAAATATCTTCCAGAAGATATATTTGTTAAAGAACTTTCGGAAGCTTCAGATAGATTCCATGCAAGACATAATGCTTCTTCAAAAATTTATTGCTACAATATAAGTACAGATAGATCTAGAAATGTATTTAACCGAAAATATAGCTACAAATTAGAAGAAACTATAGATATGGAAAAAATGATAGAAGCAGCAGAACTTTTTGTTGGAGAGCATGATTTTGCAGGTTTTAGCAATCTAAAATCAAAGAAGAAATCTACAATAAGAAAAATACACAATATAAACATATATAATTCAAGAGCAGGTGAAATATGCATAGCCATCGAGGGCAATGGATTTTTACAAAATATGGTAAGAATTATAATGGGAACTCTTATAGAAGTTGGTACAGGAAAAAGAGATAAAAATACAATTCTAGAAATACTTCAAAATCAAAAAAGAGAAGATGCAGGCTTTATGGTGCCTCCACAAGGACTAAAACTTCTTGAAGTAAAATATCAGTAAAAATAGAGCTAAAAGAAATTAAATATATAGGAGATTCTATGAACTATATTAAGGCATTAGAATATATAGAAAGCACTGGTAAGTTTGGTTCAAAACTAGGACTTGATAATGTAGCTAAACTTTTAGAAATGCTCGGCAATCCACAGGACAAGCTAAAAATAATCCATGTGGCAGGCACCAATGGGAAAGGTTCAACCTGCGCATATCTAAATAGTATATTGGTAAATGCAGGCTACAAAACCGGACTTTACACCTCACCTTTTCTAGAAGAATTTAATGAACGCATAAGAATAAACGGGATAAATATTCCAGATGACGATTTGGCAGAGCTTATAAGCGAAGTAAAAGAAAAAATAGATATAATGACAAAAAACGGATTTGACCATCCTACAGAGTTTGAAATTATAACCGCAGCTGCATTTCTTTACTTTAGCAGACAAAATACAGATTTTGTTGTACTTGAAGTAGGGCTTGGCGGACGACTAGACGCAACTAATGTATGCATACCAGTAGTAAGCGTAATTGCGTCAATAAGCCTTGACCATGTTCAATTTTTAGGAGATACATTAGCAAAAATAGCTTTTGAAAAAGGGGGAATAATAAAACCTAATATTCCAACTGTACTTTATAACCAGACAGAAGAAGTAATAACAGAAATAGAAAAAATTTGCCAAGAAAGAAATTCAAAACTTTTTGTAACACAGGATAACTATATTGAAATAACAAAAGAATCTATTGAATCTCAAAGCATAAACCTAAAACTTTTTGAGCAAGTATATGAAAATATAAAGCTTAAACTTTTAGGCAAACATCAGAGCAAAAATCTACTTCTAGCGCTGACTACACTAAAAGTGCTTGAAAAAAATGGACATATTACAGAAATTCCAAAAGAACTGCTATATAAAGGTATACTAGAAACAAAATGGCCAGGAAGAATGGAACTTATTTCAAAAAATCCACTTACCATAATAGATGGGGCTCATAATGAGGATGGGGCAAAAAATCTAGCAAATACAATAGATACCTATCTTTTTGATAAGAAGATAACCCTTGTATTTGGAATGCTAAAAGATAAAGATGTAAAAACTGTAGTCGATATACTATTTCCAAAAGCAGATAGTATAGTGATTACAATCCCTCATAGCGAAAGAGCCGCTTCCATAGACGAGATGAAAACTATTCTAGAGCCATTTATCAAATGTCATAGCGAAAAACACATTGAATATATACCAAAAATAGAAAACGCTGTAGCATATGCCCAAATTCATGCAAAAGAAGACGAAGCTGTACTTTATGCAGGCTCACTTTATATGATAGGTGATGTAAGAAAAGAACTATACAAAACAATCAAAAAATGATAATATAACTAAATAATAATAAAGGAGAATTGAACTATGCAAAATCCTATAGTAACAATGGAAATAAAAGACAGAGGAACAATCAAAATAGAGCTATATCCAGAGATAGCTCCAAACACAGTAAATAACTTTATATCACTTGTAAACAAGGGATACTATGATGGACTAAAATTCCATAGAGTAATAAGAGGCTTTATGATTCAAGGTGGAGATCCACTAGGAAAAGGAACTGGTGGCCCAGGATATCATATAAAAGGGGAATTCACATCAAACGGATTTAAAAACGAACTTGTCCATGCACCAGGAGTAATCTCAATGGCAAGAGCTATGGACCCAAATTCAGCAGGTTCACAATTCTTCCTAATGACTTCAGACAGCCCACACCTTGATGGACAGTATGCAGCCTTTGGAAAAATAGTAGAAGGTCTTGAAATAGCTATGGATTTAGAAAAAGTAAAAACTGGATTTGGAGATAAACCCAAGGAAGATGAAATAATGGAAAAAGTTACAGTAGAAACTTTTGGAACAGAATACCCAGAACCAGAAAAAATGTAATATATCGCAATAAAAAGACAATATAGAAAATTTGCAAATTTGTGTGAATTACTCAAAAAAATTCATACAAATTTGCTCAAAAAGGTTGACAGTAATAACATAAAATTATATAATATTTTTGTAGCTATACTTCTGGCGGATAAGTGGTGAACCACGTGGAGTTAGTTACAGCTAAGCCGACCGCCTGGGCACTTGTTTTTAACTGCTCAGTTAAGGTTGCACAAAAACGTTAACTAGGCAGTTCTAAAAAGAACTGCCTTTTTTAGTATATAGAAATAGGAGAAAAATATGACATTCAAACAATGGAACAATTTTTCAGAAGGTAAGTGGACAGAAGAAATTGATGTAAGAGACTTTATTATCAAGAACTACAGCGAATATCAAGGAGACGAAAAATTTCTGCAAAAACCTACAGAAAGAACAAATTTGCTAATGAGAGAGCTTAATGAACTTTTTGAACAGGAAAAAAAATCAGCAGGAGTTTTGGATATAGATGTAGATACAGTAGCCTCACTTACTCACTTTGGCCCAGGTTATTTAGACAAAGCAAATGAAATAATCGTGGGACTTCAGACTGACAAACCACTTAAACGTGCAGTAAACCCATTTGGCGGTCTTAGAATGACAAGAGATGCGTGTAAAGAGTATGGCTATGAGCTTTCAGAAAAAGTAGAAAAAGAATTTACTTTTAGAACAACTCACAATGACGGAGTATTTAGAGCATATACAGACGAGATGAAAGCCGCTAGAAACTCAGGAATAATAACAGGGCTTCCAGATGCTTATGGAAGAGGACGTATCATAGGAGACTATAGAAGAGTAGCACTTTATGGAGTAGATAGATTAATTGCAGCAAAAGAAGAAGACAAAAAAGCTTTAGGAAAAAACCTTATGGATGTAGACAACATAAGACAGCTTGAAGAACTTTATCAGCAAATAGCATTCCTAAAAAAATTAAAAGAGATGGCAGCATCATATGGTTATGACATATCAGAACCAGCAAAAGATGCTAAAGAAGCAGTTCAGTGGCTTTACTTTGCATATCTTGGGGCAATCAAAGAGCAAAACGGAGCCGCGATGTCACTTGGAAGAACCAGCACTTTCTTAGACATATATGTAGAAAGAGACTTAAAAGCAGGGACACTTACAGAAGAACAGGCACAGGAAATAATAGATGATTTTGTAATGAAACTTAGAATGGCAAGACACCTTAGAACAAGAGATTACAACGATCTTTTTGGCGGCGACCCAATGTGGATTACAGAGTGTGTAGGTGGAATGAGCGAAGATGGAAAATCACTAGTTACTAAAAACTCATTTAGAATCCTTAACACACTTTACAATCTAGGGCCATCACCAGAACCGAACCTTACAGTGCTTTGGTCACAAAATCTACCAGATGGTTTCAAAAGATTTTGTAGTAAAGTATCAATAGATACAGATTCAATTCAGTATGAAAACGATGACCTTATGAGACCAGATTTTGGCGATGATTACGCAATTGCGTGCTGTGTATCGGCAATGAAAGTTGGAAAACAAATGCAGTTCTTTGGGGCAAGAGCAAACCTTGCAAAACTGCTACTACTTGCGCTAAACGGAGGAATAGACGAAAACTCAGGCAAACAAGTAGGCCCACAAATGCCAAAATATGACAAAGACTATTTAGATTATGAAGAAGTAGCTACTAGACTAGAAATATATAGAAACTGGCTTGCAAACCTTTATGTAAATACGATGAATATAATCCACTATATGCATGATAAATACGCTTACGAAAAACTGCAAATGGCACTTCATGACACAAAAGTAGAAAGACTTATGGCATTTGGAATAGCAGGACTTTCAGTAATGGCAGATTCACTTTCAGCAATAAAATTTGCAAAAGTAAAAGCGGTAAGAGATGAAAATGGCATAATAGTAGATTTTGAAACAGAAGGTGAATTCCCAACATACGGAAATGACGATGATAGAGTAGACGAGCTTGCAGTAGAACAGGTAGAAAAATTCTATCAAGAACTTAAAAAAACACCGACCTACAGAGATGCAAAACATACCCTTTCAGTGCTTACAATAACCTCAAATGTAGTTTATGGTAAAAAGACAGGCTCAACACCAGACGGAAGAAAAAAAGGTGAAGCCTTTGCACCAGGAGCTAATCCAATGCACAATAGAGAGCAAAACGGAGCCCTTGCTTCACTTAACTCAGTAGCTAAAATACCATATGAGTGCTGCCAAGATGGAATATCTTGCACCTTCTCAATAGTACCACAGGCACTAGGAAAAGACGAAGAAGAGAGTAAAGAAAACCTAAGCAACATAATAGATGGATACTTTGCACAAAATGCCCATCATATAAACGTAAACGTACTTGAAAGAGAAAAACTACAAGATGCATACGAAAATCCAGAAAACTATCCAAACCTTACAATAAGAGTATCAGGATATGCTGTAAACTTTGTAAAACTAAGCAAAGCACAACAATTAGAAGTAATAAAGAGAACATTCCACGAAAGGATGTAGAAATTTATGTCAGACAGCAGCCCAAATATAAAAGGCTATATAAATTCGATACAGAGTTTAGGTGCAGTAGATGGCCCCGGCGTAAGATTTGTAGTATTTTTACAAGGTTGCCCTCTAAGGTGCATATACTGTCATAATCCAGAAACTTGGGATATATCAAAAGCTGTTAAGATTTTTACCCCTGAACAGCTTCTAGAAAAAGTACTAAGATACAAAAGCTACTTTGGCGCAAAAGGTGGAATAACCCTTTCAGGCGGAGAAGTACTTCTCCAAATAGAATTTGCAACTGAAATGTTTAGACTTTGCAAAGAAAATGGTATTCATACCGCCCTTGATACCTCAGGAATCGGATGTGAAGATACAGGCAAACTTAATTCACTTCTTGAATATACCGACCTTGTAATCTGCGATGTAAAATTTACAACAGAAGACGCTTACAAAAACTATACAGGGGGAAGTTTGCAAAAAGTCTTAAAATTTCTAGATTTAGTAGAAGAAAAATCAATCCCAGTTTGGATAAGGCAAGTAATAGTGCCAAATCTAAACGATGATGAAAAAAGCATGGATGAACTAAATTCACTTATTGCAAAATATAGCAATATAGAAAAGGTAGAACTCCTTCCATTTAAAAAACTTTGCCTTTCAAAATATGAAAACATGGGGCTAGAATTCAGACTAAAAGATACCGATGAAGCAGACCCAGAAAAAGTAAAATTATTAAATGAAAGATTTAAGTAATAGAAAACTGTCTAGCTGAAAAAGTTAGGCAGTTTTTTTATATTTATGGTTACATTTTAGTAACTATGTATATAAATAGTATGTATGTATCAAAAAAGTGCGTTATTGCTAAATTGGAGATATTAGGTTATAATTAGAAAATAATAATTAATACTAATAAGGAAATACTGCTAAAAATAAAGCAATAAAAGGAGAATTTAATATGAATAAAATAGTAAATAAGCAGATATTAGATGCATTTCAATTCCGCTATGCATGCAAAGCTTTTGATCCAGAAAAGAAAATATCAGAAGAAGATTTTGAAACAATTATAGAAAGTGCGAGACTTTCACCAAGTTCATTTGGATTTGAACCTTGGAAATTTCTAGTTATTCAAAATATGGATATAAGAGAAAAATTAAAAACTGTAGCTTGGGGAGCGCAAGGTCAATTTCCTACAGCAAGTCATGTAGTAGTAATTCTTTCACGCAAAGCAGTTGATACGAAAGCTGGTTCAGAATATATAAATAGCGTTATGCGTGATGTGCAAAAACTTCCAGAAGATATACAAGAAATGAAAGGAAACTTTTTTAAAAACTTTCAACAAAAAGACTTTGATCTTACAGATGAAAGAAAATTATTTGACTGGGCTGGAAAGCAAGCCTATATACCACTTGCTAACATGATGACATCAGCAGCATTTCTTCAAATTGATTCATGCCCAATGGAAGGTTTTGATAGAGATAAATTTGAAGATATATTAGAACAAGAAGGATTGATTGATAAAAATCATTTTGGCGTATCAGTAATGGTAGCTTTTGGATATAGAGCAAAAGATACAGTTGTTTTTCCAAAAACAAGAGGAAACGCTGAAAATTTAATTCAATGGGTTTAATAAAATAGGAAATCGGAAGAAACTGTCTAGCTGAAAAAGTTAGGCAGTTTTTTGCTGTGAAATTAGTGTAAGATATGCAGACCTGTAGTCGTTTATGGTATAATGAAATAATTATTATATAAAAAATAAGCTTGTGGAGTAGAGGTGAAGTTAATGATACAAAAAATAAAGCTTAAAAATTTTACGGTATTTGAAGATTTTGAGCTAGAATTTTCTCAAGGGGTAAATGTATTTATAGGTGAAAATGGTACAGGAAAAACCCATTTAATGAAATTGATTTATGCTGCTTGTAAATCAGGAAATCCAAAAGTCTCATTTTCACAAAAAATAGTAAGTTTATTTCTTCCAGAAGACTATAAAATAAATCGTTTAATATCAAGAAAAAAAGACATTACAAGTGCAGAGGTTAAAATAACTGCATATAGCAAAGAAAATACAAAAAACTTAGCAATAGACTTTAATGAAAAAACAAGAAAATGGGATGGCAATGTTAGGTATGAAGAAAGTTGGGAAAGTGAATTTAAGGATGTAGAAGCTGTGTTTATTCCAGCAAAAGAAATTCTTTCAAACTCATATAATATTATTTCAGCAAATGAAAAAAATAATGTTGAATTCGATGATACTTATATAGATGTTATCCATTCAGCTAAAGTGAATATTTCAGCGGATGAAAATTTAGAGTTCAAAAAAATGCTTCAATCATTAGAAAAAATAATGGATGGAAAAGTTTTATTTGATGCGCAAAAAGATAAGTTTTACATTACTTATAGAAATTCAAGATTAGAATTTAATTTAGTGGCAGAAGGGATAAGAAAAATAGCTTTGATTTGGCAACTGATAAGCAATGGCGTTATAAGAGAAGGTTCAATTCTATTTTGGGATGAACCTGAAGCTAATATAAATCCAATATATATACCATTATTGGTAGATATAATGACAACCCTTCAAAAAAATGGAATCCAATTATTTATATCTACACATGATTATACTTTAGCAAAATATTTTGATATAAAAACAAATGAGGAAAATATAAAATTTCATTCACTTTACAAAACTGAAGACGGGGTAAAATGTGAAACCAATTCTAAGTTTAAAAATTTAGAAAAGAATACAATTAGAGATACCTTTATTCAGCTGTATAAAGATGAAATTCAAATGGAGATGGGGTTATGATAAGGATAGAAGAATCTAATATGTCATTTGAATTTAGAGAGGAAGATATATTTCAGATTGAAAATTCCAAACTTCAAAAAAGTCTTGGTAATGGAATAAAGACTGTTGAATTTATAGTTTCTGTAAAAGACAATGAATTATATTTTATAGAAGCAAAATCTAGCTCGCCTCAACCAAGAAGAGATAATAAAGAAAAGTTTGATACATTCGTAACTGAAATATCGGAAAAGTTTATACACTCATTTAATATGTACTTATCTGCTATTATGAAACGAAATGTTCATGAAGAAATACCAAGTAAATTTTTTAATATAGACGAGTCGATAGCTAATTTCAAATTCATATTAATAATAAAAAATCATGAAATTGAATGGTTAAGTCCGATAAAAGAAGCTATAAATAAGAAGCTATTAGATCATACCCAAATTTGGAAAAGTAATATTGTTTTATTGAATGAGACATTAGCAAAAGAATATAATATAGGGCTTATGGTTTAATGCAATAGAAAAACAAACTTAAAATAGTGAGAATATACAAATGTTTTTTCAGAAGGTGAATTAAAACCTGAAGTAACTGTTTCTAAAATGGAAATAGTTCGAACTAAGGTAAGCAGAAATGAAAAAAGGATTTGATATGGATAATGAAAGTTTAAAAATAATAAATAAGTAGTGAACAAACTGTTTAGCTAAAAAAGTTAGGCAGTTTTTTTCTGTGCAAACAATTTAATTAAATTGTTGTTAAAATATAGATAAAATATTATACTATATAATGAACAGTAATCTAAAATGTTGAAAAAAAGCGGTCTAATTAAATAAATATGACAAAAACCCCAGAATATGTCCATGTCAATGATTTATAATATAAATATAAAATTAATTACAGGAGGTTGAGTTGAATATAGGATTAAACTTTGGAAATAATAAGAGCTTTAGGTTAATAAATATTTATGAAAGATTAAATAAAGGTGAAATATTAAACAAAAATAAAATCGCTGAAATTTTTGGAGTTACACCAAAAACTATTCAAAGAGATATAGATGATCTTAGAGCCTATTTAGCAGAAACACACTATAACGAAAGTGATGTTGCTATAAAATACAGTAGAGCGCAAGATGGTTATTATCTCATAAAGCTTGAAAGAGAGTGGCTTGTAAATCAAGAAGTAATTGCAATTTTAAAAATCATATTAGAAAGCAGAGCTTTTTGTAAAAAAGAATTAGATGTACTTATTAACAAGCTATTAGCACAAGTAACACCAAATGACAGAAAAATAGTTGAAAAAATAATAAAGAGTGAACAAACTCAATATATTCAATTACAACACGGGAAAGAAATTCTAAATATCTTGTGGAAGTTATCTCAAATGACAACCGATAACAAAATTATAACTTTTACATATACAAACTTAGAAGGAAAATCAAACAAAAGAGAAGTTAAACCAGTTGCACTAATGTTTTCTGAATACTATTTTTATCTAATCGCATATATGGCAGATGGAACTAAAGATTTTCCAACTATATTTAGAGTAGATAGAATAGCTGATTTAGAATGTATGAATAAAACGTTCTGTATTCCGTATAGAGATAAATTTAACGATGGAGAATTTAGGAAAAGAGTACAATTTATGCATTCAGGAGAACTAAAAAGAGTAAAATTTGAATTTAGAGGATCTTCTTTAGAAGCTCTATTAGATAAACTTCCTACTGCAGAAAAGATTTCTGAAAGTAATGGAGTATATGTTTTTTCAGTTGAATCATATGGAGATGGTGTATATATGTGGTTAAGAAGTCAAGGCGATAATATTAAAATACTTGAAAAATAATTACAAATTATGAATTTATGCTTTTATAAAACAGGAGGATATTTTGAGAGAGAAACCTGTTTTTTATCACGACAAATGTGATAAATATGATTATTTAATAGCAGTTGCTTGTGGGGCAATTGCAGGAATGGTTGACATATTTTTTGTAGGATCACCTAAAGATAGCAAACTTCAATC
Organism: Proteocatella sp.; assembly: GCA_041738345.1. Taxonomy (GTDB): domain Bacteria; phylum Bacillota; class Clostridia; order Peptostreptococcales; family Filifactoraceae; genus Proteocatella. Next base: position 19,027 of record JBGSPX010000034.1, read on the forward strand.
ATGGACAGATGCACAGGTAGATAAAACTGTAATGGTTTTTGCAAAAACATGTGGATGGTCACCACGAGAAGGAAAAGAAAAAAGTGTAGCTAGTGCTATAGGCTTTTTAGAAAAGAAATTTCCTGTAAACTATGACCAAAGACATTCAGGCGATGTAGGTGGATTATTTAATATGTCAGCCAAAAATCATCATATGAAATCATTGGCACATTCCCCAGATATTATTGGTTTATTTTTTTCTATATTGAATCAATTTACATCAACATCATCATTTTTGAGTAGTGGCCAGTTAATAACTATAAAAACCGATACGTATGAATTGCAAGGGAATAATTTTGTTTCTAAATTATTTTGCGGTATAACAAATTGGTTTGGACATATTATGTCAGATGTTGCAGGAAGCTCTGGTGCATCTGGAAGAGGAAGTGGTGTGGTTATTCCTTTCTATGAATTGTTCCAGTTATGCGATTTTGGAAGTTTTCAAGTTGGCGAGAATAGAAATACTTTGGCAACAGTAGCTACAAAGGTATTTCAAGAAGGCTATGATGCAAGATTTGGACTTGCGATGGCAATTCCAGTAGTATTATGTGACTTGTCTATTAAATTAATATGGGCTATAAAGCATTATTTTTATCACAAAAAACCTTTTGAAGAATGTATACCTACAAAAAAACATGATGACCTTAGAATTATGTTGATAATTGGGGATGGTATGTTATGTCTTATGGATGGAGCAGATGCAGCGATTCGTTCAGGGGGCAATTGGGTAAAATTTTTCTTAAGGTTAAATATAATTGCTTGGTACAGATTAGTTTCTTTAGTATTTAGAGAGATATGCATTCGCTTAGGGATAAGTTTTCCACTTCAAAAACAATTAGATGCATATATTAGAATAAATGAAGCCTTGAATTTATACCTATCACAACTTGAACAAATAGATATAAATCGTTTCAAAGAAGAAATAGAACAATATAACAAAATGCTTGTAATGCTTGAAAATACTAATAGTGAAGAAGAAATGAATTTATTGTTGATAAATGAGTATAAGGCTCTTGGGATAAAACTACCTTTTAGTGGTGATTTTGATGATTTTATGAAGGATGAGTCCTCAGTATTGGAGTTTAAATAATGTTTAAATGTGATCAGTGTGGTGAATGTTGTAGAAATCTACAAAAATCACCTATATACAATGAATTGCATAATGGAAATGGTGTTTGTCGTTATTTAAAAGGAAATATCTGTTCTATTTATGAAAATAGGCCTTTACTTTGCAGAGTGGACGAATGTTATGAACTTATGTTTAAGGATCAGTTGAGCTATAAAGAATATCTTGAGCTTAATTATAAATATTGTAAAGAATTAAAAAATTTAAGGGGGAAATAATTATGCCAATACCATTGATCTTAGGAATAGGAGCAGCTATTGTAGGAACCGTAGGCGTAGGAACGGGAATACATGGTGCTGCAAAGATGAAGGAAGCAAACGATACAATGGAATCAGCGAAAAGACGACATGAGCGTAACATGGATCGTTTTGAAATGGAAAACAAGACTACAAGTACAGATATGGATAAACTAGGTAAGATAGAATTAGAAATTTTAAATAGTTTTAGCACATTCGCTGATATATTTGAGCAAATTAAGAACAGACCTAAATTTGAGAACTATTCTAAAAATGGAATTACACTTCCAAAATATGATGGAGAAAAGTTGAAAGAAGTTTCTGTTGGTGCAGGAGTTCTTCTTGGAGGACTTGGAGGGGCTGGATTAGGAACAGCTGGAGGTTTTGCAGCCGCTGGGGCAACTACAGCTGCAGTTATGGCATTTGGAACTGCTTCTACAGGAACAGCTATAGCCTCTTTAAGTGGAGCGGCACTTACTAATGCTACATTGGCTGCTTTAGGAGGAGGTGCTCTTGCTGCAGGAGGAGGTGGGATGGCTCTTGGGGCAACAATTTTAGGAGCTACCACATTGGGTGTAGGTTTACTTGTGGGGGGAGTTATCTTTAATTTTGCTGGTGGAAAATTATCTGATAAGGCAGATGATGCATGGGATCAGATGAAAAAAGCAGAGAAACAGATAAACACTATTTGTGACTATCTTATTAATCTTAGGGATACATCTAATAAATACTATGACACAATATCCTCAGTAAATGATATTTACAAAAAACACTTAAGTAGATTAACAAATATTGTTACGATAGAAGGTCATAAAAACTGGAACAACTTTACTAATGAAGAAAAGAAAATTACAGAAAATACAGTGCTTTTAGTTGGATTACTTTATAATATGTGCAAGGTGGAAATAGTTTTAAAAGGAAAAGAAGAAGAGCTTAACACAATTAATGTTTCTGAGGTTGAGTCCTCTATTGAAAGTGCAAATGCTGTAATAAAAGATAAGTTTTAAGTTGTAAAATATAATAAAAGAATAAGTATAGTAATCGAAAGCGTATATTTTGAACAGTTTTATGCAAATTATTATGGGAGGATAAAATATGACTAAGAGAGACAAAAAGATTGAAGTAATAAGAATGTATATAAAAAATGTGGGAGGAACTTGGCCGGCATATTCATATGGGAAAATACCAACTGAAAAAGTTACTAATGCGTGCAAGTCTTATGCGGGGGCAGTTCAATCTAGAGACGTATTAGGACTCATAGACATTACAATTGCGGGAAATGGGAAAAAAGGTATTGTATTTACAGATGATAGGGTATATTTTGATAATGGATTTTTGGAGCAGCGAGGAAGTTTTTCTTATAGACAGGTGAATGAAAGTGAAAAGATACCAATAAATGTTTATGGTTCTAGTTATAATAAACAGGCATTAAGAGAGCTTATAAGTATGTTGGCACAAATAGACGAAGAGAGTTTACAAGGTATGGTAGATAGTGTTAATAATAAACTTGATAGCTTTAATCAAGGAATAGATAGTGTAACTGATACGATAGAAAAAGTTTCATCAATAGTAGGTAGCTTTATGAGATTAATAGAAAAGTCAAATAACAATCAAAGCAAGAATAAATAATTTTGTATCAAATGAATAAATAATACAAGGAGGGTATTTTATGTATTTATCACTATTAGGTAAGAAAGAGAAAGATTCGTTTTTGAGATTGGCTTATGAGCTGGCATTAATTGATGGAGATTATGGAGCTGAAGAACAGCAAATGATGGAAGTTTATTGTAATGAAATGCAAATATCAAGTTCAAGTTTAGATAAAGAAGCTTCTATAAGTACTATTATAGATTTTATAGCAAAAGAATCCGATATTAAAAATAAGAAAATAATGATTTTTGAAATTATAGGTTTGGCAATGTCTGATAGCAATTATGATTATAAAGAGAAAAATTTTATTTATGAATTGATGAATAAATTCATGATAGAAGAAGATTTTGGAGTAACGTGTGAAGATATTATTTCAGAATATATTTCATTTCAAAATAAAATAAATTCAATTATAATGGAGTAGATTTTACGGGGGGTATTATATGTTTAATTTTTTAAAAAAGAAACAAAATCCAAATGTAATTATTACAGTTAATGAAAATGAAAATAGAGATAACGATAAAGAAACCTCATTGCAATCTGGGATGATTACAACAGTAACTGAATCTGCTAAAGTATCAACTGAAGAAGCTGCTAAGATATTTCAAAAACCATCCAAATATGATAGAAGTGTTATTGATGATGGGATGGCAAAGAAAAATATAAAAGTAGAAGCATTTAATTCAGGTATAGAAGTAAGAGATCCATATACAGGAGATATTCTTACTTTAACAAGAGCTGAAGCTATGGAAAAATATGGTGATGATTGGACGAACCACCTTGCAGAAGCAGATCATAAAATATCACTTGCACAAAGGTACGAAGATACAAAAAATAAACCATGGTTATCAAATGATAACATTAAAGCATCTTCGAATAGTTCAGATAATCTTGAAGTTGTTTCTAGAAGTTATAATAATGCAAAACGGAGTCGTTCTAATGAAGACTTTGTTACAGATGATGAATATTTAGAAAAAACAGGCGTTGAACTAACAGAAGAAGGCAAGTTAAAAGCTATACAAAGTGAAAAAATAGCAAAAAAAGCATTACAAAAACAAGATTTTAAGGATTCTGTAGGAAATATATTAAATACAGGACATAGTGCAGGAAAAAATGCTGCAATAAATGCTGGAGTTACTGGAGTAACAATGTCAGGAATCCTTAATTTAACAGCTGTTATTAAAGGTGAAAAATCAGCTGAAGATGCAATTGCAGATACAGTTGTTGATAGTGGGAAAAGGGCAGTGACCGGATATTGTATGGGGGGCGGATTAACAACAGTATCTCATACATTATCGGGTTCATCATCTGGATTTTTAAAAGCTTTATCCAAATATAATGTTCCAGGTAATATTATTACAGCAGTAATGATTACAGGGAATACTTTAAAACGTTATGGTGATGGAGAAATTACAACGCAGGAATGTTTACTTGAATTAGGCGGTAAGGGTCTTAATTTTGCAACTACTGGATATTCTATGGCAGTTGGACAAGCTATGATCCCAATACCTATTATTGGAGCTGCGGTAGGAGCATTAGTAGGGTCTACGATTACAAGCAACTATTATAGTCAACTTATGATTACACTTCAAAATAAGGAATTGGAACACCAAGAACGTTTGAGAATAATTGCAGAGTGTGAGAAAGCATCAAGTGAAGCACGTGTGTTTAGAAAAGAATTAGAAACTTATCTATCTGAATATTTTAGTGAATATAGAACTTGTTTTGATGAAGCGCTTTCTATGATTAACAGTTCATTTGAAATTGGAGATGCAGAAGGTATAATTACAGGTGCAAATCAAATAACACGAAAATTAGGTGGAAAAGTTAATTATGACAACATGGATGAATTTAAAAATTTTCTTTTTGATGATACGACAGACATTTTATAGGAGGAATTATTATGCCAATACCATTTTTATTAGCAGGACTTGGAATAGGGGCAGCAACTCTTGGAATCGGTGGGCACATGAGTGCAAAAGAAACAAACGAAAGAGCTCAGGAAATTTCAGAGGATGCTCAGCGACTTTATAATAATGCTAGGATATCATTAGAAGATGCTCAGGTTAAGACCGAAGAATCACTATTAGAACTAGGATATTTAAAGAAGAAAGTTTTAGAAACATCTATTAAACAGTTTTTTGTATCATATAGTAGAATTAAAAACCTCGAACTAAGAGATTCAGTTGGAATTGAAGAAATAAAGAATTTTACATTAGAAAAACAAGATGAGCTAGAGTTAAGAGAGATGGTAGATGTATATGAGTCTACTTTTTCAAGTGGAGCAGCAGGAGCGGCAACAGGAGCTGTAATTGCTTTAGCAGCAAGTGGTTCACTTCCTGTAGTTACAGGAACTTTATCTGTGGCAAGCTCAGCATTAATAGCTGGAGAATTTGGTATAGCTACGGGATTAGCAGGCTCAGCATTATCTTTTGGTGCAGCAATGACACCTTTATCTGCGATTGCAGCTCCAATCATATTGTTTTCTGGGATTAGTTCAAGTATTAAAGCTGATGAAAATTTAGAAAAAGCGCATGTAATGTATGCGGAAGCAGAAGAAGCATATGAAAAAATGAAAATATCTGAAGATTTATGTTTTGCAATAGCTGAAAAATCAGATATGTTTAAGGATTTGTTGAATGAACTCAATATACTATTTTCACAATGTACCTCATTACTCGATGCTGTTACAAAAAAACACATGGGCATATTTAAAAACAGAGAAATAGATGCTAAAAATTTATCAGACGATGAATTTAAATTAATTGCAGCTACTCGTGCATTAGCAGGAGCGGTTAAAGCTGTAATAGATACGCCAATATTAACCGAAGATGGTATTATTTCCGAAGAATCAGAAACTATTTATGATACAACTATTGAAAAATTACCATTACTTACGGATACTGTAAACGATATAAAAAACTGTGATTATAATATAAAACCTATAGTTTATAAAACTGAAAAAGTAAAAAGTAAAACTCCGCAATCTACAGTGCCAAATAACTTAAGAAATATATTAGCCGTTATCATAGGGGTGTTCATGTTTAAACATATTCAAGGAGTATTAATGGAAAGTATAGTTCTTGGAATACTTGCATTTTCGATAACAACTTTGCTTATTATGGATAATAAAACAGAATCTAATTTATTTAATATGGTAAAGAATACTTGTTCTTTAGCTATTGGTATAGGTTTTAGTATAATTTTCTATAAAAGTTGCGAATATATAGTGTATATGGATCATTATATAATTGGAAGTGTTATTGCCTTTATAGTTTCAGCTTTTATATTTGGAACATGTCTTGAATCAAACAATAGTGTTAAATTAACATTGGCAAAAGTAGCTGGATGCATGATGTTTTTTGCTATAGCAATTTTATTATTTGCAATTTTATTTAATTTCTTTGGTATGTCATACACATTTGCAGCAATTATAGTAGTTATTCCTTATGCATTTTTTACAATGGCTTCAACTTTGGGGATACAACAATAATTAAATCGAAAAATAATACCAGACTGCCTAGCTGAAAAGTTAGGCAGTTTTTTGTTGTGAAACGAATACCACAGGTTATACATGTGGTTCTAAAAGGCTTTTAGCTATGCGTAGAAAAAAGAAAACCTCCAATGTAAAATAGAAGTAGGTTTGCCGGCCGCTTCAGAATAATACAATGGAGGTATTCAAATGGATAATAGTAGTTTAGCACATAGCAAATGGAATTGTAAATATCATATAGTTTTCGCACCCAAATATAGACGATAAATAATTTATGGAAAAGTAAAGTCTGACATTGGACAAATTCTGCGAAAACTATGCGAACATAAGGGAGTTGAAATCATCGAGGCTAACGCCTGTAAGGACCACATACACATGCTGGTAAGCATTCCGCCTAAATTGAGTGTGTCTCAGTTCATGGGGTATCTCAAAGGTAAGAGTTCGCTTATGATTTTTGACAGACATGCAAATTTAAAATATAAATATGGTAATAGACAGTTTTGGTGTAAGGGTTATTATGTAGATACTGTCGGTAGAAATAAAAAAGCAATTGAAGCATATATAAAGAATCAGATTCAAGAGGATATAATACACGAACAATTGAGCTTGAAGGAATATATAGACCCGTTCACGGGTGAGCCAGTAGGAAAAGTCAAAAAATAAAAGCACCTTTTAGGTGCAGACCGTAAAAAAATGCGGTTGGCAAACCGTTCAAGGTGCGAGTAGCACGGCAAGTAATAAGCCCTTATAGGGCTAGAGCAAACCACCCGTTTTACGGGTGGTCATGATTGCAATCTGATAATTGCAAACCTATACATAGTAAAACAGATTAAAGTCGTATACGAAAACCGTATTATCTGTTAAAATATATAAGTGAAAATTTGAGTAAGGAGATAAAGTTATGAGTATAGACGAAACAGAAAAATGGTCATCTTTAGATGAGGTTGCACTGTATTTAGGCGTTAGTAAAGACACGATTTATAGATGGATTGCAAACAAGCAAATGCCAGCTCATAAAATTGGACGACTCTGGAAATTCAAGCTAAGTGACATTGATGAATGGGTAAGGCGTGGAGAAGCCTGTGAAAAATAAAAAATGTAGGAGGTGTACATATGACATCAAAAAAAAATAATGGCAAGTCTGTGGATACTTCAAGATCCTACAAAGCCAGTCTTACAAGAGAGCAATTTCTATTTTATGAAATGAGGATCACAGCAAAGTTAATGCGTGAAGGCTTACCAGAAGAAAAAATCATAGAACAAATAATGAATGAAAATTTGTTTCAGTATCCAACAGAGAGGTCAATAAAAGGTATTGCAAAAGCTTGCATTAAAAGACTTAAACTTTTAAACGAGGAAACTCTCGTAGAAGCAATAGCAATGCAGCCGACAGATATTGCAAAACAAATATGTCTATATGCATTGATGAAATACAATGGACTCGTATGGGACTTTATGATAACAGTCATTGGAGAGAAGTACAGATTAAGGGATAGCTCATTCGGCAGAATAGAATTGAATGTTTTCTTTATGAGACTTCAAGAACAAAATGATGCGGCTTCTACTTGGAGTGATTCCACCATCGCAAAACTTAAACAAGTCTTGACAAAACTTCTTGTAGACAATGAATACATCGAAAATACAAAGGCAGACCGCTTAAATCCAGTGTGGCTAAACCCCATACTAGAAAATGCAATCAGAGATAATGGGGATTTACAAGCATTATCTGCATTTAACTGCTTTTCATAAAGGAGGATCAAATTGAAAAACATTAAAGAACGCCTAGACAAGGTTCGGGCATTAATACAAGAAGATGAATTTTTGAAAGGCAAAGGTCTTAGCAACGAAGTCAATATTCGTTTCTTTTGTTATGAACCAGAAGACGAGATGGTTGTAAGGCATTTTATAGATCAATTATCAACAGATCTAACTTTAAAATGTAATTTAAAGCTATACCATCTTTATGAAATTTTTCTTGCGATATGTGAAGACAAAAGAATTATTAAAAGCATTCCTCGAATGGAAGAAAAAAAAGGGAAAGAATATCTCCTAAATCAGATGCATTCTATTGCAACGGATGATATGTTTATCCAAAAAATGCAGTATGAACCTCATGGAGAAGGGGATGTGATACTATTGACAGGAGTTGGAGAAGTATTTCCATTTATGAGAATACATGCGCTGCTAGATGCATTACAGCCACATTTTCAAAATGTTCCAATTTTAGTGATGTATCCTGGAACATTTGATGGTACACAAGTTAAATTATTTGATAGATTAAAGCCAAATCAATATTACAGAGCTTTTAACATATTATAGGGGGAATAGCGTGAGAATTGAACAGATGTTTCAAGAGGATATTAATCGTAAAATCAATGGTGTTGTAAAAGTAGATCAACATACAGACGATGTGTTGGTACAAGAAATTGAAGAATATGTTATCACAAAAGAATTAAAAAAACATTTCATTACTTTTTTCAATAACTATGGAGATTCATTTAATGGCAAAACTGCGGATGTAGGCGTGTGGATTTCAGGTTTCTTTGGAAGCGGTAAGTCTCACTTCCTGAAAATGCTTTCTTATATCCTAGCCAATGAAGAAGTTTATGGTAAAAAAACAGTCGAGCGTTTCCGTAAGAAATTTGATGAAGATCCCGCAACTTTTATGATGATTGATCGTGCAACAAGTGGCATGACAGATACTATCCTTTTTAACATAGATATTGAGGGTTCTATAAACAAAGACAAGACCGCAGTACTTCGTGTTTTTGCAAAAATGTTTTATAACCATTTAGGATTCTATGGTGAAAATTTAAAAGTAGCAAAACTTGAGCAGTTTATTTCAAAACGTGGTAAAACAGAAGATTTTTGTAGAGCTTTTGAAGAAAAAAATGGTCAAAGCTGGTTAGAATCTAGAGATGCTTTTGCTTTTTTTGAAGACGATGTTGTAGAGTCCTTGACTGAAGTCTTAGGTATGAGTGAAACTGCAGCTAGAAACTGGTTTGATGGTACAGAAACCGTTGAAATGAGTATAGCACAGCTTGTAGCTGAAATGAAAGAATATGTAGATAGCAAACCATCCAATTATCATTTGTTATTTATGATAGATGAGGTGGGGCAATATGTAGGGGCTGATACAGATTTACTCATTAACCTACAATCTTTAATAGAAAAAATCGGTAGCGAATGTGAAGGTAAAATATGGGTTGTGTGTACAGGTCAAGAGGCTATTGATGAAATCATCAAGACTCGTGAAAATGAGTTTTCACGAATTCAAGCACGTTTCAAAACCAGGTTATCTCTGACTTCTTCTTCAGCGGATGAAGTGATCCAAAAACGTATACTAAAGAAGAAACCAGAATTCACAACAGCTTTAGAGCAAGTTTATCATCAAAATTATTCAGTAATGCGAAATTTATTTAGCTTTTCAGATGCAATTCTGGATATTAAAGGTTTTAATAGCAGTATTGAATTTGCAAACAACTTCCCATTTGTACCTTATCAATTCATCATCATGCAAAAAGTATTTGCTGAAATCCGTAAACATGGGAATTCAGGCAAGCATCTATCAGGCGGAGAGAGATCTATGCTTTCAGGATTTCAAGAAGCAGCGCAGCGTATCAAAGATAAAGACGAATACGCATTAGCACCATTCCATCTTTTTTATGACACGGTGCATACTTTTTTGGATGGCTCTATTCGTAGAGTTATCGAACGTTGTGAGAGAGCAGCTAACGATAGTTTTGGCATCGAAAGGCAGGATGTCGATTTGCTAAAACTGCTTTACCTGATACGCTATGTAGATGATATTCCAGCCAATATTGACAACATTATTATCTTAATGGCAGATGATATCCGTTTAGACAAAATTACCATGAGAGAAGTGATACGAAATTCATTAGATAGACTTATGAGCCAAAACTACATCGGTAGAACAGGCGATACCTACAACTTCCTTACAGATGAAGAACAAGATATACAGCGTGAAATTAAAAATACTACAGTGGATACATCTAACATCGTGGAGCGTATCGCACAGATGATATTTGGAGATTTGTTTACCACCAAAAAATATCGATACGGAAAATATGATTTTGCCTTTGATCAAATGGTAGATGGTGTTTCTGTAGGTTCAATTACTGGAGGAATGAGACTTAGGTTCTTAACAGTCGCAACAGATATTTCTGAAAAAATAGATATTCGATTAATGGCAGAGTCTAAAGGCAAAGAAGCCATCGTAGTCCTTGCAGAAACACCTTATTATGATTCTTTAGAAAGCGCTATGAAAATCAGAAAATATGTCAAACAGCGAAATGTCAATCAATTGGCAAAATCTGTTCAAGACACTATTCGTGCCCAGCAAGACGAAGCTAGCAAATACGAATTATCAGCTATGGAAGAGCTAAAAAAAGCCATTGAAAATGCAGAGTTTTATGTAGATGGGGAACATATGCAGTTCAAGGGTGGAGACGCCAAAAGTAAGATTGATCAAGCATTAGAATACTTAGTAACTAACGTTTACAGTGAGCTGTCACTCATTACAAAAAATGCAGATTCTGATGAAGATATATTGTCTATCCTTATGGGAAAAGAACAGGTCATACCAGGGACAGAACCAAATCGTGATGCTGCTATCAAAATGGAAGAATATCTAGAAATGCAAGCCAGAAAAAACCTGCCTACCTCAATGGCGGATATCCAAAGTCGTTACAGTGGGATTCCCTATGGCTGGAAAGAAATAGACATTGCAGCCGTTGCCGCAAGACTGATTTATGATCAAAAGGTTACCATCAAATATGCAGGAGCAACCATTCAGCCAGACTATCCGAAACTGCCTGATATGCTCCGCAAAAAAAGCGAAATCGGTAAAACCGCTATTAGTAAGCGTATGATGGTATCTGCAACAAAAATAAAAGAAGTCAAAGAGTTCCTAAGAGATTACTTTGATTTAATGGATGTACCAGAAGACGAAGATGGTCTTATCAAATTTATCATCGAAAAATTTGAAGCCAATAAAGAACATTATGAGGCTTTAAATAAGCGCTATGAAAACCATGCATACCCAGATAGGGCATTGGTGCTTTCTGCAATAACCTTAATTACAGATGTATTGTCACAGCAAAAAGATAATATTGCTTTGATAGACCGTGTTATCAAAAAACAAGATGAACTCTATGACAGCAAAGATGCCCTCATAAATGTAGAGAGCTTTTTCAAGACCCAAGTGAACATCTTTGATGCTGCTGTAAAATTTGAAGCAGATCTTCGAAATGATTTAGACTATATAGCCAAAGACGAAGAAGCGAGCAAATCCTTAAACACGATTCGCCTTATTACCATGGTTCAATCAGGAAAATATGATTACAAACGCATCCCAGAGCTTAATGAACTCATGGCTACAGTAAAAGCCGCTCATGAAAAAATGCTCACAGAAAAACGAGCATATACCTTAGAAATCGTTCGCCAATGCATGGAAGCAATTCATACGGCCGCTAACGAAAGTATCAAGGTTAAAAATATTATAGATATCGCAGATAAATACTACACAGGTAGAAAAGAAAAAATAAACGAAATGTCGAGTTTGGCTCTTTTAGATGCCCTTGAACCACAAATGTGGCAGTACAAAGATGAGACCGTAGAGCGTATAGAAAGTGAAATAAAAGCTTCAGCTTACAATACACCATCAGAGCAACCGCCATTTACAAAAGATGGAGGCAATGAAACACTTAAACCGAAAAAAGAAATCATTAAAGCCATTCCACGCCAAGCGATGTTCCCAGCCAAGACGCTGAAAACCCAAGCAGAGGTGGATGAATACTTAGCAAAGGTACGTGCGCAAATGTTACAAATGATCAAAAACTGTGATGGGATTAAAATAAACTAAAGGGAGAGTGTACGATGGATAAGAATGCAATCAAAAAATATGCCATCTGGGCAAGAACCGAGCTTATAGCTCGTGTGGCTCAGAAAGCTTTGCAATATGGTATAACAGATGCCACTGCTCACGAAGACCTAGATAAAAATATAGACAGTGTCAACGGAAAACTGCTGACATCTGCGGAGAAAAAACAAAGAGCAGACTTTATAGACCAAATCAAAACCAAAGGCTTTGATCAGGTCATAGAGGAAGTAGCCTATACATGGTTTAACCGATTCACCGCACTTCGCTTTATGGAAGTTAACGGCTATTTGCCAACCCGTGTGCGTGTATTTACTGATGAGGAAAACAACTTTAAACCTCAAATCATCACCGAAGCCATACATCTAGAAATGGATGGCTTGGATATTGAAAAAGTTTATGCTTTTAAAGAAGCGCATCAAGATGAAGAACTTTATAAATATCTACTCATCACCCAGTGCAATGCTTTAAATAAAATCCTGCCAGGGATGTTTCAAAAACTATCTGACTATACAGAACTTTTATTGCCAGATAATCTCCTAAGAGAAGGCAGTGTCATTGAGCAGATGATTACACTTATTCCAGAGGAGGATTGGAAAGATGCTGTTCAGATTATAGGCTGGCTCTACCAGTATTATAATTCTGAGCCAAAGGCCAAAGTTTTTGCAGACCTTAAGAAAAACATCAAAATTAGCAAAGAGCATATCCCAGCAGCCACACAGCTTTTTACACCTGATTGGATAGTGCGTTATATGGTAGAAAACAGCCTTGGACGTTTATGGCTAGAAGGGCATCCAAACGACCAACTAAAAGCAGAGTGGCAGTATTACCTTGATGAAGCAGAGCAAGAAGTAGAAGTCATGACTCAGCTTGAAGCCATCCGCAAAGAATATGCGGACTTAAAACCTGAAGATATTTTATGTATAGATCCCTGTATGGGAAGCGGTCACATATTAGCCTATATGTTTGATGTTTTAGTCAAAATTTATGAGGCTTATGGCCATACCACCCGTGAAGCCGCAGTCAGCATCGTGGAAAATAATCTCTGGGGATTGGATATTGATGACCGTGCGGCCCAGCTTGCATACTTTGTGGTGATGATGAAAGCAAGACAGTATGACCGTAGATTTTTCAGCAAAACCATTCAGCCGCATGTGTATGCTATCTGTGAAAGCAATCAAATCAATCCATTCAATTTAGAGTATTTTGTTGGTGGCGATGAAAAAATAAAAGAAGCCATGGACAGTATCATAGCTGATTTAGAAGATGCAAAAGAATATGGTTCTCTTGTAAGTGTAAGGCCAGTGGACTTTGATAGACTTCATGCCCGTTTTGCAGAAATTGAGCAGGATATTCATATGTCTAAAGAGGCGGCATCGCAAGAGCTATACCCATTGGTACAGGTGGCACAAGCCTTGGCACAGAAATATGATGTGGTCATTACCAATCCTCCTTATATGGGCAGTAAAGGTATGAGTGCAAAACTAGCTGACTATGTAAAGAAGAATTATCCTGAGAGCAAATCGGATATGTTTGCTGTTTTTATAGAAAAATGTAGCTCAATGACCAACACCAATCGCTATCAAGCCATGATTACACAGCATTCATGGATGTTTCTATCAAGCTTTGAAAAGTTACGTTCAAAACTGCTATCATCCGATATCATCAATATGGTACATCTTGGAGCAAGAGCCTTTGAAGAAATCGGTGGAGAAGTGGTTCAAACCACATCATGGGTACAAAGAAATAGCAATATCACAGAATACAGTGGGACTTATGCAAGACTGGTGGATTTTAATAGTCAAGAAGCAAAAGAAGAAGCTTTTTTAAGTGGGGAGAATAATCATGTTGCAAAAAAAGATAACTTCTCCAAAATCCCAGGAGCACCGATTGCGTATTGGGTGAGTGAGAAGATGTTATTAATATTTGCGAAAATATCACTAGGTAAGATGTCTCAGATAAAAAAAGGAATAGATACAGGGGAAAATGATTTGTTTGTTCGATACTGGTATGAAGTTGACTTGAACAAATGTGATTTTCTTTTGCATAAGAGGAAGTGGGTTCCTTATTTGAAAGGTGGTGCTGCGAGAAAGTGGTATGGTCATAGGAGTTATGTTATTAATTGGGAAAGCAATGGTAGTGCAGTTAGAAAGCATAAAGGTTCAACCATAAGAAATGAATCTTTTTTTTATAGTGAGGGTATTACATGGTCAGATGTAGGATCAAATGAAATAACCTTTAGATATTTTCCACCTGGTATGTTACGAGATAATAGAGGGCCTGCAATATTTACGACTAATAACTCTAGATATATTCTGGGTGTTTTGAATTCTAATTTATGTTATATATTCCAAAAGATACTAAATCCGACAATTACTACTCAAGTTGGGGATATAGCTAGGAATCCTATTATTATATCCTCGAAATATAAATTTCGTGTAGATGAATTAGTTAATCAGAATATCTCAATTTCAAAAATCGATTGGGACTCCTTCGAAACCTCATGGGATTTCATAGTCCATCCATTGGTGGAGGCAAGAGACATAAACAATCTGAAATCTGCCTTTGATAAGTGGTTATTAGCTTGTGAAGAGCGTTTTAATCAGCTAAAAGCCAATGAAGAAGAGCTTAACCGCATTTTTATAGACATCTATGGTTTACAAGACGAACTGACTCCAGAAGTGGAAGAAAAGGATGTTACTGTTCGTAAAGCTGATTTGACAAGGGATATCAAAAGCTTTATCTCCTATGCCGTAGGCTGTATGTTTGGGCGCTACTCTCTTGATCTTGAAGGCATTGCTTATGCTGGGGGAGACTGGGATGCTTCTAAGTATGTGAAATTCCTTGCAGACAATGACAATATCATTCCGATTTGTGATGATGAGTATTTTGAGGATGATATCCTAGGCCGTTTTGTGAAGTTTGTGGAAGTGGTCTATGGGGCTGAAAGCCTTGATGAGAATTTAAAGTTTATCGCAGAGGCATTGGGGGGCAAGGGCAGTCCAAAGGAAGTGATTCGTAAATATTTCTTAAACGATTTCTTTGCTAGCCACTGCAAGATTTATCAAAAAAGTCCTATCTACTGGCTCTTTGATAGTGGCAAGAAAAATGGCTTTAAAGCCCTAATCTATATGCACCGTTATCAGCCTGATACCATTGCTCGTATCCGTACGGACTATGTTCATGAACAGCAGTCCAGATACCGCACCGCTATTGCTGATTTGGAGCAGCGAATTAACGGGGCTTCTACCAGTGACCGTGTGAAGCTAAACAAAGAGCTGACCAAGCTCAAAGACCAAGAAGCAGAAATTAGAACTTATGAAGAAAAAATTCATCATCTAGCGGATCAAATGCTTTCTATTGATTTAGATGATGGAGTGAAACACAATTATGACATCTTTAAAGATGTTCTCGCAAAAATAAAATAGGAGGTGTCAGCATGGATGCTGAACAGGTGATACAGGATTTAAATCGCAGGTTTGCTGCACCTTTGCCAGAGTTTTATCATCGCCGCATCATCTTTTGGCATGATGAAGATGGTGAGTTTTTAGAGCAGTTAGAAGATATTGAACTGACAGATGCAAAGCTAGTGATTTTGACAGGAACTAATAATTTTGAAGTGAAAAAGCTCTTGTCATATGATGACAAGCAGAGCAATTTTTTAGTCTATAGTCCATTTCATTATGAAAAATTAGAGGACAACTGGCTACTGGATATTGAACTCTACAGCGAAACTTTTCGTGCGGATTTGATTTCCATTTGGATGGATGAGATGGGGATACCAGCTACCCCATCTATGAGAAAACAAGTCAAGCATTATCGCAAGTATTTCAATGCAAAAGACAGACGTGCCAAACTAATGGCTCAGACCAAAAAGCCAACCACACCTCCGCAGCTTCATTTGGCTGTTATGGCAGCCATCTGTGGGCAAAAAGACCCTCAGCCCAATCAAATACTAAGGGCTGTCTTTCGTGGGGGATTGGATATTACCGCCAATTCTATCTATAAAGATTTTCAAAACTATGCCGTCACAGAGGCCTTCTGGGCAATGGTGACTCAGGGCAGTGGCTACAGTGAAGAGGTCCTAGATCTAGGCAGGTTAGCCATTCATATGCTTTTGACAGCAGCGACTCGTACCATGAGGCTAGAGCATCTATCAGGACTTGATCCTTTTATATCTATGCCCCATCAAGCCTATTGCTATGATTTTATATCAGAGTGGCTCCATAGCGAAGACATTGTGCAGCTCTATGACATTGCCCGCTATGTAGAGGATGAAGCCCGTTTGCCTCAGCGCTTTAGCAAACTGACTGTGGAAGATTTGGTAGATACCGAATGTTTCCCTTGTATCAATGAAGTGATTTTGATGAAACTGATGACGGAAATCAGCGACCATGTCATTGATGCTGTAGCAATTGCCAAAACCGTTGAAAAACGCCGTACCTGTGTATGGTATGAATGGGTGGAGAATTTTTACGATGGTATTTTAGAAGTGGCCAATATGCAGAGTTTTTACAAAGAGCATTCGGCAGGATTCCATACCGTAGAGCCTAAAAAAGTATGGAGAGAATACACAGATACCTACTACAAAATGGATACCTATTATCGACAGGTTCATTTGTGCTTCCAAAAAAGTTTGGAAAGCTCAAATGTGCTTTTAGATGACTTGTTTAAGCATGTAGTGGATAAGGTAGAAGGACTGTATAAGCATTGGTTCTTAGGACAATTAGGCGGTAAATGGTCAGATATTTGTGCAGAGGAGCTTGATAAGTATGGCAAAATCCTTGAAGTGCCTCATCAGACAGAATTTTACCGCTCAAAAATAAAAGGTGCAGGTTCGAGGGTGTTTGTCATTATTTCTGATGCCATGCGCTACGAAGTCGCAGCTACATTATCAGAGCAGCTTCGCCGAGAAACAAAAAGTAAGGTAGAGCTTAGCAGTATGCAAAGCATCTTTCCTTCCATTACAAAATTTGGTATGGCGGCATTATTACCACATAGCCAGTTAACGACTGAAATTAAAAGTACAGCAAAGACAGAGCGATTAGCGGTGCTGGCAGATGGTCTTTCTACAGAGAGTAACAACAGAGAGAAAGTCCTTAAAACTGCCAATCCAGACAGTGTTTGCTTACAGTATAAAAATATTATTGGGATGAAAAAAGCTGAGCGTCAAGCTTTGGTAAAGGGGATGGATGTTGTCTATATATATCACAATACCATTGATGAAGCCAGTCATCATTCAGATGCAGCGGTGTTTCCAGCTTGTGAAAAAACCATTTCAGAACTGAAAAACATGGTGCGAATCATTGTCAATGAGTTTAGTGGGGCAAGGATTATCATGACTTCCGATCATGGCTTTTTATATACTTATAGCCCATTGAGTGAGGATGATAAGGTTTCAGCATCAAGTTTTGACGATAAAGATATAGAATACGGCAGGCGCTATGCCATCATGGAAAAAGAAGCCAATCCAGAGCATTTGATCCCTATCAAATTATTAGAGGGCAACTCTGATTTTCAGGGCTTTGCACCAAGGGAGAGTGTACGAATTAAGATGAATGGTGGCGGATTAAACTTTGTCCACGGAGGCATCAGTTTGCAGGAGATGGTGGTTCCAGTAATTGAATATCATCATTTACGTAATGACTCTATGGAGTATAAACGTAATAAAAATAAATACGATACCAAGCCAGTAACAGTCAATCTTCTTTCAGCCAATCGTAAGGTTAGCAATATGATTTTTTCACTGAATTTTTATCAAAAAGAGCCAGTGGGAGATAATCGTGAAGCAGCGACTTATTTGGTTTATTTTACAGACTCAGCTGGTAAGCAGATCAGTGATGTCCAAAAAATAATTGCGGATAAGAGTAGTGACAATGTCGAAGAGCGTACATTCCGATGTGGGTTTAATTTGAAATCGCTGAAATATAGCAATGCAGAAACTTACTATCTGGTGATTGAAGATGAAACAGGGCTTCAGATGCCGCAGCGTGAAACATTCCAAATTGACATCGCCTTTGCGGTAGATGAATTTGATTTTTTTAGTTAAGCACCATAGGGGGAATGAACATGGATCGAATTGCTGAGAGTAGTAGCACTCGAGAAGAAATTAAGACAAAACTCCGTCAAAATTTTGATGGGAAGATTGTTCGTAAAGATCTTACAAAGAAAATAAAGGAAGGGGTCAATGTGCCTGTCTATGTCCTTGAATTTTTGTTAGGTCAATACTGTAGCTCCGATGAGGAAGATGTTATTGAATCAGGGGTTCACAATGTAAAAAGAATTTTGGCAGATAATTTTGTAAGACCAGATGAAGCCCAAAAAATAATGTCTCTTCTTCGTCAAAGAGGCAGTTATACGGTGATTGATAAGATTACAGTGAATTTAAATATTAGAAATGATAGCTATGAAGCAGAGTTTTCAAATCTTGGACTTCAGGCTGTACCAATTGGTGAGGAATACCCTACAAAGTATGATCGTCTACTTTGTGGGGGGATTTGGTGCATTGTTCAGTTAGAGTATGAATATATTGAAGAAGCTAAAAAGAATGGCACGCCTATTAGTATTCGCAAGCTCACGCCAATTCAAATGCCGCATATAAATATCGAGGATCTGAAACAGGGCAGAAAGGCTTTTACCCAAGACGAATGGATGGATGTCCTACTGAGGTCTACAGGGATGGAGCCTGAGATGTTAAGCATACGTGAAAAGTGGCTACTTCTTTCGCGTATGCTTCCTCTAGTAGAAAACAATTTTAACTTGTGTGAGCTAGGGCCTAGAAGTACAGGAAAATCTCATCTATACAAAGAGATTTCCCCAAATAGTATCTTGGTTTCAGGTGGCCAAACTACGGTGGCAAACTTGTTTTACAATATGTCCAGAAAAACCGTAGGACTGGTTGGCCTTTGGGACTGCGTAGCTTTTGATGAAGTGGCAGGCATTAATTTTAAAGACAAAGACGGTATCCAGATTATGAAGGATTACATGGCGTCAGGCTCGTTTGCCCGAGGCAAGGAAGAAAAAGCGGCTTCTGCTTCAATGGTATTTGTGGGAAACATAAATCAGAGTGTGGATGTGCTTTTAAAGACTTCCAGCTTATTTGATCCATTCCCGCCTGAAATGGGTACGGATACAGCCTTTCTTGATCGTATGCACTGTTATGTGCCAGGGTGGGAAATTCCTAAGTTTAGACCAGAGCATTTTACAGATGATTATGGCTTTATTACGGATTATCTGGCAGAGTTTATCAGAGAGCTTCGCAAAGAACAGTTTGGAGATGCTTTAGATAGGTATTATAGATTGGGCAAAAATCTCAATCAGCGTGATACCATTGCGGTGCGTAAAATGGTGGGTGGCTTTATCAAGCTCATGTATCCTGATGGGGATTTTACAAAAGAGCAGCTAGAGGAAATTTTAAAAATATCTTTAGAGATGCGCCGCCGTGTGAAAGAGCAGCTTAAAAAGTTGGGTGGTATGGAGTTTTATGATGTGAATTTCTCTTATATTGACAATGAAACCTTTGAAGAGCATTATGTCACTGTGCCAGAGCAGGGTGGTGGCAAGCTTATACCAGAGGGGATGTGCAACCCAGGTCAGGTCTATACCGTTTCACAAGGCAAATCGGGAATGCTAGGCGTGTTTCGTCTTGAATCTCAAATGCTTCCTGGTAATGGGAAACTTGAGAGAACTGGAATAGGCAGTGACAGGGATTGCAAAGAAGCTACTAATACAGCCTTTAACTATTTAAAAGCCAATGGCAATCACATCAGCGGTTCTATCAGCACAACGACAAAAGATTACATCATCAACTATCAAGATTTACAGGGGATTGGCATGACAGGCAAGCTGGCATTACCAACCTTAATTGCCATGTGTTCCATTGCTTTAGGTAAACCTACTGCAAGTAGTTTAGCGGTATTAGGTGAAATCAGCATTAGTGGAACGATTCTTAAAGTAGATGAACTGGCAAATGCTTTACAAGTGTGTTTAGATAGTGGGGCAAAGAAAGTTTTGCTTCCTATTACTTCGGCTGCAGATCTAGGCACTGTGCCATCAGAACTGATTGGCTGCTTTAACTTGATATTTTATCAAAGTGCTGAGGATGCAGTGTTTAAGGCGCTGGGTGTGGAGTGATTTTTAAAGAATAATATTATCGAATATTACAACTGCAAATGCTTATAAAAGCTATCCATGATGCTACTTCAGCTCGTGCAGAAATTTTGTTTCAAATTAAATCTGATATTATTTTGCTCGGAGGCGAAAAATCGTTTAAATCCAAGGATTTGGAATAAGGTCAAAATCTTTTGGAAGTTTACTCTCTAGCTCTATTTAAAAATATTTGTAAAATATATCTAAATAGGAAATTTTAAAGAGTAATAAGGTTATTTCCATTTTGGAAATAACCTTATTATAAGATAAACAAATATAAAGAAAATATTATATACCTAGAAATATTGGAAGGATATATTATGAATAATTTAAAAGATATAATTGAATATATTAGTAGCATAAATCTAGTAACGATATCAACTTGGATTATATTTATAGGAACCCCGTTAAGATTGGTTTTATCTGATAAATTAGAAATGATATTTTTTAATAAAATTAATAAAATATTAAGAAGTATAACTGAAATTGTTTTACTGGATATAGTAATAGCAGCAATAATATTGTTGATATCATATACTTTGAGTTTTAAAAATGTTAGTAATGGTACTATTAAGTTATTTGAGAAAATTTTCTATATTGTAATAAATATGGTAAGTATAGTTACTGTAATATTAATGTATTCGAATTTATCAAAACAAAAATCCAAAAGATTAGAAGATTATTTTACTATAGCAATAATATTTTCTATAGTAGGATTAGGAGTACTAATATTATTAGAAGATAAAAAATTAGGTTATGAGTTATATAACCGGATAGAATTTACAGTTTATTTATCTTTAATGCCATCTCTATATATAAAGCTCTTAGGTATTTCTTCAAAAGGAAGAGAATCTTCTTATTGGATTAATTATAAAGATGATAATGGGAAAATAGATAAATACTACATATTTTTTGCCACAGATAAAGAGTTTGTGTTATGTGCAAAAAATTCTGTATATAGGGAAAATAATAAATTTAAGTATATTAAAATAAGAGATATAAAAGAAAATTATGAAATTAATTTTGATAAGGATAAAAACTCAAAGAATACTGTTGACTACAAATTTAGAAAAAAGGTGACCTATGGAAGAACTAATACAAAGAATAAGAAAATTTAGAGATGACAGGGATTGGAAACAGTTTCATAATCCTGAAAGTTTTGCAAAATCAATAGTTATAGAAGCTGCAGAACTACTTGAAAACTTTCAGTGGAATAGTGAGTTTGATATTCAAAATGTAAAAGAAGAACTTGCGGATGTTATGATTTATTGTTTATTACTTGCTGATAATCTTGATATAGATGTTATTGAAAATATGCACCAAAAAATCGATAAAAATGAGAAAAAATATCCAGTAGAAAAGGCAAAAGGCGTAAGTACAAAGTATAGTAAACTTCAAAAATAATGATAATATCCATTTTGCCTAAACTATTCCAAATAAACTAATGCCTGATTGTGAACACTTACCATAAACTTATATGATACATTGAAAATGTCTCAGGTATTAGTTATGGAGAGATCGTACTTGTTCCTATTTTAACTGGTCTTGATATAGGCGTAGCGCTTATAATGTCTGGCGTAGGTACGCTTTTATTTCACTGGATAACAAAGGGCAAAGTTCCAGCTTATCTAGGTTCATCATTTTCTTTTATTGCTCCGATACTTATGGCAGGAGAACTCTATGGTTTAGATTATGCAAGAGGCGGGATAGTAGTTGCTGGACTAATATATCTTGTTTTTGCAGCGCTTATACGGGTATATGGAGTTGAAAAAATTGTAAAATATTTTCCTCCGATTGTTACAGGGCCAATAATAATAGTTATAAGTTTAAAACTCGCTCCAAATGCTATAAAAATGGCATCTGAGGATTGGTTACTTTCGCTTGTAACGCTTGCAGTTATAATTACAGTTACTATGTTTGGAAGAGGTTTTTTGAAAATTGTACCTGTAATAATAGGTCTTTCTGTAGGATATGTTCTTGCGGCAGTTCTTGGAAAGATAGATTATTCTCCGATAATTCAGGCTGGATGGATAGGAATGCCAAATTTTTCACTTCCTAAATTTAATTTAGGCGCAGTAGCAGTTGTTGCACCTATTGCTATGTGTACTGTAGTGGAACATATAGGTGATGTGCTTGCTATGAGTGGCGTTATAAAAAAAGATCTTACAAAAGATCCAGGACTTACAAGAACTCTTATTGGAGATGGTATTGCTACATCTATTTCCGCACTTTTTGGAGGGCCTGCAAACACTACATATTCGCAAAATACAGGAGTACTTGCACTTACAAAGGTATTTGACCCTAAAGTTATGAGAATAGCAGCATGTTTTACTATTCTTATAGGGCTTATTCCTAAGCTTAATGCATTTACATCTACTATTCCAAAACCTGTGATAGGTGGTGCAGTAATTATACTTTTTGGAATGATTGCATCGATTGGAGCTAGAACTCTTGTAGAAAATAAGATTGATTTTTCAAAATCAAGAAATATGATTATAGCAGCAGTTATACTTGTGTTTGGACTTGGGGGCGCAGTGCTTCCTATTAAGCTTGGCGCTGTAAATATAGAAATTGCAGGGATGGCACTTGCAGCTATAGTTGGAATTCTTTTAAACATAATACTTCCTCAAAATGCTTATGGTGAGGAAACAGAAGTTGAAAATGTTAAGATAGAAGCTTAAATTTTAAAACCTGAGACACTTTTTAAAGCGGTATGAATTTGTACCGCTTTTTAGCTTGAGAAAAAATGTATGCAAGTGTATAATTTAGATTATATAAAATAAATTATAAAATACATATGGGAGGTATTAAAATGTTAAAAACAAGTATTGAAGATTTTTGTATAAGGGAAGCTGTGGAAGCGGATGTGCCCTTGATTTTGGAACTGATAAAGAGTTTAGCTGATTATGAAAAGCTATTACATGAAGTGGTTGCAACAGAGGAAATTTTGAGAAAATCTTTATTTGAAAAAAAGCAAGCAGAAGTTATAATTGGAGAATACAAGGGCGAGCCTGTTGGCTTTGCGCTATATTTCCATAATTTTTCTACGTTTCTTGGAAAAGCTAACTTATATCTTGAGGATTTGTATGTAATGCCAAAAGGAAGAGGGAAAGGGTTTGGAAAAGCTCTTTTGGCAGCACTGGCACATATTGCAGTTGAAAGAGATTGTGGAAGGCTTGACTGGTGGTGTCTGGATTGGAACAAAAGCTCTATAGATTTCTATAAGGAGATGGGTGCTATTCCTATGGATGAGTGGACGGTATATAGAGTTGAAGGGGAAAGATTAAAAACTTTAGCCAATGAGCTTTAAAAATAAAATTTATATTATAAAAAAACGGTAGATAGTGAAATTTTGCTAGCTACCGTTTTTTTGAGATTAATTATAGCTATTGATTACTTCATTTAAATAATCCTTGTACTCCAAAACGGTTTCTTCTGGAGAAATAAGCTTTATTTTGGCACCGAATCTAAACAGCCAAGAGAAAAAATTCTTACTTACTACTATATTTTCGGTTATTACAAAATGGTTTTCATCAAATTTAGATAATTTTACTTTATTTCCAAATCTATCAACTATAATATCGGCTAATTCATTACAGCATTTTATTTGGACTTGCTTTTCTTCACCACTATACATATTAAAATGATTTTTGGTGTAATTTGAAAGGTCTATCTTTTTTTCTTTAGGAATGGAATCTTGTTTTTGAGGTAAAAGCTCCACATTAGACATTTTATCTACTCTATAATGGGTAAAACTATTATGTTTTGAATTATAGGCAATAAGGTAGTATTTTTCGTCATTCCAAAGCATAGCATGTGGATTTTCTTCATAAAATTTACCATTTTTACGGTAGGTCTTTTTCTTATCAACGCCATAATCAAAATATTTGAAACTTATTTTTTGCTTTTGAGAGATACCACTGTGTATAGTATCTATGGTGTAGTAAATATCTTCATTTAGATTTTTTATCCTATTTTCGATAAATACCTGCCTTTGTAACTGTTTAGCTTGATGAGTGCTGGTTAAATTTTCTATTTTTTTTATCAAATGGTTTGTTTTTTTAGTGGTTATAAATTTTGAGCATTGAACTGCATCTACAAGTAATTTTAGTTCGGGAAGTTCAAAATCTCTATTGCCAATATAGTATTCGGTAGTTTTTGTCTTTTTTGACATGATATCAAGTCCATAATGCTTTAGAGATTCTAAGTCATCATAGATTGATTTTCTTTCAGCGCTTATGCCTTGTGAAGCAAGGTAGAATATCATATCTTTTATGGTTACGGTATTAGATTCATCGGTTTTTTCTAAAAGCATCTTTTTTAAGTAAAGAAGCTTTAGTTTTTGGTTAGAAGTTTTTGCCATATGGGGACTCCTTATGTATTTTTTTATATTATACCACAAGATATTTAAAATTTAATAATGACAGTCCGTTTTATTGGACATATTTTTTTGTATAATTGATATATAAGATGATAATTGATTACAAAAATTTAAATTATGGGGGAAATGACATGGATTTAACTCAGTATTGGGAATTAATTAAAGAGAAGGATATGGAAATTGAAAGCTTAAAAAAAGAAATAGCAATTTTAAAGCAAAGAGCTACCTTTGATTATACGACTGGGATGAAAAATAAAAGGGAATGTATGGAAGCGTTAAATAATGAAATAAAAAAGGTTGAAAATAGTGGAAGTAAGTTTTGTGTCTGTTTTGCAGATATTGATGGTTTTAAAAATATAAATGACACCTTTGGACATTGTGAGGGCGATTATGTTCTCAAAAAAGTAAGTGAAATTATAAAGAGCAATATAAGGCAAAGTGACGAGCTTTTTAGATATGGTGGAGATGAATTTGTAATAATTTTTCCCGAAATAGATAAGCGTGAAGCTGAGGATATATGGAGTAATATAACAGAACGTATAAATCATTGCATACAAAAGAGTGATTTAAAATATCAGGTTAAGTTAAGTGCAGGTTTTTCGGAGCATAGTAAGGCGAATCCTCGCAGTTTAAATTCACTTGAATTGTTGCATGAAGCAGATTTGAAAATGTATAAGAATAAAAGGTAGAAGTGGAAAATAAAAAATAAAAGGTATAAATAGCTTCCTAAGATTAATCAAGGGAAGCTATTTGCTTTAAAATTGTTTTAGGTAGCTTCTCATTTTTTTACCTTTTTCAGCACGGATTGGTTCTTCGTTTAGAATGTTTAAACTTATTTGTTTTAATTTGTTTTTTGAGAATATATCTTCTATTGCATTTGTTATGTTTTGATTAACTGTTGATTTCAAACAATCAGATGAGTAGGTAATTCTAATATCAAGGGTATCTAAATTTTTTTGAACAAATTGATAGGTTGCAATTCCTTTTATATCTACTACTGCATTAAGAAATACAATTGGTGAAAACTTTAAAATTTTATCTTCGCATCTAAATTCGGGAATATCATCAGTTCGGCCTAATATTTCAATTGTGGGAAATGGTAAACCGCATTCGCAAGGGTGTTCATTGATTATAATGCAATCATCTACAAAATATCTAATTATCGGTTGTACATAGTTGGTAAGATTTGTAACAAGAACCGCCTCTGAAATGGTACCTGATTTTACAGGATTTCCATTTTTATCTACTGGCTCTAATATAATCCAATCGGAATTAACATGCATGTGTCCATGCTCACAAAGTAGAGCAATTTCTCCACCTTCTGTACTGCAATAGACATTTCCTACAGGGCAGTTGAAACGATTTTGCAATCTTTGCCAAGTTTTTTCAGTAAGCTGTTCCGCTGAGCAAAGTAGTGCTTTTGGAGTTATGTGCAGTCTTCCCTCTAGTTGTTCGTTTGAAAGGGAGTCCAATACAGACGGATATCCAGTTAATATTTCAGGCTGAAAAGTATTTAATTTACTAACCATATCTTCAAGTGGTTCTCCTATTGAAATTATTTGCATAACATCATAAAAACCTTCTTTTTCAAGTGCTTTTTTAGTTCGTTCAAAGCCAGTATATGCTGCATGATATCCACCAGTTGCTAATACGCTGGAATATTTAGTATCTTTTTTATTTAGATCTTTAACATTTTTAAATAATGCGCCTTCAAAGAGTCTAGCTTTTAAAATGGTACTGTTTATTACGATATGATTATTATCTCTGAGCATTTTTAAAGGGAC
The DNA here is from genome assembly GCA_041738345.1 of Proteocatella sp. GTDB lineage: Bacteria > Bacillota > Clostridia > Peptostreptococcales > Filifactoraceae > Proteocatella. Next base: position 45,783 of record JBGSPX010000034.1, read on the forward strand.
TCCAGTAGTTCCAGATGTTGTAGATACGCTATATTTATCCATAAATAGGTGGTCTAAATTAGCAATATCAATTAAGTAGGTATCTAGCTTATTTTCGTCAAAATTTTCATCGCATATCCAAGCTTTCATATTTTTAGTAAGTTCTGATTTTCTAACAAATGGAAGGTTCTCTAGTTTTGAATTTAAATCTAGATTTTCATATTTTTCCCTATAGAACTTAGAGTGTTTTTTTGCATGCGAAAATAGTGCTTTAAAACGTTCTTCTTGAATTTTTTTGATTTCTTCTGGAGTTAGTGTTTCAGCGCTTTTTATAATTTCAAGTGCTTCATTTGGATTTAAATTTTTCATAGCTTCTCCTATTTTTAGCTTTTATATTTACAATAGTTTCTAATTCTTATTTTTTACCCAATATTTAACATTTTAATTTTGGTTGAGAAAAAATCGTGGTAAGGTTATAATCTAACTAGGTGTATATAATTGAATATTCTGTGCTTAAGTTTGGATTTTGAGGAGGACATTAAAATGAAGTACGATTTAAATCAAATGGAAACACAACTTATGGTGATTGATTTTCAAGAAAAATTAGTTCCTATTATGACTGAAAGTGAAGTTACAGTTAAAAATGCAATAACTTTAATTAAAATGGCAAAAGCTTTAGAAATTCCAATTACAATTACGGAACAATATCCTAAAGGTATAGGACACACGATTTTAGAAATATCAGAAGAACTTGAGGGGTTTAGTATTTTTGAAAAAGATTCTTTTAGTTCATTTACACCTGAAATAGAAAAACATATTTCTAAAAATAACAAAAAGAAGATAATTATATCTGGAATTGAAACACATATTTGTGTTTTTCAAACGGTTAGAGATTTAGTCAAAAATGGATATGAAGTATATGTGGTTTCAGATGCAGTATCTTCTAGGACTAAAGCTAATCGTGAAAATGGGCTTTCGTTGATGAAGGATATTGGTGCAATAATCACAAATTCAGAAACTGTATTATTTGACCTTTTAAAAGTATCTACTCATCCTAAATTTAGAGAACTTTCTAAACTAATTAAATAAAACTAATTAAATAAGGAGGAAAATGTATGATTTACAAAGATGTTGAATTTAAAGATATAGTGGTTATAAAAGATTTATGGGAAAAGAATAGAATTTATCATGAACGTACTTCAAAATATTTTTCATCAGATTATTCTAATTTAATTTTTGAAGAGCGAATGGCATTTTTGCAAGAACTTAATCCTAAAAACTTGAAAATAACAGTTAATAATAGTTTATAAAATCTTATAAAAAGATTATAAAAATATAAACTATGCTGCGTATGTAGAGAAATCTGCATAGGACACCACTTTAAAACCAGTAAATCCTAAAGCCTTACTACCACAATAAGAGATAGAATC
>JBGSPX010000036.1:0-63853 GCA_041738345.1 Proteocatella sp.
ATTATGTTCTTTTTACCTTCGGTCAACGGACCAATTTTGTGTACATTTTTCTTTGCCATAAAAAAAGCCTCCTATGATATTTTTATTTTATCATAGAAAGCTTTTTTTGTAATTTACAGACTTTTTTTCACAGTCTCAAAGTTTACCATCTTTTGAAAAGTTAACTCTTCTTATTTCTGTATTATTTTTATTCACTAAAAGTTCATCTTTATTTATTTTAAATATATCTAACTCTTGTTTTTCCTCAGAGCAACATTTACCAAGATGATAACTCACATCTGAATAATCACTATTATATATAAATAATCCTACAGTCGAAGCTTCTTTTAGAATATCATTATTATTTATATAATTATTAAAAATATCTTCTGTATTTAAAAACCCTTCCAAAAAAAAATTTTTCATTACAATCCTCCCATATAACCAAAATTTAATATTTAATTTAAATTTAAGTTTAACCTTATTTTATTTTACTTTACCCTTTTTGTGCATTTTTTAACCAATCTGAAACACTCTATTGAAAAAATGTAAAACAAAACCCCCAAGCCCATTGTTTTTTCAAAAATAGATTTGGAGGTTTACTTTTAAGAGTATCCTCAGTTTAAACCAGTATTCTTCTATACAATCTCTTGATTAAAATGTCCTCTAGTATCTGTGTCTTGATTGAATACTGGACTTTCGTTACCACTTAATTTACTTAAAGCAGTGTTTATTATTTTCTCAACCTGCGTTTTTGATTCCACTGTGAAATTCAATCTAAATGCCTCGACTCCTTTTATGCTTTGCATATCATCTAAAAGATTCAGTGTCTTTCCATTTAAGATAGTCGTTGTACAATCCTCATGAGAAAGTATAGGGAATGTTCCATGCTCATCTTTTAACGCATAGCTCTTTGTTTTGCAAATCCCACATTGATTCATTTTCTTCAGCGGACAATACTTTGTAAACAGTAGTGGTGCCTTGCCGTATACAATCATTTCTAGCGAAGGATATCCATCATTCTTTTCACAATATGCATTAATCAACTCTTCAATTTGATCCTCATTAAGTTCATAAGATAAAGTCACTCTTTTTGCCCCTAATTTATATAATTCATAACAGCTATCAGAATTAACTACATTTAGAGAATAGTCTGTAACAAACGGATTTGTATTTCTATAGTGATAAATTCCACCATAGCCTCCAATTAGTAACTGCCCTTCTTTTTCCTTATAATCATTTTGATTTCTTCTGACAATGTTTTCAAAATAGATTTCTTTTATGCCCGCAGCTACGCAAGTCTCATACTGTTCTCTCGTAGTTACAGAAGCTGTAAGGTATGAACTTTTCGGTGTAAAGCTTATTTTTTGCTTTTCTTCTAAATCTTTGGTTCTTTTATTTTGGCTATTAAGTTTTAGCTCATATAACGCCTGTACAATTTCTCTTCTTGCTGAATTTAACAGTTTCGCTGGGATAAATGCATTACACTCTTCAAATTCCACATTATTTAGTTCAAATATAGTATCATTTAATTTTGAAAGCTGCTTTAATACCTGCTCTTTTGTCGTTGGATTATTAATCGCTTCTCCGAGTATTTCCTCGCTTTCATATAGATAGTTACAGCCTAAGCCTTCTGCATCTATAATAAGCTTTGAATCTGGATATGCATATATTTTAACATCTAAGTTAAAACGCTTGAACTCGTTTTCTAGTGAGGCTTCTAGCTCTTTATAGTAGTGATAGTCCTTCATTATATATACTAAATCACCCTTAGATAACTTTTCTTTTATCTTTATATAACAGACATCATCTGATTTATTGATTAAATTACCTGCTTTATTGTAAAGTTTTACCACACTCAAAATAACATCTTCGTTTTTGTGATTTATTCTGATTATGTCGTTTTGATTTAAAGTACGTGTAAGTGATATCTCGTACATACCTTTGACTTCATTAGTGATTTTACCAATTTCATAACCAACGTTATTAGGTCTTGAAATATTTGTAATATCTTTATTGTCCTCATGAAACAAATACCCTTTAGTAAAGGTTCTATGGAATGTTTTGCTTAAATTCGCTTTATCTTCCTCAGTTATCTTATTATCTAGCGCGCTTCGATATTTTGATACCACATTTGCAACATACGCAGGCTCTTTCATTCTACCTTCTATTTTCAAAGAATCAATTTCTTTTAAATCGTCGATATAGTCAATTGTATTTAAATCTTTAGTAGATAGAATATAGTTTTTTGCTAAGGATTTATTTGTTTTTGTGTCAATAAGGTCATACTCCTTACGACATGAACCTACACATCTTCCACGATTTCCACTTCTATATCCAATTAATCCAGACATTAGACAGTTTCCTGAATATGATACGCATAGCGCCCCATGAACAAAAATTTCTAGAGGTATATCAGCTTTTTTTCTTATTTCTTTTACCTTTTCAATCTCAATCTCACGAGAAAGAACCACTCTTTTAGCCCCTAATTCTTTAAATAAAAGGGTTCCCTCTAAGTCATCTATCCCCATTTGAGTTGAACAGTGCGCTTCCATATCAACAAAATTTTCAACTATATAATCAAAAGCTGCTAAGTCTTGGACTATAATCCCGTCTACTCCAATTTGATTCAATTCATTTATTTGCATTTTCATCTCTTCGACTTCATCTTCGAAAACGATGGTATTCATAGTTACATAGATTTTAACATCTCTAAGATGCGCATACATTACCGCCTCTTTTAAAGATTCTACATCAAAATTAGATGAGTATGCACGTGCACCAAACCTTTGCATACCCAAGTATATTGCATCACAACCATTAGAAATTGCGGCCTTTAAGGCTTCTATATTTCCTGCTGGTGCTAATAATTCAGTCATTCTTTTCCTCCATACTATTCGCTATTGTGCGATAGTTCTTTTAAATTAAACCCATTTAGAATTATAACAATTCACACCGCACAATACAAGAAAAAATCCCAAAACAAATAAATCTGTTTTAGGATTTTATTTTATAACTTAATCTCTTTTTGATGGTATAAGAAGCATTGAGCAGGTGGCGTGTCTTGCAAGGTTATTACTTAGACTTCCAAGGAAAATCTCTTTTATATAACCTTTGCCCTGTCTTCCCATTACTACAAGTGATACATCATTATCCTCAATTAATTCCATAATCTTAGTAGTTGGAGAACCATACATAAGCTGTATTTCAACTTCCTTAACTCCTAATTCTAAAAGTTCATGTTTTAAACTTTCAAGCCTTTTTTCATCTACTTCATTGAATTCTTCAAGTTTATATAGTATATGAGGATCTATTTTTGATTGGTCTTGTATATGGACAAGTGTTACTTTTTTTAGTCCATGTGAAGCAATTCGTTTTAGATAGCCAAATGCGATTGCTGCATTTGGAGAAAAGTCAGTTGGAAACATTACATTGTCAAAAAGATTAACTTCTTTAACGGTTTGTTCTTCTGGTACTCTAATAAGCAAAATAGGTCTATTTGAATGATAAAGTACATCACAGGCTACCCCACAGAAAAACATTTCACCTACCATAGAATGGTCTTCGGCTTTTGCTACTACTAAGCTAAGTCCTTCCTCATCAGCAATACGTATTACTTCTTTTTTTATAAAGCCGTATACTATTCTAGTTTCAACTTCAAACCCCTCTTCTTGAAGTATCGCTTTTTGTTTTTCAAGATTTTCTTTTATTATAGCGTCTCCATAATCAGTTACATACGACGGCTTATTAGCTCTTGATTCATAAGGATTTACGCAGTGAAGAAGTATACAGCGTCTTGTTCCAAAATTATAAAGTTCTTTTAAAGTTTTTAATACGCCATCACTATTTAGTGATATTTCTGATATTACGAGCATTTTTTCAAACATAATAATCCCCTCCTTGAGATATCGGATTTACTTTTCCTATACCCAAAAGAGGGGCTATTAATCTATAATTCACTTAATTCTATATCTAGTGCTATTTTTTTATTTTGAAGATAAGTTATTAATTTTGCAGGCTCATTCATTATAAGTTCTTCTGGAAATTCTATATCATCTAGCATTGTTATTGCTTTTTCAAACTCCCCAATACTAGAATTCATATGTGCATCTGAGCTTAGTATTATTTTAGTCTCATATTTTTTACATAGCTTTGCAAGTTCATTACAGTGAACTTTACTTCCTTTTCTTGAGCCATTACCAAGTGAGGAATTGTTCATCTCTATCATTATGTCATACTCTTTAGCTAATTTCACTATTTTTTCCTTGTCTATCGGAAAATTAGGATTTCCAAGATGACCTAAAATCAACACCTTTTCATGTCTTTTTACTATATTTATAATAGCATTTGTATGCACAGCTTCTGATTGTGGCATGAATACAGGTTCGTGAAAACTCGCAATACAATAATCTAGTGATTTTTGGTAATAATCAAATCCTGGATCTACATCACCCGCTTCATTTAGTATGTTTAGCTCGCAACCTCTTAGTACTGTAACCCCTTTTATCTTTCTAGGAATTACTCTCATATTATTAAAATACCATTCGTGTGGACTTCCCGGAAGGCTTGGGCCATGCTCTGAGGTACCAAGTATTTTCATTCCAGTTTTTTTACAAAATTCTACATTTTCCATAAATGTGGTATATGCGTGTCCACTTACTATACTATGAGTATGAAGATCTGATTTAAACTTACTTTTGATATCTTCTAGTGTACTTTGTGCTTTGTCTTGATACATACTGCCCTCTTTCTAAAATCTAAACCTCAAGAATAATTTCCATTAAAAATTTATCTATATCCTCAAGTATATATTGATTTTTTATAGCACTTATTTCATCAGTTCCTGATATCTTAAGATGTTTTTCAAATTCTGTATTTATGCTTTTGAACATAAAATTCATTACAAGCTGATTTCCTACAAACTGAGTTTCGTAAGCGGGAGCTCCTCCAAGTGATATAAGCATTCCTCTTCTAGCTTTATTTCTATCTATCAGAGAATCCTTTAGGATATACTTGCTGTTATAAATAGCCTGCATTCTATCTACAAAGGCTTTTAGTTTCCACGGAGTTCCATCAAAATATACTGGACTTACTATTATTGTAGCATACGAACTATCAAATTGCTCGTAAATATTGTGTAAATCATCATCAATTGCACAGCCTTTATGCTTCTGACAATACCCACAATCCATACATCCAACAAAATCCATTTGTTTTAAGTCTAAATACTTTATTTGAATTTCTTCTGAGGTTTGAAATGACATATAATCTATTTTTTCCATTATATATCTACTTAGCTGCTCTGTATTCTTGCTTTTTCTAGGACTTGCATTTATCACTATTATTTTTTTCATCAGCTTTTCAAGCGCGTAGCTAGCTCCTTTATCTTGTTCTCTATAGTATCTATAACTTTATGGAACTCTTCGTCGCTCTTGCCTGTAGGGTCCTCTAGTCCCCAGTCCATTTTTTCTTCACATGGCATGTATGGGCAAGCGACATTACACCCCATAGTTACTACTATATCGACATCTGGAAGCTCTGTCAACAGTTTTGAATACTGAGTTTTTTCCATATCTATATTGTACCTTTGCTTCATTATTCTTACGGCATCTTGATTAATCTTATCCTTTACTTCTGTCCCTCCTGAATAACTTTCAAACACATCTCCTGCAAAATGCTTTCCAAGCGCTTCTGCAATCTGACTTCTACAAGAATTATGAACACATATAAAGGCTACCTTTTTTTTACTCATATTTTTCAAACCATCCTCTCGTATTGTTTGCAATTTTAACTAAAATAAGCATAACCGGTACTTCCACAAGCACACCTACAATGGTCGCAAGTGCTACTGGACTTTGGGCACCAAATATAGCAATCGCTACGGCTACTGCAAGTTCAAAAAAGTTTGAAGCTCCAATCATCCCTGCAGGTGCTGCAATATTATGCGGAAGCTTTATAGCTTTGCTGAATATATATGCGATAAAAAATATTAAAAAAGTCTGTATTGTAAGTGGTACTGCAATAAGCACTATATGAAGTGGATTTTCTAGTATAATATTACCTTGGAAAGAAAATATTATTATTAAAGTTAACAGTAATCCTCCTATAGTTATATTGCTAAATTTAGGAATAAATTGATTTTCAAAATATTCCAGACTATGGTGTTTAACTACATAGCTCCTAGTCCAAACTCCTGCGATAAGCGGAATCACTACGAATAATACTACCGATAATATAAGCGTATCCCAAGGAATTGACACCCCTCCTATACCGAGTAAAAAGGCTACAATAGGAGTAAACGCAACAAGTATTATAAGGTCATTTGTAGCAACTTGAACTACTGTATATGCGGGATTACCTTTAGTTAGATGTGACCAAACAAATACCATTGCGGTGCAAGGCGCTGCGCCAAGAAGTACTGCCCCTGCTAAATAATCTTTTGCAAGTTCACTCGGTATTAGATTTTTAAATACTACAAAGAAGAAAAATGAAGCAATTGCAAACATCGTAAATGGTTTTATAAGCCAATTTACTATCCATGTTACAAAAAGCCCTTTAGGATTTTTTCCAACATCTTTTACGCTTTTAAAATCCACCTTCATCATCATAGGGTATATCATAAGCCAAATCAATATCGCAATTGGAATAGAAACATTTGCATATTCAAATTTTCCTAAAAAGGCTGGAATTTGCGGAATATATTTTCCAATTAATATACCAAGTCCCATACAAAGCGCCACCCATACAGTTAAATATTTTTCAAAAAAACTTATGCCCTGTAGTTTTTCTTTACTCATTAGATTCATCTCCTTTACCTTTTAATATATTTTAAGTGCATTTGTAATCTACGTTTTGTTCATTTACGGTGGTTATATCTTCAAGCAGTTGCTTCGCAATAAGACTCCCCTTTTCTGATATAGAATAATAATTCCATTTTCCTTCTTTTTCTATTTCTACAATACCACTTTCCACTAAAATTTTCATATGATGGGATAATGTAGATTGTGATATATCAAGACTTTCCAAAATAACACATGCACATTTTGTACCCGTTTTTAGCATATCTAAAATCCTAAGTCTATTTTCGTCACAAAACGCTTTAAATATTTTTGCATCTTCCTTATAATTCATCAAAGATCTCCTTTCATATCGATATTTATCTATATGATGATATTATAATACATATCGATATTTGTCAATATGAAAAATGCTACAATATTTTAAAAATTCAATTCTTACTGTGATAAATCTGTGGTAAAATACTATAAATAGTTTTTAAACGAAAGGGGTTCTTATGCTAAAAAATAATTTTTTTAAAAAATTTTCAGCGCTTATTATTGCAGGAAGTTTAATCTTTCAACCATTTGTTCCATATACTGCATCCGCATTAAATCAAAGTACAGTTGTTAGTCCAGATAATATTAATGCTTCTATTAACTCAACTAATTTTATTGTGGGTGAAACATATGAAGGCTTTACGCTAATGGAAAAAAGCTTTTCAAAAGATTTTAATGCCAATCTCTATCTATTTTCTCATGAAAAAAATGGTGGAAAACTAGTATACATAGACAGTCCTGACAAAAACAAATGGTTTTCCATAACATTTAAAACGCCTGCGGTTGACGACACTGGCGTAAACCATGTTCTTGAACATGTCGTGTTATTTGGGGGCTCTGAAAAGTACAATATCAAATCACCATTTTTGGAAGTAGGTAAACGTTCTGTAAATACATTCCTAAATGCCTTTACTTATCCTGATTTTACTACATATCCTTTTGCTAGTGAAAATGAAAAAGATTTTAATAATTTAATGAAATTTTATTTAGATTTTTCATTCTCACCGTTGGTGCTTAAGGATAATATGATTTTGAAACAAGAAGCTTGGCGTTATGAAATAGATGATAAGGACAATATTTCTTTTAATGGTATTGTTTTTAACGAGATGAAAGGTGCGATGTCCAATAAATATCGCATACTTTATCAAAATATGGCTAAAGGACTTTATCCAAATACCAATTATATATATAATGCTGGTGGAAATCCTGAAAATATAGTTGATTTAACACATCAAAAAGTCATCGCTACTCATAATAAATACTATACACCTTCAAATTCATGCATAATGCTCTATGGCAGGATGAATCTAACTGAAAAATTAAAATATATAAATGAGCAATACTATAGCAAATATGATAAAACAAGTGCTGCTGTATACTCAAATATTGAAAAACCTTTTTCAACTCCAAAAAGCTTTACTTCTGATTATCCCGCTGACTTTAGCGCTTCTGCTGAAAAAGACAGTATACTTGTAATTTCTAATGCCATATCTAATGCTTCTCAAAAAGATAAGCTTGGTCTTGCTATTTTAGGAAATCTGTTATCAGAAGGCGAACACTCTCCGCTATACAAAAATACAGTAGCTAAAAAAATAGGCAATAATATTTCAATTGATTTTGATGATAGTTTTTATCAGCCTAGCTTCAGTATTTTAATTGAAGGCGCTTCTAATAAAGCTTTAGCTACTTATGAAACTGCGGTTGAAAGTACGCTTCAAACACTTGTGAAAAATGGAATTCCAAAAGATAGTATTTTGGGTACACTTAATAAATATGAGCTTTCATTTAAAAATAAGCTTCTTACTTCTAATAAGGGAGAGTCGGCTATGGAACTTGTAAATACTGGTTTTTTAGTCAATGATAATCCTTTAGCTAAGTTAAATTTATCTGTAGAGCTTGACGCTATAAAAAAAGAAGCTCTAGAATCTCAGTATTTTGAAAAGCTTATTCAAAAATATCTTATAGGTAATAACCATAGATTAACACTTATACTAGAACCTAATTCAAACTATATGAATGAAATAGATGAAGCGGTAGATAAAAAACTTCAAGCTAGAATAAATAGCATGACTCCTGCAGATATTTCAAAAATCAAATCAGATGCAGTAAAACTTAAAACTTGGCAAGCTACTGAAAATACTCCTGAGAAATTAAGTAAACTTCCAAGTCTTAAGGTTGAAGATTTAGATATAAGTTCTAAAAAAACAGTTATCGTTGAAGCTAAAAAAGATAATATAAATATTTTAAAGCATCCTGAACAAACTCTCGGTTTAACTAAATTATCTATATATTTTGATTTAAAAAGTCTGACTGAATCAGAGCTTGAATATTTGGATTTATTTAAAGCTGTAATGCGAAATTCAAATACAAAAAACTATACCGCAGAAGCTTTTAAAAGAGAAGCTGATAAATATTCCTCTGGAATAAATCTATTTTCTGCAACTTTCGATAATCCAAGCGACTTAAAACAATGTTATCCGTATTTAATGATTGATGTTAACTTTGAAAATGCTAATAAATCTAAGGTAATTGCTTTAACTAAGGAAAAAATTCTACATCCTATACTTGATGATAAAGACTTAATAAAATCAAAACTGGATGAACTGATAGAAGATATAAAATCAGAAAAAACAGATAATCCTGATGCGCTTATTTCTAGTAATCTACGAAGTCAATTTACTGCTGCTGATGCATTTTTCAATATACGTTATAATAAAGGCTTTAAAACCCTTAATAACGCAAATGAGGATTTTGAAAAAGCTTATCCAGCGATTTTGAAAAATTTAAATAGTATATACGAAAAAGTATTTACTGCTGAAAATGCAACTATCTCTATAGTTTCTGAAAGCGAATATCTTCAAACTACTGAAGATGCTCTACCTATGTTGATAAATGATATTTCAAGCAAACCATCGTCTATTCAAAATTGGAATCTAGTTTCTAAAAAGCAAAATATGGGTCTAATAATTCCTGAAGAGGTTCAGTACATTAATATAGGCTTTCTTTTAAACGATATCGAAAAAGATTTACATGGCTCTGATTTAGTATTTGCAAATATCTTAAATAGTAAATATATGTTCGAAAACCTAAGAGAAAAAGCTGGAGCTTATGGTGCTAATCTTTGGATTTTAAAAGATGGTTCCGTAGTATTTACCACCTATAGAGACCCTAATTTAAAAGAATCTATAGACACTATTAAAGATATAATCCCTTATTTGAAAAATTATAAACCTACAGAGCAAGATATAAAAAATGCTATTATTTCCGTAATCGCTAATATGGAAAAAGAAGAAGATTTATTTGAAAAAACTTTTCTTGAGGATAGTAAAAAACTTAGTAATTTTGATTTTGAAGCTGAAGCTAAATTAAAAGCTGAAATTTTAAATACTACGGCGTCTGACTTAGACCAGTTTATAGAAAAGCTTGAAAAAGGCCTTGAAAATCCAAGTATAGTAATTGCTGGCTCAGAAAAACAAATTCAAAATAATAGCCAAGTTTTTCAAACTATAAAAAATATTAATGATTAAAAACCTATATTATTAACAAAAAAAGCTGAAGCAACTTATTGGACTAAATCCAATGCTTGCTTCAGCTTTTTATAATATTATTTAAATTTTAAATTTTTAGTTTAGAAAAAATCTTTTCTTAAGATAGTCTGATCTCTTCTTGGTCCTACTGAGATTATGTTAACTGGTACTTTTACATACTCTTCTATTACGCTTATATATTCTTTAGCTTCTTCTGGAAGTTCTTCATAAGTCTTAGCTTCTGTGATTGCTTCTTGGCTAAAGCCTTTAACGGTCTTGTAAACTGGAACTGCACTTTCAAGAGCTTCTCTTGTAGATGGGAATTCTGTAGTTTCTACTCCATTTACATTGTAAGCTACACATATTTTAAGCTCCTCAAAGCCTTCCAATACGTCTAATAGCATAAGTGCAATTGAAGTATATCCATTTAACATCGCTGTATATCTTAATACAACTAAATCAAGCCATCCACATCTTCTTGGTCTTCCTGTAGTTGTTCCAAATTCTCTTCCTTTTTCTCTGATTAAATCTCCAGTTGCATTGTCTTCTTCTGTCACAAATGGGCCTTTTCCTACTCTTGTAGTGTATGCCTTTGCAATTCCAATTACTTCATCTATCGCTTTTGTATTTGCGCCTGTACCTACTATAAATCCACCTATTGTTGGATGTGATGATGTAACATATGGATATGTTCCAAAATCAGTATCTAGCATTGAGCCTTGAGCCCCTTCAAAAAGTACTTTTTTATTGTCTTCTATCGCCTTATTTACTATAAATTCTGTAGCTACTACATATTTTTTAAGCTGTCTTGCATATTCTATATATTCATTATATATTTCATCATAAGATAGAGCTTCTTTTCCATAAAGCTTTGTTATTATATCATTTTTTCTGCTAAGTGCAAATTTAAGCTTTTCTGCAAAAAGCGTTTCATCTACAAGGTCTGCCATTCTTATACCGATTCTTTCAACCTTATCCATATAACAAGGGCCTATTCCTTTTTTAGTAGTACCTATATCTTCTTTACCTCTTGCTTCTTCTGCAAGTACATCTATAACTTTATGATATGGCATTATTATATGCGCCTTATCACTTATTCTTAGACTTGAAGTATCTACACCACGAGTTTCAAAGCTTTCTAGTTCTTTTAGAAGTACTTGTGGGTCAATTACCACACCATTTCCTATAACGTTTATTGCCTTCGGATTTAATATTCCTGATGGAACTAAGTGTAATGCATATTTCTGGTCTTCTACAACTACAGTATGCCCTGCATTGTTTCCACCTTGTGCTCTAACTACTAAATCTGAATTTTTCGCAAGGAAGTCGATTATTTTACCTTTACCTTCGTCTCCCCATTGTGAACCAATTATTGCAATTCCTGCCATTTTTTTCCTCCTAAAAAACTCTAAAACAAGGTTATCTCGAACTTTAACTTCAATATTTTACCAAACATATGGTACTATTGCAAGATATTATTACATTAAATTGTAAAATAATTCTATACATCGCCTACTTTTAAATTAGGTTTTGCATTTAAATACATATCATTTACTATCCCATCAATATACCTGTAGTATGCACAAGACCCAATCATTGCAGCATTGTCCGTACATAGATTTAATGGCGGATAATATATTCCTAAATTATTTTCAGTGCATTTTTTTTCCATAAGTTCTCTAAGTGCCGAGTTCGCAGAAACCCCTCCACTTAAAACCACCTTATCATAGCCCTTATCCTTAACCGCTTTTATCGTTTTATACACAAGCGTTTCTACTACTGCGTTTTGAAACGATGCGGCAATATCCGCTTTATTATATTCTTCATCTTTCATCTTTTTACTGTTAATATAATTTAATACTGCTGATTTTATACCCGAAAAACTAAAGTCATAATTATCTTCCTTGTACATAGCCTTTGGAAACTCTATATTTACAGTGCCTTCTTTGGCAAGACTGTCTACAAGCGGCCCTCCTGGATATCCAAGCCCAATCGCTCTTGCTACTTTATCATAAGCTTCTCCTGCGGCATCATCCTTGGTTTTTCCTAGAATATTTATTTTATTATAATCTTCAACTTCAACTATATGAGTATGCCCTCCAGAAACTATAAGTGATATAAATGGTGGCTTAAGCTCTTTAAAGGTAAGGTAGTTAGCTGCAATATGCCCCTGTATATGGTTTACGCCTACAAAAGGTTTATTAAGTGCATACGCTAGTGCTTTTGCTGTTGAAAGCCCTACCAGAAGTGCGCCTACAAGTCCAGGCCCATAGGTTGCTGCAATCACATCCACTTCCTGTAAAGTTATGCCTGCTTTAGTTATTGCTTCTTCAATAACAGGATTTATATCCACGACATGGTTTCGAGATGCGACCTCTGGCACTACCCCACCAAATTTTTTGTGTATATCTATTTGAGTAAAGACTATATTTGAAAGGATTTCTCTTCCATTTTTTATCACAGCAGCTGCGGTTTCATCACAGCTCGATTCTATTGCAAGTACTACTATATCTTTTTTTTCTATATTTTTTCCCTGATTCAAAATTAATCTCCTATAATTCTTTCATCATAACTATTGCATCTTCATCCGTATCTACATAATAGCCTTTTCTAAGACCAATCATAGCAAACCCTAGTCCTCTATATAGTTTTTGTGCTACCGAGTTGCTACTTCTTACCTCAAGATACATGGTTTTTGCATTTTCCGTCTTTGCCATATCAATAAGCGTATTCATAAGTAGCTTTGAAATTCCTCTACCTCTATAATCTGGGTGTACCGCTATATTATTTATATTAGCCTCATCGAGTACAAGCCAAAAACCTCCATATGATACTACTTTTTCATTTTCCTTTATAACTATATATCGTCCTAGTTTGTTATCAATTTCTGTTTTTATTGATTTTTTACTCCAAGGTGTGAAAAATGAAAGTTCTTCTATTTCATATACTGCATCTACATCCTTATGTTCCATTTTTTTTACTTCAAAAGCTTGTAAATTAACTGTGTCTTCCACCGCAATTACTCCTTAATATTTAAAGTTTTCATTTTTTCTTCATACTGTACTTCAGCCTGAGGTTTTCTAATATATATCGGCTCTATATATCTAGGAAGGTTTGAAACATCTTCCTTATTCATTATATCTCTTGCAATCTCACAAAGATTTGAGGCACATATCTGATTTAGCGTTTTATCTGCTAAAATGCAGTTATCCATAATAAGCGTCTTAGAAATGCTCTCTGAAATCCCTTTTAATCTTGAATTTAACTCTCCTAAAAGAATTACCTTTTTCCCATCTTCACTTAAAGTTTTTACTTCCTCTGCTATATCTTCAAAGCTTATAGCATCTTCTTCCTTTAAGATTTGGATACTTTGATTTTCAAAACTATATATTCCTCTATAATAGTCTTCTCTTTGGGCATACATCGTAGAAACTATTACATAATCTGTATATTTAAAGTTATAAGCCATTGCCTCTAGAGAAGATATTCCTATAACTGGAATATTCCCCGCCATAGCAAACGCATTGGCTGTCGCTACTCCAATTCTTATTCCAGTAAATGAACCTGGTCCTATACTGCATGCGACTGCCTCTATATTTTTTATATTTTCATCTATATTTCCTAGCATCGTATCTATTAGAGGCATCAGTTTTTCACTATGCGTAAGCGCTTTATTTTGCGTAAATTCAGCAAGCATCGTATCCTCATCAGTTACTGCTATCCCAAGCGCTGAAGACGAGGTATCTATCGCTAATATTTTCATTGTATATCCTTTCTTTAAAAGCACCGCTTTAAAGCATTTCTTTTGCAAGTGCTTCTACTAACTTTTCATATTCTAAACCATATGGCTTAAACTCAAAAAATCGCCCTTTATCCGGCGCATAATTTATCTCTATATCAAGTCTTTCTTTTGGCAGAATATCTGCAACTATATTAGACCACTCTATTACAATAACCCCCTTTTTGTTAAGGTAATCGTCAAAGCCTATATAGTACAGCTCTTCGCTTCCAGATAGTCTATACGCATCAAAGTGGAATAATTCCATTCTGCCTTGATACTCCTGCACTATAGTAAACGTAGGACTTGTTATGTCTTCTTCTATTTCAAGGCCAAGGGCTATACCTTTAGAAAAATGAGTCTTTCCCGCACCCAAATCTCCATCTAAACAAATAACCATACCTGCGCTTAGCATTTTCCCTAAAATAAATCCAAGTGCTATGGTTTTTTCAACATTTTCAATATATATTTTCATTATTATCTCCGTTAAACTTATTATCATATCTTTATATTTTACCATATTTTTGACAGAGATTTATAAAAATATCAAAAAAACGCCAATAATTTGCAAAAACATAATGTTTATGCTAATTATGGCGTTTATAAATATCTTATGACTTAAATTTTTGATAATTGTTTTCTAATTTTCAATTAAATTTTTTGCTTTATTATATTTTGATTTTGCTCTTCCAAGACGCTTTGCTATTTTGTGTTCATATTCCTCAATTCCTACATCATTAATTTGCTTCGTATGAATTACAAACCTTCTAGTTTCGGTAAAATTATTAACATTTTTTAAAATAGCATTAATCTCATTATTAACGAGATCACTTTCTTTTTTTTCTATCACGCCTTGCCCCTCCTCATTTCCAAAATATAGAATTTTACAATAACGTACTGATATAGCTTATATTCAAATTGTATTACATCTATTTTAATAAGTCAATATAAATGTTATTTTTTTGTCAGTTTTTATTTTTTTCAAAAAAAAGAGTAGGGTTTTTTAAGTCCTACTCTAGATATTTATACTTTTTCTTTTTTAGCTTCAGAAATTATTTTTTCGGCCATTTGGAAAGGTACTTCGTCATATCTTTCAAATTCCATCTCAAAATAACCTCTACCTTGAGTCATTGCTTTAAGGTCTATTGCATATTTGAAAGTTTCTGCCTGTGGTGCTTCTGCAAATATTATTTGTTTATGGTTTTTATAAGGCTCCATACCTAAAACCTTACCACGTTTTTTATTTATATCTCCCATTATATCGCCCATATACTCTTCTGGCACTACTATAGAGAGTTTCATAATTGGTTCTAAAAGCACTGGTTTAGCTTCTTCCATACCTTTTTTAAACGCTAAGCTTGCTGCCATTTTAAATGCCATTTCTGAAGAGTCCACGTCATGATATGAACCATCATAAAGCGTAGCTTTTACATTTGTTACTGGAAATCCTGCTAAAACTCCATGGTCCAAACAATCTCTAAGTCCTTTTTCAACCGCTGGAATATATGATTTTGGTACTGAACCTCCAAAAATTTCTTCTGCAAATTCAAAGGCTTCGTTTGAATGAGAGAATTTTATTTTTACATCTCCATACTGTCCATGACCACCTGATTGTTTTTTGTGTTTACCTTGAACATCTGACTGTCCTTTTATAGTTTCTCTATATGGTACTTTTAAATCTCTTAGCTCTACATCTACGCCAAATTTCTCTTTCAATTTTTCTTTTATGGAATTTATGTGAATATCCCCTTGAACGCCAAGCACCATCTGCTTAGTTTCTTTATTTCTTGTATACGTAAATGAAGGATCTTCTTCTCTTAATCTTTGGATTCCTGTAGAGATTTTATCTTCATCATTCTTATTTATAGCTTCTACAGCTACTAACATCTGTGGTTTAGGAAATTCTAGTGGGGTTTGCTCACCATAATCACTTTTTGTAGAAAGGCAATCTCCAGTAAGCACTTCACCTAATTTCGTAAATACTACCAAATCTCCAGAATGAGCTTTCTCCAGTTCTTTCATTTCTTTATTTAAAATAGTATACATCTTATGAACTTTTTCTTTAGTGCCTCTATTTATGTTAAAAACTTCCATTTCTTGACTAAAATCGCCTTCACATATTTTAGCATATGATACTCTTCCTAAGAATGGGTCTATCACTGTTTTAAACACTTGTGCTACTGAATTGGTTGAATATCTTGGGAGTCCTGTATCTAATGGCGTTGGAAGATAATCAATTACCATATCCATAAGTGTATGCACTCCTATATTTTTAACTGTAGAACCACAAAGCACTGGAATTATATCTCCAGAAAGCACTCCTAAGCGTAATCCTTTAGTTATTTCCTCTTGTGTAAATTCTTCTCCATTAAAAAATTTATCCATTAACTCTTCATCAGTTTCTGCGACTGATTCTAGAAGCATTTCTCTAATTGGATCTATCTGCTGATGCATATCATCAGGCATCTCTACGGTAATACAATCTTTTCCATCATACTCTCTTGCAAACATATCTACTACGTTTATAAACCCTTTAAAACTATCTGCTTTTCCCCAAGGTACATGAAATGGGGCTACTTTTTTTCCATATCGCTCTCTTAATTGCTCTAATATCTTTTCATACTCTGCTTTTTCACTATCAATTTTATTTACAAATATAAACTTCGGCATATTGAGTTCATCTGTAATTTCCAATGCTTTCTCTGTTCCTACTTGTAAATCAGTTGTGCCATCTACCACTATTATCGCGCCTGAAACTGCTTTCATTGCAGAAGTAAGCTCTCCTGCAAAATCAAAATATCCTGGGGTATCAATAAAGTTGTACTTATTATTCTTGTACTCTACTGAAAACAGCCCCATTGAAGAAGTGAATTTTGCCTCATCTGTTGGTTTTGAAATTCTGTTTGTTAACCCTGCCGTAAAATGTATTGCCTCTGTCAAATTACTCTTTCCCGAACCACTGTGTCCGAGGATTGCAACGTTTCTAATTTTATCACTCTCATAAACCCTCATATTCAAATCCTCCTTCTGGCATAGCCATAGTATAAAATTTTCAAAATATTGAGTATTTTTCCATATTATATCGCAAAGCTAGAACTTTTGCAATTGTTTTCATTAGTTTTTTAACAAATAAAAAAGGCTTTTGTGATTACTCACAAAAGCCTTCAATTGGTCTATTTCTTTAACAAGCCAAGGATTTCATCACTTACATAGGTTGCCCCTTTTTCTAAAATAGAAGGTGTAGTCGCAGTCTTTTCAATACCATTTACTCTATATTTTGTAGTCCCTACAAAAATCTCTATAACATCTTCACCTTTTGACAAGATTACAATTTTAGTTTTAGGGTTCCAATTTACTTTATATCCCATACTTTTAGCTTCTTTTGATATAGCTATCTTAGTATGTGCAGTTGACTTATTCCCTTTATTATCTAAATTAGAATTTGAATTTGGTCCTGATTGTTCTTTTTTCTCATTTTCTAAAGAAGGCATTACCATTACTTTAACTACTCCATCTGCAAGAGTTTGTGCTGGAATACTTCTTGTAGTTGCGCCATATATAACAAGCAATTCTTTATTTGCTAAATCTTTTTCTGTAATAAGCTGTTTAGTTTTATATGCTTCAAGCTTTGTATTTTCATTAATCACAAGTTTTAAACTTCCATCTGAACTTACTAGTTCTTCATTGAATTTATCTAATTTTACATTATTTTCTGAGTTTTGAACTATAATCATCATAGGAGTCATCTGTCCTGGATAACTAAGTGCCATTGGAGTATGTGAAGTATATATAGCTATAACCTTATCTCCAGCTTTTATATCCTTTGCGTCCATAACTTGACCATCTTTAGTACCTATTATCATAGTATTTAAATGAAACATTATTGAGTTGGTTTCATTTTCTTTTACCGTTATCTTGCTATCTGCAATTTCAGTTACTTCACCTTGAAGCGAAATATATTTAGCATCTTCCACAACAACTTCTTTTTGAGCATCTTCTTTTACTTGAGTTGTTTTTGTGTCATCTTCCTTTATTTGGTCTTCTACTGTTGGTTTATTTGAATTTTCAACATTTTTACCTTTTTCTGCACTAGCTCCTACTGGAATAACCATCAATACTCCTGCTACCATAAGCGCAGTTAATTTTTTTATATCTCTTTTCATAAATATCCCTCCGAATCTAAAAAATAATCCCAAAACAAAGGTTTACCACAATCTAACCTATATCTATTCTACTATATATATACCCACAAATCCATAACAGTTACTATACAGTTCTATTACGATATGCTTACATAATTACAGCACTTTTACAAAAATTAGGTTATTTATAAATTGATATCAAATACTGCTATTTCTGGTATATTTAAAAACCTAAACGGCATTTTGGTATTCCCTATCCCTGAACTTACATAAAGTTTTTGTTCCTCTGAAATATCATACATTCCCTTATCATACTTTTCGCCAAGTGGAACTTTTTTTAATGCCCCTTTAAAAGGAAGTCTAACCTGTCCTCCATGAGTATGTCCGGAAAGTGCGAGTTCATATGGCTCGCCTTCAAAAGTATCTATTGTATCCGGTTCATGAAGAAGTACGATATCATAGTATCTTTCTTTTATAAGAAAGTTTATTTTTTCGTAATTAGGTTTTCCCAAAAGTCCATCATCTACACCAACTATATTTACCGATATTTTATTGTTCAAGTGATACTGAACTGCATCGTTTACAAGTACTTTAAATCCAGCATTTTCCATAGTTTTCTTATAATATTTATGTCCTTGAGCGCCATAATCATGATTTCCATAGACTGCAAATTTCCCTTTAGTAGCTTTCATAGTTCCTAACACTGATGAGATTGATTTTAAGTCTGTATTTTCATTAATTTCATCTACAAGATCCCCTGTAAATACTATTATATCTGGTTCTTGCATGTTTATTACTCTCGCTAGTTTTTCTAAATTCTTTACAGAATAATATTCTCCTATATGAGTGTCTGAAAACTGCACCACTTTTAGTTTTGCTGAAGAAAGTGTCCCTAATTCAAATTTATTTACTCTAAGCAAATTAGGCTCCAAAAACATTGCATACCCTAATACCATCATAGCTATTAGCGCTAAAATTATCAATTTGTTCAATATATTAAAAATAAATTTCATTTTCTCCTCTAAACTACTCCTATTCTACTTTTTCTGATATCAACATTTCTGTTTTTTTAAAATAATCATCTATATATTTATGTTTTACCGCTTTTACATCAAATTTTAAAAAGTCAAATATAAGCTTCATAACTGGCCCTGCAAAAATAGCACATATTATGGTTCCTACTCCAAAACTTCCTCCTAAAAAATAACCTACTACTACCGCTGTACTTTCTATCGCACTTCTCAAAAACTGTACCGATAAATTAGTTTTCTTAGCAAGTGCTACCATAAGCCCATCTCTTGGCCCTGCTCCTAAGCCCTGACTTATATAGAGCCATATTCCTATATTCATAAAAAACATACCTATAAATAAATATAAAATCTGAATTACAAATATATCACTTGTGTGAATTATATCCCAAGAAATTATCCAGTCTACAAATAATCCTATATTTATCATATTAAATATAGTCCCAAATCCAATTTTTGCACCCAGTATATAATCTATTCCTATTATAATAGCTGAAGCTAAAATCCCGGCTCTTCCTATTCTTATGCCAAAGGTTTGAGCCATTCCACTATGAAGTACCTCCCAAGGCGCCATTCCACTTCCTGATTTTATATAAAAAACCGTTCCTAATGCACAAAAAAAGAAACCTATGTTTAATAAAATTAATTTTTTAATAATTTTTTTTGAGCTTTCCATCAAATTCTCCTTCATACCCCATTTAAATAATATGATATCATATTATTTAAAATATTAATAGTTTTAACCACTATTATATTATTTATTACTTAGAAGTGACATACTCCCACCACTTGAAGAAGTGGGGGCTTATCGTTCGAGTAGCCTAATGGCTACAGCATAAGCGAGCTATCCCCGTGTGCCCCACGGTTCTTTTGTAATTTATGCTGATAATATACGCATACCTTCGTTTCTAATATTGATGCTTGCATTATAGTCTCGATCTAGAATTAGACCACAGTGCTCACAGTGATAGGTGCGGTCTGAGAGTGATAAGGTATCCTTTATTTGACTGCATCCACTGCACATTTTTGAGCTTGGGAACCATTTGTCAATCTTTACAAGTTGCTTTCCTTGCTCTTTCAGTTTGTAATCAAGCATGGACGTGAACGCTCCAAATGAATTGTCTGAAACGCTTTTACCAAAATTGAGTGCTTGTGACATGCCTTTCATGCTAAGGTCTTCAATACATACTGCGTCAACGGCATTGGTTATCTGCCTAGATGCTTTGTGTAAGAAATCCTTTCGCTGATTAGCTACTTTTTCATGGAGTCTTGAGACCTTCATGCGTTGTTTGTTTCTGTTATTACTGCCGATTTCACATTTTGATAGCTTCCTTTGTTCTTTTTTAAGTTTTTCAAGGGACAACCTGTAATAGCGTGGATACTCTGCCGACACACCATCCGATGTTATAAACAGCTCTTTCATTGAGTAATCCAAGCCTAAAAACGATTCTGGTTTTACTGGCTCTATATTCTGTTCGTATTCATACAGAATACTTGCAAAATACTTTCCTGTTGGTGTTTTGCTGATTGTTACCGATTTTAGTTTGTAATCTTTTGGTACTTCCCTGTGTTGCTTGATTTTAACTGCTTTTAGCTTTGGAAGTGTCAGATTGCCATCTTCTAACTTTATATTTCCGTTTACGCTGTTGGTTGTATAACTTCGATGGTTGCTCTTTCTTGATTTGAATTTTGGAAATCCAACCGATTTGTCTCGAAAAAAATTCTTATAGGCTTTGTTCAAATTAAGTTGTGCATTTGCAAGGGCTAAGCTATCTACTTCTTTTAGCCATTCAAATTCCTTTTTGTACTGAGCAGGTGTGTTATTCAAGCTTTCACCAGTCTCTTTATAGTACTCAATCCGATCTGATAGCATTTTATTATAGACAAAGCGAACACAGCCAAATGTTTTGGCTAGAAATATTTCTTGCTCTCTTGTTGGATATATTCGGAATTTGAATGCCTTATTCAATGCTTTTCACCTTGACTTTCTATGTATTTTTTTATAATTTCTATCGGTGCACCACCCGTTGTAAGCAGACAAAAGCTTCTTGACCAAAAGTATTCTTTCCAAAGCTTCTCACGAATCATAGGATATTCTTTTTTCAGTAACCTTGAACTAGCACTTTTGTATGCATTTATGAATTTTGATAGTTCGCTGTTGGGATGTGCTTTGAATAGTATATGAATATGATCTTTATCGTGGTTCCATTCAATGAGTGTCATATTATAGCTTGGTGCAATATATTCAAATATTTCTTTCGCTCGGTCAGATAATGCATCATCAAATACTTTTCGTCTGTATTTCACTACCAATACAAGATGATAATACATCAAGAATACCGAATGGTTATTATTGTCTATTTTCATTCTTTTTACCTCATTTATATATTTTACTACTGAATACAGTATATAACAGTTTAGAGTCAAAAACAAGCCGATTCATCCCCCACCTTCGCTCTCACTTCATGAGTAAGGTGGTTTAGAGGTGGGGGACTTCTCGGCTATTTCAGTTAAAATTTCTCTTTTAAAATCAATATATTATGGATATATTATATTTTTTTTGATATAATTATTCTGTTGTTAATAGAAAGGAAGTTTTAATATGCGCAGTTTTAAAAAAATATTGTTCCTAACGTTTTTGATTACAGGATCTTTTTTGGCTAGAGATACCGTAACAATAACAGGTCCACTTGATATGTCTCCAGTCCTTACAATATTACTTACTTCTTTTTTTTCATCACTCATACTAATCAATGCTACGGAAAATCGTAAAACTCAAAATCATAGTAAATTAAGACTATCTCTAGTTTCACTTTGCATCGGATTGATAAGCTTGTTTGGAGCATATGTATTCAATATTTCAAGCTATTCCAAAATGTATAGTCCATCTAGTCTTTTTGATAATATTAAACAAGCTTTTTTTAGCTTATACAATTATGGCTATGTAACACTTATTCTATGCTTGATTTTTGGAGTTCTTGTAGGTTCTAGTAAAAAATTAGGTAAAACGCAGCACTATAAATCAAGTAAGCATAAATACAATTATTAATTATATATTTTTACATCAAAAAAGAGAGGGAATCCTCTCTTTTTTGATGCTTTCAAAAAGCTTTTATTCTAAATTTAATTTCTTAGTCATAAGATGATTTGTGATGAAATAGTATACAACTATTTTTATGACATAGAATAAAGAGATTATCCAAACAAAATGATTTACTGCACCCATAACGCTTGCTGCATCATTTGCATATTGAACAGCATTAATAAAATCAAAGAAACCACTTTCGCCCATAGCATTTCCTATAACGCCTGTTGTTAAATTTACTAAAAAACTAACTCCTAAAAAGGCCATTATAGAACCCACAAATTTTCTTTTGAATAACTGACCTATAGATATACACATATATATCATTATTATCATCGCTACTGAACCCAAAATTGATACAAATGTCATATTTGCCATCACATAAATTATCTGTCCTATTGCCTCTTGGCCAATCTCAACTTTTAGCATCTCTATAGCTTTAAATAAATCGGCAAACATATGTGGCTGATATCCAATTATAATAACAGATGTAACTGCAACTACTGAACTTAATATTATCCAGCATATCGCTGCTAAGGTTTTACTTATTATTATATTTCTTGATTTTACTGGAAGTGTATGAGTTAAGTAACCTTCATCTCCATATACTGTCACAAAAAATCTTTGGATTATTAAAAAGATTGTTACTAGCATTACCGCCATCATTGTAAGTCCATAAGCAAAGGCTACTATACCCATAGTTATACTTCCAAGTGCCCCAAATTCATATATGCTCATTCCATTAAATATTTTAGTTATAATTGCAAGTGCTAATATAAGTCCATATAGAGGAAGTAATATTCTTCCACTTCCTTTAAATTCATATTTTATCAATTTTCCTAACATTTAAATACCTCCCTAAACAACATATCCACACTCTTGCCTTCATCTTCTCTTATTTCATCCACGCTTTTACTCATAACTATTTCCCCATATCTTATGAATACTACTTGGTCTAAAACCTTCTCTACATCTGAAATAAGATGGGTAGATATTACTATAGTTGCATTTTCATCATAGTTATTTATTATAGTATCTAATATATAATCCCTAGCTGCTGGGTCAACCCCTGCTATAGGCTCATCTAGAAAATATATCTGAGCACGTCTGCTCATAACCAAAATAAGCTGTACTTTTTCCTTAGTTCCCTTAGACATCGTCTTTAGTCTATCTTTTTCATTTATTCCAAGCCTAGAAAGCATATCAAGGGCTCTTGTTTCATCAAAATCACTATAGAAATCTTTAAAAAAATCAATTATTCCTCTTACGGTCATATAGTCATTAAGATATGTTTTTTCTGGCAGATAAGATACTATTGATTTGGTGTCTGGCCCTGGCTTTTTCCCATCTATTAAAAGCTCTCCTCCATCTGGATGAAGTAGGCCATTTGCTAGTTTTATAAGTGTAGTTTTTCCACTTCCATTAGGTCCTAGCAGTCCTATTATCTGACCTCTTTTAAAATTTAAATCTACATTTTTCAAGGCTTCTTTATTTCCAAATTTTTTAGTTAAGCCTTTGCACTCTAGTATATAGTTGCTCATTAAAATTCCCCTTCCTTAAGCAAATCTTCAAGATTTCCTACCGCTTTTGTCTTTTTTGTATTTTTAATAGAAATTTCATTTCCTTTAAATACACTTTCACCTTCAAGCAGATAATCTCTAATCATATTTTCTATTTCTTCATTGGTAAAACCTAAATTTAGCATATTTTCTACAAATGCAATAATTTTATCGCCTGCTATTTTTTTTCTTAAATTCATTATAATAGCATCGTCTTCAGTAATAAATCTTCCACTAGTTCTCTGACTGTAGACTAAATTTATATTTTCTAACTCTTGAAGTGCTTTTTGCATCGTATTAGGATTTACCCCTGCAATGCTAGCTAGTTCTCTTACCGATTCAAGCTTATCTCCTGGTTTATAATTTCCAGATAATATACCAAGCTTGATTTTATTTACAATCTGCACATATATAGGCTTATCTTGTTCAAAATCCCATGCCATATCAAACCCTCCTTCTTAAAGTATTACTGTGTTAGGTATATAATACAACAGTACAGTAATACAGTCAAGCTTTTTTACAAATTTTTTTCAAAAAAAACATAATTAAAATAAACTCTGCATATTATGTCTTTTAAAAACCTTTATTTTTCAATGTTTACAAATTTTTTTTAAAGAACTGTTGACAAAAAACATTTTTAGTATTATTATTAACCATATCAATATTTCCATATTTTAAAATTTACATATGGAATTATCCATTAAAGAAAGAGGTAATATAATGTCTTTAATAGCAACGGGGAGTTATGCTCCGAAACTTAGTCTAGAAAATGATCATTTAACCAATTTGGTAGATACTAGCTCTGAGTGGATTGAAAAAAGAACTGGAATAAAGAAAAGAAATATATCTAACGGAGAAAATACATCTGATCTTGCCTATGAGGCTGGTAAAATTGCAATAGAAAATTCTGGAGTTCCAATTGATGAAATTGATCTTGTATTAGTTGCTACAATAACGCCTGATCATTTTACACCATCAACTGCAAGTATTGTTCAAGGTAAGCTTGGCATAAAAAATGCGATTGCATTTGACTTGTCTGCTGGATGTACAGGCTTTGTATACGCACTTGGCGTTGCAAGTTCAATGATAAAAAACGGAATTGCTAAAAATGCACTTATTGTTGGTTCTGAAGTCTTAAGCAAAGTTATAGATTACAGTGATAGAAATACTTGTGTAATCTTTGGTGATGGTGCAGGCGCAATAGTACTTACTAAAGATTTAAATAAAAAAATAAAAGATATATACCTTCAAGGTGAATATGATACTGAACACAACATACAAATCCAAAGCGTTAATGTAAATAATCCACTAGTTACTTCAGAAGAAGCCTCTACACTTCCAAGGCTCTCAATGAATGGTGGCGAAGTTTATAAATTTGCACTTGGAGCTTTAAGTGAACTTATTGAAGTGCTTTTAGAAAGAAATAATTTAAAAAGTGAAGATATTAAGTATATAGTTCCTCATCAAGCTAACTTTAGAATAATAGAATCTGTTTCTAAAAAATTAAACATAGATGTAAGTAAATTTTATGTTAATATCGCTGATTATGGAAATACATCTTCAGCCAGCATTCCAATTGCGCTTGCTGAAATGAACAGTCAAGGACTTCTTAAAAAAGGCGATAAAATTATTCTTGCCGGATTTGGAGCAGGACTTACTTGGGGCTCAGTGCTTCTTGAATGGTAATGGTAATAATACAAATTATAAAATAAAAAATATTAAATATTAAAGGAGATAAGAAAATGTTAAACAAAGTTATAGAAATTCTAGCAGAAAAATTAGATAAGGATCCAAGTGAAATCGAGGCAACTTCAAACATTAAGGATGATTTAGGTGCAGATTCACTTGATATGGTTGAAATTGTTATGGAAATTGAAGAAGAATTTGATGTTGAAGTAGAAGATGCTGATACAGCATCTATAATAACAGTTCAAGATATCGTTGATTATGTAGAAAAGAAAAAAGCTTAATCAGCTTAATAGTCGTGTAAATATCCCTCTATAGCATTATAGAGGGATAAAATTTGAATATATTTCGGGTATAGTTTAAGGAGTTTTTATGAAAAGAGTAGTAATCACAGGGCTTGGTGCAATAAGTCCAGTTGGAAATGACGCTGAATCTACTTGGAATGGACTTATTTCAGGAAAAAATGGTATAGATAATATTTCTTTATTTGATGCTTCAAAGCTTAAAGTTAAGCTTGCTGCGGAAGTTAAGTCTTTTGACCATAGCAAATACATCGACCCTAAAACTGCAAAAAGAATGGACAGATTTACTCAACTTGCTGTGTGTGCTTCAAAAATGGCATATGAAGATGCCAATCTTAATGATAATAATTTTGATAAAGAAGATGCAAGAGTAGTTATGGGAAGTGGAATAGGTGGACTTGGTACAATTCAAGAACAGATAGAAAAATCTACCCTAAAAGGGCCTTCTAGAATTTCACCATTTTTTATTCCTTCTTCTATAATAAATATAGCTCCTGCTCATATTTCTATGGAGCTTGGCTTAAAAGGACCTTGTACCGCTATCGTTACTGCTTGTGCTTCAGGAACAGATGCTGTAGGTGATGCGTTTAGATCTATTAGAGATGGATATCATAAATTAGCACTTGCGGGTGGATGTGAAGCTGCTATAACAGAATCTGGAATAGCGGGTTTTGCTAATATGACTGCTCTTCATTCTGGAGAAGATAAAAATAGAGCTTCTATCCCATTTGATAAAGATAGAAGTGGATTTGTAATGGGTGAAGGCGGTGGAGTGCTTGTACTAGAAGAACTTGAGCATGCACTTGCTAGAAATGCTAAAATATACGCTGAAATAGTAGGATATGGTCAAAGCTGCGACGCTTATCACATAACTTCACCAGACCCTGAGGGTAAAGGTGCTATAAAAGCCATGTCTCTAGCAATTTCTGATAGTAATATAAATCCGTCAGATATTGATTATATAAATGCGCATGGTACAAGTACCCCTTACAATGATAAGTTTGAAACTGGTGCTATAAAAGCATTATTTGGCGAGCATAGCAAAAATTTACTTGTGAGTTCTACAAAATCTATGACTGGTCACTTACTTGGCGCGGCAGGTGCTATAGAAGCTATTGCCTGTGTTAAAGCCCTTGAAAAAGGAATCATTCCTCCAACTATAAATTACTTAAATCCAGATGAAGATTGTGATTTAAACTATGTTACTGAGGGTGCAGTAAAACGCGATATAACATATGCACTATCTAACTCGCTTGGGTTTGGTGGTCATAATGCTACTATCATTTTCAAAAAATGGGAAAATAAATAATTGTTGAAAATAAAGGAAAAATATATGAGAATTGAGAATATTTTAGGTATCAAATATCCTCTTTTTCAAGGTGCAATGGCTTGGATATCACATTCAAGCCTTGTTTCTTCTGTATCAAATGCAGGAGGCCTTGGAATTTTAGGTGGCGGATCTCTTACTAAAGAGGCTTGTAGAGAAGAAATAATAAAGACAAAATCGCTTACAGATAAGCCGTTTGCGCTTAATATAATGCTGATGAGTCCTCATGCAGATGATTTAGCAGAACTTGTTATCGAAGAAGATATTAAAATTGTAGTTACTGGCGCTGGAAATCCATCAAAATACATGAAACTTTGGAAAGAACATGGAGTAATAGTAATTCCAGTAGTTGCTTCTGTAGCCCTTGCCAAAAGAATGGAAAAAATGGGTGCAGATGCTTTAATTGCTGAAGGTTGTGAAGCAGGTGGACATATAGGTGAACTTACCACTATGACCCTTGTGCCTCAAGTTGTTGATGCTGTAAACATCCCAGTAATAGCAGCAGGTGGAATTGCAGATAAAAGAGGCGTGAATGCCGCTTTTGCGCTCGGCGCAGTAGGAGTTCAGCTTGGAACTAGATTTTTGGTTGCTAAAGAATGTACTATCTCACAAGGCTATAAAGATGAAATAATCAAAGCAAAAGACTCTTCATCTTCTGTCACAGGAAGAATTACAGGTCATCCTGTAAGAGTACTTAAAAATCGTATGACTAGAAAAATAAAAGAAATAGAAAATAGTTCTGAATTCACTTCAGATGAAAAAATAGCTAAGATAGAAGAAATGACTATGGGAAGTTTTCGAAAAGCTGTAGTTGATGGAGACACTGATCACGGTTCTATGATGTCTGGTCAAATAGCTGGTATGGTCAAGCAAGAAGAAACCGCAGAAGAAATAATAAAATCACTTTTTGAATAAATTACGAGGTATAACTATGAAAAAAATAGCGTTTGTATACCCTGGTCAAGGCTGTCAAGCTGAAAAGATGGGTCAAGATTTCTATAATAATTTTGCTTGTGCTCGTAAAGTTTTCGAAGATGCTAGCAATTCTTTGGGCGAAGATTTAGCAAAACTATGCTTTGAATCAGATTTAGATACACTGAGTCTTACAGAAAACACTCAGCCTACTATCTTTACAGTAAGTATGGCGCTTTCTCAAATACTTGAAGAAAATGGAATTGAAGCGTCTGCCTTTGCAGGACTAAGCCTTGGTGAATATTCAGGTCTTGCTGCTGCAAAAGCCATTTCTCTTGAAGAAGGCGTTAAACTTGTAAGAACTAGAGGACAATTTATGCAACAAGAAGTTCCTGTAGGCACAGGGTCTCTTATGGCTGTAATGGGACTATCACAAGAAAAAATCGAAGAAGTTATTGCTCCTCTTTCTAAAAAAGGCGTAATTTCCTGTTCTAATATAAATACAGATAACCAAATTGTAATTGGTGGTGAAATAGCGCTTTTAACTGAAGCGGAACCCCTTTTAAAAGCTGCGGGTGCAAAACGTGCCATGATGCTTAACGTTAGTGCTCCATTTCATACAAGTATGTTACTTGGTGCTGGGAAAAAACTTAGAACAGAGCTTTCAAAAGTGCATATATCGCTCCCAAATAAAGCTTATTACCCAAATGTAACAGGACAACTTTTTGCCGCAAACAATGCGCTTCCAATTGATGAACAAATATCAGATATACTGGAGAAGCAAGTTTATTCGCCTGTACTTTGGAATAAAAGTATAAAAAATATGATAGAAGATGGCATTGATACATTCGTAGAAGTTTTCCCTGGAAACGTAGCATCTTCACTTATCAAAAAAATAGATAAGAATGTAAAAATTGTAAGTCTTTCAAACTTAGAATCACTTGAGGCTTTTTTAAGTGAATCTAAATAGTTATTGCTAAAAGGAGAAAAATATGAGCTGTGCAATAGTTACGGGTGCTTCTAGAGGAATAGGAAAAGCCATTGCGCTTACCCTTGCTAAATCAGGACACAATATAGTACTAAATTATAGAAATGAAAATCCAGAAATAGTTAGCCTTATAAATGAAATCGAATCATTTGGCGTGAAATGCCTTGCTCTAAAAAAAGATATCAGCGAATTTGAAGAAGCTAAAGAGCTTGTAGAAGAAGCCGTTAATCAATTTGGAGAAATCGCAGTTTTAGTTAATAACGCGGGAATAACAAATGATAAGCTTATTGCTAGAATGAAAGAAGAAGATTTTAATAGTGTAATGAAAGTAAATGTAAATGGGACATTTAACTGTACAAAACACGCAAGCAGATTTATGATGAAACAAAAATACGGTGTAATCATAAACATGTCTTCAGTAGTTGGAATTACAGGAAATATGGGTCAATCTAATTATAGTGCCTCAAAAGGTGCGGTAATATCCTTTACTAAGTCTTGTGCTCAGGAATTAGCTAGATACAACGTTAGGGTTAATGCTGTTGCTCCAGGATTTGTTCAAACTGATATGACCGATGTACTTCCTGAAGAAGTTAAAAGTTCTATACTAAAAAGTATTCCTCTAAATGCTATGGGTACTGCTCAAGATATAGCGGATGCTGTTGAATTTTTAGTTTCTCCAAAAGCTAAGTATATTACAGGTCAAATTCTTTCGGTAAACGGAGGCATGGTATAATGGAAATGACACTTCCTTATGGTATAAAAGAAATCCAGAGCATAATTCCTCATAGAGCTCCCTTTCTTTTGATAGATAAAATAACTGAACTTGATATTGAAAATGGCAAAGCTACAGGCTATAAGGCTGTAACTTTTAATGAACCTTTCTTTGCAGGTCATTTTCCACAAGAACCAGTAATGCCCGGAGTGCTTATAATAGAAGCCCTTGCACAAACAGGTGCCGTAGCAGTGCTTTCTATGGAACAATTTAAAGGTAAAATAGCTTTTTTTGCAGGAATTGAAAATGCTAAATTCCGTCAAAAAGTAGTACCAGGCGATTTATTAAGACTAGAAGTAGAAATGACTACTATAAAGCGCAATATAGGCAAAGCTAAAGCTAAAGCTTATGTAGAAGACAAATTAGCGTGTCAATGCGAACTTATGTTTGCAATAGGCTAACTTTTTATTATAAAAAACGACTTAGATTTTGAAGTTTATCTTCATCACTCTAAGTCGTTTCTGTTATTTTACATATCTATCTATTATCATAGAATTTTTTCGTTTGTAGTATATATTCACTAATTTTTGGGATACTATTGCAATAATAATTCCTATAATCATTCCTGCCAAAATATCGGTTGGATAATGTACATACAGGTATAGTCTAGAGAATGATATAGCTATAGCTAAAATTAGAGCAAATAACCCCTTTTTTTTGTCATAATAAAGTAACGAGACTGCCGCTGCAAAGGATGACATTGTATGACCTGATGGAAATGACGCATCTGTAGGATGTTTTATCAATAAATTAATTGCCGTATTTACATCGCAGGGCCTTATTCTATCTACAAGTGGCTTTAAGGTTATATTTCCAATTATAAGACATAATAGCAGTGACAACATCATAGCGATTCCATATTTTTTACTTTTATTTGAAGCAAAAAGTATTAATGCTATTAAAATCCAAATGAAACCTGCACTTCCAAGATATGTGAAAATCACCATAAGCTTATCCAATAGCGGACTTCTAAGATTTAACTGTATAAAATCCAATACTTGAAACTCATAATTTGAAAAATTTCCCATCAAGGCCTCCTTCCTTACAAATTGCGGTTTAACGAGAGTTATTATTTAACTCTATTATTTCAAAAGCCTTTTCTACAATAGCTTCAATTCTACTAGTTTGTCCGCTTAACTCCAAAAACCCTATTAAGGTTTCGAATCCTGTAGCATATCTATACTCTGACATAACTGCATTTTTCGGAGGTATTGATTGCTGATTTCTGCCTCGTTTTACCCAGTTCCATTCATCTTCTGTAAAGAACTCTTGATCTCTTAAAGTTCTTACGATTTTAGCCTGACTTGAAGCTTTAGCAAAAGCTACCGTTTTTTGATGCATACTTTGAATTTTATCATTGGGATATATTTCTACTATTTTTTTTCTTACCAATAGCTCATATGTTCCATCCCCTATATATGCAAGTACTATAGGGTTCATCGCTGAAAGTGGTACTCTTACTATTTTATTTTCGTCCATGTTGTACCCTGTCTAGTATCTAGTAACTCTATTCCCATTGCCTTTAGTTCATCTCTTATTTTGTCAGCTTGTGCAAAATCTTTATTTTTCTTAGCTTCATTTCGCTTTTCTATAAACTCATTTATTTTAGCTTCGTCGACTTCATCTCTTTTTTGGATTATATTTAAAACTCCTGTAAGTTCATTAAATAATTCAAGGCAACTATTAACATACGCTTTTGAGCTTGATTCATTAGCTGTAGTATTTACAAATGAAACCAGTTCAAATATAGCAGTAACTGCATCCGCTGTATTTAAATCATCATCCATAGCTTCTATAAACTGTATTTTAAATTCAGCAAGTTTATCTATATTTTCTTTTTCTTCTTCTCTAAGCTCACCGTCTGCATTTGAAATTAAAAATTCCATTCTGTTTTTAGAGTTATAAAGTCTTGTCATCCCAGCTTTTGCTTGGTCTAAAAGATCCTTACTGTAATTTACAGGTCCTCTATAATGAGCATTCATCATAAAGAAGCGCACTATTTCTAAATCCATTTCTTCAGAAATTTCTCTTACCGTAAAAAAGTTATTTAGAGATTTACTCATTTTTTGATTATCTATATTTATATAACCATTGTGAACCCAAAAATTTGCAAATTGCTTACCTGATCTTGCTTCACTTTGTGCAATCTCATTTTCATGATGTGGGAATATTAAATCTTGTCCACCTGAATGAATGTCTATAGTATCTCCAAGATATCTACGGCTCATTACCGAACACTCTATATGCCATCCTGGTCTTCCCTCACTCCATGGTGAAGCCCATCCAATTTCGCCTTCTTTTTTCTTTTTCCAAAGCGCAAAATCCATAGGATGTTTTTTATCTTCATTAACCTCTATTCTTGCTCCCAAATTAAGCTCTGCAAGATTTTGACGTGAAAGTTTTCCATATTCTTTGAATTTTTGCGTGTCAAAATATACATCTCCAGAAGATTCATATGCATATCCTTTTTCTACAAGTTCTGCTATAAAATCTATAATTTCAGTTATATTCTCAGTTACTCTTGGATGCACATCCGCTCTTTTTATCCCTAGCCCATCGGCATCTTTAAAGTATTCCTCAATATATTTATCTGCTACTTCAAAAGGACTTATGCCTTCTTCATTTGCTCTTTTTATTATTTTATCGTCTACATCTGTAAAGTTTTGAACAAAGGTAACTTCATAGCCTCTATATATAAGGTAATTTCTTAATAGGTCAAACATTATAAAAGGTCTTGCATTTCCTATATGAAAATAGTTATATACTGTTGGTCCGCATGAATACATCTTAACCTTATTTTCTTCGATAGGTACAAATTCTTCTTTTTGTCTTGTAAGCGTATTGTAAAGCTTCATACTTTTAATTCCTCCTATGTTTTTTTAGTAAATATATAAATAATGGACCAGCTATAACTGAAGTCATTATTCCTACTGGCACTTCTGCCGGACGAATAAGCACTCTTCCTAACACATCAGCAAGCATCATAATAATTGAGCCTGTCATAGCTGTCAAAATTAACAATTTTTTATTTTCTGCACCTGTAAAGTATCTAGCAATATGAGGTGCAATAAGTCCTACAAATCCAATCGTGCCTCCAATTGATACTACAGTGCCTACTATCAGTGAACTTACCGAAAGTAATACAATTTTTGTCTTCGTAGTATTCACGCCTAAATGCTGAGCCCTTTGCTCTCCAAACGACATAACATTAAGCTCTCTCCAAAAATAATAAAGCATAAATGAACTTGGAATTACTACAGTAGCTGCAATAATACACTTATTCCAATTTGCCCCTGCAATACTCCCCATATTCCAAAAAATTATATTTTCTATTTTATCATGATTTAGCATCATGGTCACTGAAATTATTGCAGATATAAAATAGCTTACTACAATTCCTGAAAGTAGTAAAGAGGTTGTAGACACTTTACCACTTGTAGCGCTAAGCATATAAACTAGGCTCAGTGTGCCTATCGCTCCTAAAAAAGCAAAAAAACTAAGGCTACTTATCCCTGGGATGTAACTGTTTATACCTGTTACAATCGCAATAACTGCTCCTAAAGATGCCCCCGATGACATTCCCAGCGTATAAGAATCCACAAGCGGATTTTGAAATACACTTTGCATTACAGTTCCTACAATTGCAAGCCCTGCGCCTACTAATGCTCCAAGTACTACTCTTGGAAGCCTTATTTTATAAAATATAGTGTATTTGTCACTCCCCTCACCTATCGTAAGCGCTTCAATTATGTCTTTTAGACTCATATCTACTGCCCCAAAGCTAAGTGAGAGCATGACAGAAATAATAAATATTATTGTTGTTCACATATATATAAGTTTTATATTTTTACTTCTAAACCTATCCTTCATAAAAAACTCCCTTACAAAATTTTACTTTTTGAGTATATATGAGGCCCATCTACAACAGGACTTTTGTATACCATAACCTCTGTATCAAAAATATGTTTTATATTAGCTTCTGTCAAGATTTGTGAAACCTCTCCAGTTTTAAAAATACTACCATTTTTTAAAAGCACTATTTCATCACTGTACATCGCTGCAAAGTTAAGATCGTGTAGTACTGCTATTACAGTTAATCCGTCTTCCAGACTTAACTGCTTTATGGTATCTAAAATATCTATCTGATACTGTGGATCAAGATTTGAAATAGGTTCATCCAAGAGCATAATATCAGGCTCTTGAGCTATAGCCTGTGCTAATATTACTCTTTGTCTTTCCCCCCCTGAAATCTCTGTAAAAAATCTATCTTTTAGATGGTCTACTTTCGTTTTTTGCATTGCAGATTCTACTATTGCTATATCCTCTTCAGTTTCCCCCTTAAAACGGTTTACATATGGATATCTTCCCATCTTTACAACATCATAGCAGGTAAACTCATAAGTTACATCGGTATTTTGAGGAACTACTGAAATTTGTTTTGCCATATCTCTAACCTTAATTGAATTTAAATCCTTTCCATTTACATAGACTACATTCTTTTCTATATTTATAAGTTTAGAAATACTTTTTAAAAGTGTAGTTTTTCCAGAACCATTGGGGCCGACTATAGTTATAAATTTTCCTCTATTTATTTCTAAATTTACATTTTTTAATATCTCGTGCTTTCCAAAATTTACATTTAAATCCTTTATACTTAAGATTCCCATATTAACTCCAGCTTTCTATAGCCATTCTCATCTCTTCTATTGCTTCTACTATTCTTGGACCACCTCTACTTATTTTGGAATCATCTATCATAATATATACTCTGCCTTCCTTCACTGCTTCTAAATCCTTAAATAATTCATCTTTAGAAAGTGATTCTACAGTTTGAGCTTCTGGTGCAAAATGATTTGAAGCTATTATTCCATAAGGATTTTTTTCTATAAGCATCTCTCTACTGTAATCTGCCCAGCCTTCTACATCTCCTGCTACATTTTTCCCTCCAGCTAAAGTTATCGCTTCATCTATAAATGTATTTTTCCCTGCAGTTTTAAATGGGTCTTTCCATACTACATAAAAGACTGATATGGGGTCTTTTGAACCTATTTTCGCCTGTATATTTGCTATATCAGATTTCATTTTTGAAACCACTTGTTCTGAATTTTTTTCATTTCCTGTAACTGTTCCTACAAGCTCTATAGATTTATAGATATCTTCTATACTGCTCGCTTCTGTATATACAACAGTAATTCCTAAGGCTTCTAACCCTGTTCTTATATCATCTTTTGTAGAATTTCCTGCAAGCACAACATCAGGTTTTAGTTCTACTATTTTTTCTAGGTTTGCTCCTGAAAAATCACCTATTTTTTCTATACTTTTTGCAGCTTCTGGGAAATCGCAATATGTCGTAACCCCTACTAATGAAGCTTCAGCCCCCACTGAAAACACTAATTCTGTGTTAGTAGGTGAAAGCGAAACTATTCTCTTAGGTATTTCTTTTAATTCAACAGTGTTTCCTTTTAAATCCACAGTACTAACTGCCATATCAGAATTTACTTGATCCTTATTTTGAGAATTGCTACATCCGGCAAATACTAATATTAAAACTAAAATACTTACTATTATAATGCTATGTTTCTTCATTTCTTATCTCCTTAAACTATCTAGAATTATATAAAATCGTCTATATTATTATATCATTTTTAACTTTATATTGTAACTGCAAAACCCATTCTAATAAAAGCCTTTCATTTAATCTAAATATATTCATAATAGCGAATTTTCTGTAAAATTTTCATTTTGGGGTGAATAAATAATTGACCTTTGGCATAGCATATGATAATATCTAAACAAAAGGTAACGTTTGCAAACAGTAATCTTTTTTTACATCAGATACATATCGTACCTGGTAGATTTAACAGACAAAAAGGAGATAAATTATGAAGAAAATACTTTCAATGATTCTTGCTTCTGTTTTAATTTTTACACTTGCAGGATGTGGTGGTTCTCAAGAAGCTGCTCCAACAGAAGAATCTAGTGGCGAGGCAGTAAAAGTAGGTGTTTGTATTTACAAGTTTGATGACAACTTTATGACACTTTATCGTCAAGAATTAGAAAGATACCTTGAAGAAGATCTTTCTGCTGATGGAGCTAAATATGATGTTACAGTTGTAGATGGAAAAAATGACCAAGCTGAACAAACTAACCAAGTTAACACATTTATTGCAGATGGTGTAGATGTACTTATTGTGAATCTAGTTCAAGCTTCTGCGGCAACTACCGTTATTGAAGCTGCTAAAGCTGCTGATATCCCTGTAATCTTTATAAATCGTGAGCCTACAGCTGAAGATTTAGCAACTTATGATAAAGCTTGCTACGTTGGTGCAGATGCTCGTCAATCAGGTACTTTCCAAGGCGAAATAATAGCTAACCTTGAAAATAAAGGAGACTATAACGGAAACGGCGTAGTTGATTATGTTATGATAATGGGAGATCCAGAAAACGTTGATGCTCAGTATAGAACTGAATTTTCTATAAAAGCACTTACAGATGCTGGACTAAAAGTAAATAAATTATTTGAGCAACGTGGAGATTGGGATCAAGCAAAAGGACAAGAACTTGCCAATACTGCCCTTACTCAATTTGGAAATGAAGTAGATGTTATATTCTGTAACAATGATGGTATGGCACTTGGCGCAGCTCAAGCTATAGCTTCTAATGGCCGTACTGTAGGAAAAGATATTGCACTTGTTGGAGTAGATGCACTTGAAGAAGCTCAACAAATGGTCAAAGAAGGTACTATGACTGGTACTGTACTAAATGACCACATTGGCCAAGCTCACCAAGCTGCTGATGCTGCTGCTCTAGTAGTTAAAGGCGAAGCTATTGAGAAAAACTATACAGTAGATTATGTAAAAATTGCTGAGTAATCTAAATTAATTTAGAATTTAAAATTGCGTGTGCTGTGCATTATAGCACACGCAATTTTTAAAATACTATAAAAGGAGGACTTCCTCATGTCAGAGTATCGTTTAGAAATGAGAAATATAACTAAAACTTTCCCTGGAGTTAAAGCACTAGACAATGTAACTCTAAAATTAAAACCCGGAACTGTACATGCACTTATGGGTGAAAACGGCGCTGGAAAATCTACTTTAATGAAATGTATGTTTGGAATATATAAAATGGATAGCGGTGAAGTATATTATGAAGGCGAAAAAATAAATATAAACGATCCTATGGAAGCCTTAAATCATGGAATAGCTATGGTTCATCAAGAACTCCAACCTATTCCCGAAAGAAGTATTGCTGAAAATATATATCTTGGAAGATTTCCATTAAAAAAAATATTGGGTATCCCTACTATAGACCATGAAAAAATGTATGAAAATACTGAAAAGCTTTTAGAACAGGTTCATATGAATTTTGACCCTAAGGCTAAACTAGCTACCTTGAGTGTATCTCAAATGCAAAGTGTGGAAATTGCAAAAGCTGTAAGTGCTGACTGTAAAGTACTTATATTAGACGAACCAACTTCCAGTCTTACCGCAAGAGAAGTCGAAGCCTTATTTAAAATAATTGAGGATTTAAAGGCAAAAGGCGTTTCTATCGTTTACATATCGCATAAGATGTCTGAAATCCTAAGAATAAGTGATGAAGTTACAATAATGCGTGATGGTCAGTATATTGGTACTTGGAATTCAAAAGAACTCAGTATAGAATTCATTATTACAAAGATGGTAGGACGTGAATTATCAAACCTTTTTCCTAAAAGAGAAAATATTCCGGGTGAAGTTGTATTTGAAGTTGAAAATTACACTTCTATAAATCCCAAATCCTTTAGAAATGTAAGTTTTACCCTTAGAAAAGGCGAAATTTTAGGAGTAGGTGGCCTTGTTGGCGCTCAACGTACTGAACTTATGGAAGGCCTCTTTGGAATAAGAGCTCATCATGAAGGCATTATAAAATATAAAGGTGAAGTTCAAAAAATAAATAGACCTCAAGATGCTATAAAAAAAGGTATGGCTCTACTTACGGAAGATAGACGTGCAACTGGTATTTTAGGTGTACTCTCCATAGAAGAAAATGTAGCTATATCATCACTTAACAAATATCTTGATTTTGGAATTATGTTAAATCAGAAAAAAATAGATAAACTCGTTTATGAAAATATAGATAAACTCAGTATAAAAGCTCCAAACAGTAAAACTTTGATTCAATCTCTCTCAGGTGGAAATCAACAAAAAGTGCTTATAAGCAGATGGCTTGCCAATGACCCAGATGTATTTATACTTGATGAACCTACGCGTGGAATAGATGTTGGCGCTAAATATGAAATCTACTGTATAATTGCCGATTTGGCTAAAGCTGGAAAAAGTATAATTATGATAACCTCTGAGATGAGCGAACTGCTTGGAATGTCTGATAGAATAATGGTTATGTGCGATGGTAAAGTAACAGGATTTTTAGAAGGTGAAGATGCAACTCAAGAAAATGTTATGGCACTTGCTACAAAATTTGATTAATGCAGAAAGGAATTTCTTATGGATAAAGTAGCCAAAAAAAATATAGACAAAAAAGATGTAAAACGCTTTTTAGAAAATAACGCCATAATAATTTTAATGGTGGCTGTAGCGGTAGTTGTTGGAATATACAAGCCTAGTTTTGTGTCTTTTGCAAACTTCAAAAATCTTGCGCTAAATACTGCAGTAAGATTTATAATAGCCGCTGGGGTTTCTGGTTGCCTCATAACCAAAGGAACTGATTTGAGTGCAGGACGTGTAGTTGGTCTAAGTGCTTGTATTGCTGCTATTTTGCTTCAAAAAGCAGATTATACTGATAAGTTTTATCCTCAGCTTGGAGAAATAAATATGCTTGCGGTACTTATTATTGTACTTGGGGTATGTGCTATCATCGGTATTGCGAATGGAGTAATCGTATCATTTCTTAAAGTACCTCCTTTTATTGCTACCCTTGGTATGCAAACACTTGTTTATGGAATATGCCTTGTATATACAGGTGCAAAACCTATAGGTGGGCTAACTCGAAAATATACCCTCCTTTCTACAAGTGGAATTTTAAATAATAGTCTTCCCTATATTATAATAATTGCCTTTGTCGTAGGCGTTTATATGTGGTTTTTATACAATAAAACTAGACATGGTAAGTATATGTATGCAATTGGAGGAAATGAAAGTGCTGCTGAAGTAGCTGGGGTTAATTGCAATAAAACCAAAATCCTTATATATACTCTAGCTGCTGTATTATACGGACTTGCTGGTTTTATCCTTGCTTCAAAATCAGGTGGAGCCTCTGTAAATACTGGTATGGGATATGAACTTGAAGCTATTGCCGCCTGTACCATAGGTGGTGTATCTACAAATGGTGGAGTAGGTAGAATAAGTGGTATTTTAATCGGGGTTCTTGTATTTGAACTTTTAAAAGTAAGTCTACAGTTTATGGGCGTTGAAACTAGCTATACTTATATAGTTCAAGGTCTTGTTATAATAATTGCTGTAGCATTAGACCTTCGTAAATATCTTGCTAAAAAATAAAGGTGAATAATATGGCTAAAAACCCAATAAGCGCTGAAGAGCTTCAAAAGCTTTCCAGCGCTTTATTTGAAAAAGAAAAAGAATTAAAAGAAAGAGAAACCCTGCTCAATCAAAAAGAAGAGCATTATAAAAATCATAAAGAAAATTTTTATGATAAGATAAATATAAATATAAAAACTTTAGATAAAATAATTTATTTTTTATTTTTGATTCTGATAACTGTTATTTTTTTAGGTGTATATAAGGCTAATAATCCTTAAGGAGTGATATTATGAATACTATTGAATTTAAAGAAGCCATATTATCAGATAAACTCGATGATAAATTCGAAAAATTGTATGCATCAAATTCAGGAAATATATCTAAACAAAAAAAACGATATCTTAAGCTTATAGAAAATTATATGGCAACTTTTGGTGATTCTCAGAATATAAGTATATTAAGCGCTCCTGGAAGAACAGAATTAGGCGGTAATCATACCGATCATCAGCATGGCTGTGTTTTGGCAGCTTCTGTTAATTTAGATATGATAGCCTGTTGTAGTGCTAATAATACTAATACTATAAGAATTCAATCCGAGGGATTCCCTTTTGAAGAAATCAACATCTCAAATACCGATATAATCCCTACTGAATTTAATACCTCCAAAGCTTTAATAAGAGGTATTGCCTCTGAAATAAAAAGTCTGGGTTATAAAATAGGTGGTTTTGATGCTTATGTAATGTCTGATGTCCTTACAGGCTCTGGATTATCATCTTCAGCTGCTTTCGAAATTTTAATCGGTATAATCCTGAATACACTTTTTTGTAACAAAGAAATCTCAGCTGTAGAAATTGCTAAAATAGGTAAATATGCTGAAAATGTATATTTCAATAAACCTTGTGGACTCATGGATCAAACTGCAGCTTCAGTAGGCGGAATTGTTTTTATTGATTTTAAAATGGAGCAAGAGCCTAAGGTTGAAAAAATAGACTTTGACTTCATAGCTACAAACCATGCGCTTTGTATAATAGATACTGGTGCAGACCACGCAAATCTTACAGATGAGTACGCTGCCATACCTAAAGAAATGAAAAGTATTGCCAGTTTTTTTGGAAAAGAAGTCCTTAGAGAAGTCCCTAAAACTGAATTTTACTCTAAAATTTCAGAGCTTAGACCTAAGTTTGGTGATAGAGCGGTACTTCGTGCCATTCATTTTTTTGAAGATAACAGACGTGCTTCAGCTCAAAAAAATTCACTTTTAGAAAATGATTGGGATAAATTCCTAAAACTTTTAAAAGAATCTGGGCATTCTTCCTTTGAATATTTGCAAAATATATATGTTTCTTCTAACTTCAAAGCCCAAGATGTTTCGCTAAGCCTTGCGTTATGCCAACATTACCTTGGGAAAAAAGGTGCGTTTAGGGTTCATGGTGGAGGATTTGCTGGAACAGTCCAAGCCTTTGTACCTATGGATATGCTTTTTGATTTTAAACATAATATCGAAATGACCGTTAAAGAATGTCATGTACTTTCTATAAGAAAGTATGGCGGTGTAAATTTCTTAGATTTATAGACAGGAGGACTTATGATTATCACTTATATAAATCATCTACTTGACTACGGCATATCAAATAAACTGATAGATGAGTATGATAGGCAGTATGTATTCAATCGCTTATTAGAGCTTTTTAAAATTGATGACCCTAAAAATGCTGAATATGCGCCTTCTAATGTTAAGCCTGTACTTTCTACTATTTTAGAATTTATGACCGCTTACGCTACTGATAAAAAGCTTATATCTGATAGCCAAGCTTCAAAAGAGCTTTTTGACACTAAGATAATGGCTGTTTTAACGCCATTTCCAAGTAATGTGATTTCTAAGTTTAATAAGCTTTATGAAATTTCACCTAAGCACGCTACCGATTATTTTTATGGATTTTGCAAAGTCTGTAATTATATTAGAGTAGATAGAATTGAAAAAGATATAAAATGGCAGACTTTTACAGAATATGGAAATATTGATATCACTATAAATCTTTCTAAACCTGAAAAAGACCCTCGTGATATTGCTGCCCAAAAAAATGCGGTTTCCTCAAGCTACCCTAAATGCCTACTATGCATTGAAAATGAAGGCTATAGCGGAAGAATAAATCATCCCGCAAGACAAAATCTAAGACTTATTCCTCTTAAGTTAAATAATGAAGCTTGGAGTTTTCAATATTCGCCATACGTTTACTATAATGAACACTGCATCGTGCTTAACAACCTTCACATCCCAATGAAAATAGATGAAAACACCTTTGTAAAATTACTGGAATTTGTC
The DNA here is from genome assembly GCA_041738345.1 of Proteocatella sp. Classification (GTDB taxonomy): domain Bacteria; phylum Bacillota; class Clostridia; order Peptostreptococcales; family Filifactoraceae; genus Proteocatella. The sequence continues at coordinate 41,724 of JBGSPX010000036.1, forward strand.
GATATATTTCCGCATTATTTTATAGGTTCAAATGCAGACCTTCCTATCGTCGGTGGTTCCATTTTATCTCATGACCATTTTCAAGGCGGAAACTATGAATTTGCAATGGCAAAAGCTCCAATTGAAGATTGTTTTAAAATAAAACGCTTTGAAGATGTGGAGTTTGGCATAGTAAAATGGCCTATGTCTGTTATAAGGCTTCGTCATGCAAAAAAAGAACGCCTTATCGATATAGCTTCCTTTATATTAAATAGATGGCGAAACTACACTGATAAAGAAGTTTTCATAATTGCTCATACTGATGCGCCTCATAACACGATAACTCCGATAGCTAGAAAAAAAGATGATTTGTTTGAACTAGATTTAGTACTTAGGAATAATATAACCACAGAGGAACATACTCTTGGGGTATATCACCCACACAGTCAATATCACCATATAAAAAAAGAAAATATCGGCCTTATTGAGGTTATGGGACTTGCGGTACTGCCATCTCGCCTAAAAACTGAACTTGAAATAATAAAAAATATACTGTTAAAAAAAGCTGAATATTGCTCAGAAATAGCTCATCATAATGATTGGATAGCTTCTATAATGGATAAATATAAAGATATCAATAATGAAAATATAGACCTTATAATTCAAGATGAAATTGGTAAAATATTTACCTCTATATTAGCTAATGCCGGCGTATTTAAACGAGATGATAAAGGAAGGAAGGCTTTTGTAAGATTCATTGAGTCGCTTTCCTTAGAATAGGAGCTCTTATGGACAGTCAAAATACCTCTAAATCTAAAAAAATATACAAGATTTTATTCTATATTTTATTAATTATATCGATTTTATTAAGCGTAAGTATATCTTTTAACGTTTACAGCAGATATGCTGCTAGAAAAGATTTTGAGGTTTTGCGATACGAAAAACCTAAAGTTCCAAAGCTTACTCAAGAAATTCCAACAGAAAATCTTGATGATAAGCTTACTGTAATTCAAATTGAGGATAAATCTAAAACAGGTATGTTAAACTCACTAAAACAAAAAAATCCTGATACTATAGCTTGGCTAGAAATCCCAGGTACTAAAATAGATTATCCCATTATGCAAAGTACTGATAATAACTTTTATCTTCGTAAAAATTTTAATAAAAAGTATAATATTGCAGGAAGTGTTTTTGCAGATTATAGAAATTCCAGAGATTTTAAAGACCAAAATACCGTTATTTATGGTCATAATATGAAAGATGGTTCAATGTTTTATGATGTAACCTTACTCAAAAATCAAGATTTTTTCAATAAATATCATAAAATTTATGTAACTTTGGATAATAGGCTTTTAGAGTACACGATATTTTCCGTATATGAGACTAAAAAAGATTACAATTATCGTGAGCCTAAATACGATGAACTTTACTTTGAAACTCGCTTAGGCGAATTTAAAAGAAAGTCTCTTGTAGCTTCAAATGCGAAAGTAGATACTGAAAGTAATATACTAACCCTATCCACCTGTAGCTATACTTTTAACGATGCACGCCTTGTCGTTCATAGTGTCCTTACATCTATCGTTGAATACCAATAAAAAAGTTGCTCCTTTTTATAGGAGCAACTTTTTGAATTATGCTCTTCAATTTATCTCATCTTTCTTCTTAAAATATACATTCCAGCTAATGATAATCCTAACATTTGAAGTTGCATTGCTATTCCAGCATCAGCAGTTTGAGGGTTTAGTTCATCTGAGCTAAATACTGGTAATTCAAATGTCATTTCTTCTTCTGGACCACTAAATACTGGCATACTTAATGTCATTAGTTCTTCTTCACCAGGATCTTCATCGTTTCCAAATACTTCTTGAATTAGAGTTTCGTCACCAGTGTCGCCAGTTCCAGTTCCTCCACCACCAGTTTCTTCTTCGATTTGGCCGCCGCCTCCGCCGCCGCCACCACCGCCACCGCCTCCACCAGGAGTTGTTGGCTGATAGTTACCAAAGTTTACATCACTAATAGTTTGACCGCTTATCATATTCTCTACCTTATTCAATGTTCCAAGGCCTACAATAACATCTCCTTGTACTGGATATGTTTGTGCCCAACCTGCATTCTGTGCTATATTTTCAGATAGATAATATGTTGCGCCTGCTTCCATTCCTATAAATTTATAATATCCATTTACATCAGTTACTGCAGTGCCTACACTTTGAAGATCCGCTGCACTTAAAACACCATTTTCATCTATATCGCCTAGATATTTCCAAAGTGTGATTATCCAGCCCTGTAATCCTAATTCGCCTTCATCCCAAACACCGTTAACATTTACATCATTAAATTTATAACCTTCAATAACATTTTCTAAATTTTCTTCCATCTGATAGTTACCAAAGATAAATGCTCCTAATTCTTGAACTTCGCCTTTAACATATTGTTTGATTATTCCTTGGTAAGCTTCATCTGATTCAAAATCTTCTGGGAAGTTATTCTTGATTTCGGTTAATGTGATTTCAATCATATTATTTGCTGGTGCTGATTGAATCCATCCTACTGGTGCTACTTCTCTTAGATAGTACATACCTTCTTCTGTTACTTTAAAGCTAAAGAATCCAAATTCGTCGGTAACTGTGGTTGCTATTGCTACTGCTTCTGCATTTTCAATTGGGTTTACGTTATATAGCATTATAGTTACTCCTGAAAGTAGATTTTCACCTTCATCATGAACTCCATTTTTGTTTAAATCGTTGAATTTTAATCCACTTATTGTGCCTTCAAATTCTTTTATAACTTCCTGTTCATAGTTACCAAAGATAAATGCTCCTAATGTTTGAACTTCACCTTTAACATATTGTTTGATTATTCCTTGGTAAGCTTCATCTGATTCAAAATCTTCTGGGAAGTTATTCTTAACTTCGGTTAATGTGATTTCAATCATATTATTTGCTGGTGCTGATTGAATCCATCCTAGTGGTGCTACTTCTCTTAGATAGTACATACCTTCTTCTGTTACTTTAAAGCTAAAGAATCCAAATTCGTCGGTAACTGTGGTTGCTATTGCTACTGCTTCTGTATTTTCAATTGGGTTTACGTTATATAGCATTATAGTTACTCCTGAAAGTAGATTTTCACCTTCATCATGAACTCCATTTTTGTTTAAATCATTGAATTTTAATCCACTTATTGTGCCTTCAAAGTCTTCATCTTCTTCTAATCCTACGATATTATTAACTACATATTCACATTTAAATTGGCTATCTGCATCCTCTACTTCTTCACATCCACCTGTTATTATAGTTTCTATAAGTTTGTAGCCATCTGGTAAGTTTGTTATAGTTTCTTCTACAATTTTATATTCAAGGTCTGCATCTATTCCAGTTGCTTGATTTGTCCAATTATTTTCTTGATTTAAAGCAAGTTCTATATCTTGTACATTTTCATCTGTAAAATCTATTTTTACAACTACTTCTTCAAAAATAGTAGTATCTTCAAAAATATTTTCTTGTGCATCTTTCCATACTTTTGTAATTTTTATATCTCTATATTCGTCTTCAACTTCAGGTTCGCAATAGTAAAATACTAGATGGCTTATTCCTGCATATTCTCCACTTGGATTTATTGGAGCGTGAAGTCCGGTATCGCTAGATGCTTTATTTGGTCTATAGTCATATAGATAACCTCCAGCTGAACCACCCTTAACATATACTGCTGATAATAAAACTGCTTCATCTGTATCTTTGTCTACTGCTGAAAAATTCATTTTTGGGCCATAATCGGTATCATAGACTGTTACTGTAATTTTTATATTTCCCCAATACTCAACATTTGATCCTGAAACTAAACTTTCAAACATATTTGGTGATGGATCACAATCACCTACAATCGGTTTTTCATTCATCGCTAAGCCTGGATTAAAAGGCATAATTCCCATTCCAGTTCCTGGATTAGGATCTTCTTCCTCTTCTTCATCTACTTCGCTAATTTTCGCCATATTACTTTTCACCATTTTGTCTACAGGTTCTTCTTCAACAACTTCTTCAACAACTTCTTCCTGTTGTTCTTCTTCAACAACTTCTTGTTGTTCTTCTTCAACAACTTCTTCCTGCTGTTCTTCTTCAACAACTTCTTCAACAAATTCTTCTTGCTGTTGAGATTCTCCTAAAAGTTCTTCTGAATCAGCATATACAAATGAACCCCAGGTAACTGAAAGTACTAACATAATGGCGGTGAATATTGAAAATAGCTTTCTCCTTCTCTCTATTTTTCTCATGTTCATTCTCTCCTTTTTAAAATATTAATTTAAAAAGGTCGGTTGCACTATTAGCTCTGTATATTCCTAATTAAGTGCCCATATTCAAAATATACTTCAACGCTCCCCTTCAAATAAATAGAGTAACTAGAGAAAGGCCGGTTGCACTACTTGCTCCACACAGTTTAAGTGCCCATATAAAAACTGTATATCTTAGCATCCCTCTCAAACTTGGTTATCCGTCAAAAAACCACCTCCTATCTATATCCTATGATACGCTTTGTGCTATACATTTATAATACCCTATAGAGACTAAGTTATTGTGGCATTAGCGTAAGATTCCTGCACAAAAAAAGAGAGCACTGCTCTCTTTAGAATGTTTATCTAAATCTTTGTTTTTACAACCTTAGCTGGTATTCCTACTGCTGTAGAATTTGCTGGAATATCATGAAGTACTACTGCATTTGCACCTATCTTACTATTTTCACCTATAGTTATAGGCCCTAATACTTTAGCTCCCGTAGATACAAGTACATTATCCTCTAATGTTGGATGTCTTTTTCCTTTGTCTTTTCCAGTACCACCTAAAGTTACTTGATGATATATTGTACAGTTATCTCCAATTTCTGCGGTTTCCCCTATGACAATCCCCATCCCATGATCTATAAATAAATTTTTACCGATTGTGGCTCCTGGATGGATTTCTATTCCAGTAAAAAATCTTGATACTTGAGATACAAATCTCGCTAAGAAAAATCTTTTGTGTTTATACAAAAAATGTGCTAATCTATGAACTATTATTGCGTGAACTCCTGGATAATTTATTAAAACACTCGCTCTTGAGGTAGCTGCTGGATCTTGTTTCATATAAACATCAAGAAGCTCACCTAGTCTACTCTTAAATTTCTTCATTAAAAAACGTCTCTCCTTTTTTAAAATACATCCATAGAGAGGTATCTTTCTCCATTATCTGGGGCTATAAATAATACGCTTTTGCCTTTACCTAATTGTTTTGCAAGCTTTAATGCAGCACTAAGGGCTGCCCCTGAAGAAATTCCTACCAATATACCTTCTTTTTTCGCCATATTTCTACAGGCTTCAAAGGCTTCTTCATTCTTTACTTTTTCGATTCCGTCTATGATATCAAGATTTAAATTTTGTGGTATAAATCCTGCTCCAATACCTTGGAGTTTATGAGCAGATGCCTTTTCTCCTGATATTACTGCTGAGTCATACGGTTCTACGGCAATAACTTTTAAATTCGGAAGTTTTTGTTTTAGAACTTCTCCAACTCCACTTATAGTTCCTCCAGTACCTACCCCAGCTACAAATACATCAAGGCTTTTCATATCTTCTAATATTTCAAGCGCCGTAGATTCTCTATGTGCTTTAGGATTATCTGGATTTTCAAACTGACTTAACATTACATATCCATTACTTTGGACTAGCTCCTCTGCTTTTTTTATAGCACCGCTCATTCCTAAGCTTCCTTCTGTAAGTATAATTTCTGCTCCATAAGCTAGTAATAACTTTCTTCTCTCTACACTCATAGTTTCAGGCATAACTAGCACAATTTTAAAACCCTGTGCTGCTGCTATCATAGCTGCTCCAATTCCCGTATTTCCACTTGTTGGTTCAACTATAGTATCTCCTTTTTTTAATTTCCCTGCTGAAATGTAGGCTTCTATCATACTAAGCGCCGCTCTATCTTTTATTGAACCCGCTGGATTAAAATACTCTAGTTTAACATAAACATCTGCCATACCTTCATCTACTACATTATTTAGCTTAACAATAGGAGTTTTTCCTACTGTTTCTATAATATTAGAATATATCATATACCCTCCTCTTAATTCCGAGTGTTTTACTAGGAATTACATATAAAAATAAATGTTGGCTTTTGACCAACATTCAATTAAGTCTTACATAGACAAATTTTCAGTTGTATTAAGTAATAATATTAAATTATCTTTCACATTCCTGATTTGCTACTGTACAAGAAGTCTTACATGCAGACTGACAAGAAGTTTGACATTCGCCACATCCTTTTTTCTCTGCATCTTTCTTTAAATTATTTGTTGTAAGTGTTTTAACATGTTTCTTCATTTTTACTACCTCCATAATAAGATTCTATTTTATTATACTTCTTTGTTGATAAATTTTCAAGTTTATTGTTTTCATTACTTGAAATAAACTATATAATTTATATTATATTGACAATGTCAAATTTTGTAATTAGATTTATGAAAGGATTTTACTATGAATATAGAACTTGCTCCAATTTTAAAAGGCTTAACTAAGTACAAAAATGAAAATGTAATAAGATTTCACATGCCAGGACACTATGGAAAAAATGATTTTCCTGAGCTTTCTTATCTATGTGAAAATATATTAGCTTTTGACGTTACTGAAGTTGAGGGTACCGATAATCTCAATGATCCTAAAGAAATGATTCTTGAATCCCTAGAATACATCCAGAAAATCTATAGGACTAAAAAAAGTTATATCCTTGTAAACGGTAGTACTAGCGGAATTCATATCGCCATCGATACGCTTGTAGATGACAATGCTCATATTATAACTGCAAGAAATTGTCATAAAAGCGTTCACAACATCCTAGAACGTAAAAATACTCATATCCATTATATATATCCTGAAATAGATGATGCTTTTTGTATTGACTCTCATATTGATTCCAAAACTTTATTTGATATGATAAATTCTGCTGAAAAAAATTCCATAAAAATACAAGCCGTAATTTTAACTTACCCTAATTATTTTGGAAGAACTTATGATTTAAAAGAAATAAGTGAGTTTCTAGAAGCTAAAAACATCTATCTTATAATAGATGAAGCACATGGCGCACATTTTCCATTTCATAAAAAACTTCCATCTTCTGCAATATCTCAAGGTGCTACTATAGCCATCCAAAGCGCTCACAAAACCCTTCCTGCACTTACTCAATGCGCAATGCTTCATCTTGGAAATAATTTTCCTCCAGATAGGCTTAGTAAATTAGAAGAAACTATAAAATTTTTTCAAACTACAAGTCCATCATATATATTTATGGCCTCATGCGAAACTGCAGTAAATATAATGGATAAATATGGGTCTTATCGTTTAGATACTCTTTTTAACTGGATAGAAAGCCTTAAATCAAAATTATCTGCTTTTTCGGAAATAAAAATATATGGGGGTTTAAATTCTAATTATGATTCACAAGATTTTTGCAAATTTGGAATACGTACTCCTATTCGCGGAGATCTATTTTCTAAAATATTAAGAGAGCAGTACCATATTCAAGCAGAAATGAGCATTGGACATAATATTCTCTTTATGTTTGGACTTTCTCATAAAGAATCAGATTTGATATATTTAGGAGACGCTATCATAGATATCTTAAAAAATAACAAAGCCTTATTTGAAGATGATTTTAAACTCAGCTTAAACACCCTATATCCAAAAACCCAGAATATAAAATCTTATTTTTTATCTAAAATTAATTTCAAAGACACTTTACGTATTATTACTAAAAAAATCGAAGATGTCGATAATGATGTTTGTGCCGAACAAATAGTTCCATATCCCCCAGGAATCCCTCTTTTAATGCCCTATGAAATAATTAACGATGACATAAAAACAGCACTTAAATATCACAAATTTTCTGAAATCAAGTGTTTTAGTATTAGTTAAAACGTTTTCTTAATTAATTTTTATACTTGTAATTTTATTAGAATGCTGTTATAATCGTTTTAAGAATTTGCGAAAGATTTAGTAAATTCGACTTTGTGTTTAACTTTTACAGAATTGTTTGTCACATATTTTTATATTTTTAAAACAATTCTGAATATAATTCCTATTTAAGGAATTAACTATTATTATTCATAATATTGAGGAGGTTTTTATGTCAAAAGAACCAAAAGTCAGACAAAAAAAACAAGCCCAACTGTGGGAAGCAGCTTTACCAATACTTGCACTCGTTATTTTACTTTATTTTGGACTTGTAGTTTTTGAAGCTAATGCTCAAGTTCCACTAGTTATTGCATCTGCAATAGCGGTAATAGTAGCTGTATTTAGACTTGGATATACTTGGGGTGAAATTGAAAGTGGTATCCTAAAAACTATCAATATGGGTATGCAAGCAATGATTATACTTATGATTGTTGGTATGCTTGTAGGTACTTGGATTCAAGGTGGCGTTGTACCATCTATGATTTACTATGGTTTACAAATACTTTCGCCTAGTATATTCCTAGTTGCTACCGTACTTATCTGCTCTATAGTTTCTCTTGCTACAGGTTCATCTTGGACTACAGCTGGAACTGTAGGTATCGCACTTATAGGAATCGGACAAGGTATTGGTATTCCTGGTCCTGTTGCAGCTGGTGCAATAATATCTGGTGCATATTTTGGAGATAAGATGTCTCCACTTTCAGATACTACAAACTTAGCGCCTGCGATGGCTGGTGCTACATTATTTGACCACGTTAAGCACATGATTTTCACAACTGGACCGTCTTACATAATCGCACTTATTGCCTTTGGAATAATGGGTGCTAAATATGCGGGCCAAGAACTTGACTATGCTGCTATAAATGAACTTTTAGCAGTAATAAAAGGAAATTTCAGTATAAGTCTTCTTATGCTAATTCCTCCAGTAGTTGTAATTCTTATGGTTGTATTTAAAGTTCCTGCAATTCCTGGACTTATCGGCGGAGTTGTACTTGGAGCGTTTTTTGGAATGGTATTCCAAGGGGCTACATTCGGAGATATCTTAAATGTTGCTAATGGTGGATTTTCAATGGCTGTGTCAGAAGGTGCTGGACAGTCTGAACTTATGATTGCAGACCTTCTAAATCGTGGCGGTATGCAATCCATGATGGGAACCGTATCTCTTATAATATGTGCGCTTACCTTTGGTGGAATCTTAGAATCTACAGGAATGCTTGCAATAGTAGCTTCTACACTTCTTAAATTTGCACACGGTACTGGTTCACTTGTTATGATTACAATATTCACTTCTATATTCGTAAATATTGTGGCAGCAGACCAGTATCTATCTATCGTTGTTCCAGGACGTATGTATAAAGATGCTTATGCTGAAAGAGGCCTTGCTCCTCGAAACCTTTCTCGTACGCTTGAGGATGGTGGTACTATAACTTCACCACTTATTCCATGGAATACCTGCGGTGCCTTTATGTCAGGAGCTCTAGGTGTAGAAACAGTGGATTACTTCAGATATTGTATTTTAAATCTAGTAAACCCTCTAGTTTCTATAACATTCGCTTTCCTTGGTCTATTCCAGTTAAAAATGACTGATGAAGAAAAGAAAGCTTATGAAGAATCAAAAAAAGCACTTGCTCAATAATTTAATCTATTAACTTAATAATAAAAAAATAAACCAACTGAGAAAACTCAGTTGGTTTATTTTTTTGACAATATTTTCATAAATGTTTGAATATTGAACTAAATTATGATATAATATATTTGTAACATCTACTTAGAAGATTTTACAAGCCTCTTAATTATTATTTACTATATTGCCTCATGCTATAAGCTTGAGGCAGTAATTTTTTATACATAATTTTTCTATAGATAGTAATCCTCAAAAAAAAGAGTGCCTAAGCACTCTTTTATCTATTTAGGTTCTATTAATCCATAGTAACCATCTTTTCTTTTGTAGACTACAGAAATTTTATCTGTATCATGATTGTGGAATGTAAAAAACTCATGTCCCAACATTTCTAGTTGAAGAATTGCATCTTCTTCTGACATCGGTTTATATTCAAAAGTTTTTCTTTTTATTATCTGATCTTCTCCTGCTTCTATCATGACTTCATCCACGCTTGGAGTGTATTCTTCAATATTTTCAAATCTTATTGAATCATGAGTTTTTCTCATAAGTTTGTTTTTATGCTTTGTAAGCTGTTTTTTTAGTTTTTCTACAGCTACATCAAGTGCATTGTATACATCCTCATCTGAAGCTTCTGCTCTAACTACTCCATTTTCAAAGGGAATTGTTATCTCAACTTTCTGTTCACTTTTGAAAGTTGCTACTTTTACCTTAGCCTCCTGTTCTTTTCCAAAATATTTGTCTAATCTTGAAAGTTTCTCTTCAAAATTATTTTCCATTGCTTGTGTTATTCTAAGATTTTTGCCTAAAACATTAACTAACATATATAACTCCCCTTTCATTGGCACAATTACCATTGATAGTATTATTATACCTCTTATGAGGTAATCTCAAACACTTTTATGCTAAATTTTATATTACAGCAAATTTAGTTGAAATGCTTGTTAGTTATTATAAGTTACTGATATAATAAAAGCAAGAGTTTTTTTTATTTTAATTACATATTTTAAGGAGGCGCTTTATGAGTTATAAATATTTTGAAAATCGAAGCTGTGAATATTATCCATGTCATGATATGGAAAACATGAATTGTTTATTTTGCTACTGTCCCCTTTATCTGACTGATTGTGGTGGAAATTATAATATTCTTCCAAGCGGTATAAAAGATTGTAGCAGCTGCACAATTCCACATCAAGAAAAAAACTATGAATATATTTTATCAAAATTTAGAACAGCTGCAAGTAAAAAGGCTCAGCAAACTGCTGAACCTAATCAAAAATAAATTATACTACTAAAAACCATATTACTATGAATATAAAAAGCATAAAGAAACTACAATACTTCATAAGCTGCCCTGATAACACAATATCTTCAGCCTCTAGTGACCTAAGTTTATCTCCAATAGTAGGTTTTTCCACTACTTCTCCAAAATAAATATTAGTACCTCCTAGCTGAACACCAAGTGCGCCTGCAACCGCTCCTTCTGGATAGGCACAATTAGGGCTCTTATGATTTTTTCTATCTCTTAGCGCTATTTTTACACAATTGCTATGATTTTGCCCTTTTACAAGTGAGGCAAACATAAATCCTACTATAGATATTCTTGCTGGTATAAAATTGAAAATATCGTCAATTTTGGCTGAAAAAAAGCCTATGTCTGCATACTGCTCATTCTTATACCCTACCATTGAATCTAAAGTATTCACCGCCTTATAAAACATCATTAGGGGTGCCCCCCCTATAATCGCATAAAATAATGGGGCAATTATTCCATCTACTGTATTTTCTGCTATAGTTTCAACTGTAGCTCTTATTATCTCGTCAAAAGATAGGTTTGAAGTATCTCTTCCAACAAGATATGAAATTTGAGTTCTACTCTTTTCAATGTCCTCAGATTTTATACACTCGTATACTTTTACGCCCTCGTCGTAAAGACATTTTTTAGCAAGGCAGGTATACATAAAAAAAGTCTGCACTAAAAATCCAAAATAAAAATTAATTTTAAAACTCATATTTACCAAAAGCATCACTACTGCTGCACTTATAAATGTAGTTCCAATAAATAGGAATAACCCGCCAAACTTCTTTGACCTAGAAGTATGACAGGTTCTTCTAACGATATTTTCTAAAAATCGTATGAGTTTTCCTATATATTTTATTGGATGTGGAAAATTGTAAGGATCTCCAAATATTCCATCTATAATGTACGCAAGTATGAGTGAAGCTGGTATGCTTAATACACTTAAAGTTTCTGTCATCGTTACTCCTTCTTGCTTGCTTTTACCATGTTTATTCCTTCTTCAAACGCCTTCATATTTATAGCTTCAGTTCCCTGAGGTATTCTTGCTTTTATTGCATTTTCCATAGCATTTCTATCAAGCCCTGAAATAAGCTCTGTAAGTGCTCCAAGAGCTACTATATTTGCTACCATTGGTTTTTTTAAAACTTCCTTTGCCGTTTTTAATATTGGAAGTGAATAAACTTTGCAATTCATATGATCATATTTTATACTTTCATCTAATACAACTATACCTTCTGGAATTATATCATCACTATACTTTTCATAAGATGCTTGAGTTAACGAAAGCAGTATGTTAGGCTTTAGTACTTTAGTGAAATAAATTTCATTTTCATCTATAATTACTTCTGCTTTACTTGCTCCGCCTCTGGCTTCTGGTCCATAAGACTGACTTTGAACAGCATTTTGTCCCATAGAAATAGCAGCTTCTGCTATAATTATACCAGCCAATATAACTCCCTGTCCACCTGAACCGCTTAATCTTATTTCTGTTTTCATATTTATCCCTTCCTTTATTTAAATCGTTCTATGATTTCATCATAAAGCTGAGTATATTCTGGTTGAACAGATTCATAAAACTCTCCTATAAAGAGTTTCCCCTCTAATTGTTCTTTTGAAAGCTTATCCTTGGCTTTTATATCTATATAAGTATCTTTCATACTCATCATCAAATCTACTGCCGAGCCTTTTTTATTTTTTCTGCCGTAATAAGTAGGACAAACACTCATTCCTTCTATTAAAGAAAATCCTTTATGCATAATTCCTTTTTTTACATAATTTATCATCTGTTTTGCATGATATGCGGTAGCTCTTGCTACATAAGTAGCTCCTGCTCCTTGTGCAAGCGAACAGATATCAAATGGCTTATCTATATTTCCATATGGCGCAGTAGTTCCTTTATCCATATGTGGTGTAGTTGGCGAATACTGTCCACCTGTCATTCCGTATATATTATTATTAAATACAATCGTAGTTATATCAATATTTCTTCTACAAGCATGAATTAAGTGATTTCCACCTATTGCCGAGCAGTCTCCATCTCCAGTTATTACAATCACATGAAGCTTAGGATTTGCCATCTTAAGTCCTGTAGCAAATGCAAGTGCTCTTCCATGCGTAGTGTGTAAGGTAGAAAAATCCATATACCCTGCCGCTCTTGAAGAACATCCAATTCCTGAAACTACACATACTTCATCTTTATCAAGTCCTAGTTCCTCTATAGCTACTGTGATTGCTCTCATAAGTATTCCGTGTCCACAGCCTGGACACCATATATGAGGCAGCTTATCTATTCTAAAGTTATTTAATACGTTTTGACTAGGCATTTTTTACCTCCATGAATCCTTTTATGACTTCTTCTGGTGTTATTATTTCCCCATTAGCTTTATTTATGCCATATATATTTGATTTATCCTTAGCAGCTCTTTGCACTTCTAAAATCATCTGACCAAGATTCATTTCTGCTACGAATACCTTTTTCATTTTTGAAGTTAATTCACAAACCTGTTTTTCAGGAAAAGGCCATACTGTTTTTGGTATAAAAGCTCCCACCTTTATCCCCTGTGCTCTAAGTTCTATTATCGCTTCTTTAACAGATCTTGCCATACCTCCAAAGGTTATGAACATATATTCTGCATCTTCCAGCTTATATTCTTCATATATATTTATTTCATCAAAATTATTTTCTACTTTTTTCATCAATCTATCAAGCTGACTTCCTGCTATTTGCGTGCTGTTTGTTGGAAATCCAGTTTCATCATGGAAAAGACCTGTTATATTATATCTATATCCCGTTCCAAAATCAGCCATAGGAGGAACTAAATCATCGGTAGTTTCATATGGAATATACTCTTCAGGCCTACAAGACGGACGTTTTCGATTAACTATCTCAAGTTCTCCTTTTTCTGGTATATCTATATTTTCTCTTAAATGGCCTACAACCTCATCCATAAGTAATATAACTGGTGTTCTAAATTTTTCTGCAAAATTAAATGCTTTTACCGTAAGTTCAAAAGTTTCTTTTACCGAAGTAGGTGACAGCGCTATAACTGGATGGTCTCCATGAGTTCCCCATTTTGCCTGCATATAATCGCCCTGTGCTGGTGATGTTGGAAGCCCTGTACTTGGCCCTGATCTTTGGACATTTACAATTACACATGGTATTTCTGCAATACAAGCATAGCCGATATTTTCTTGTTTAAGTGAAAATCCTGGTCCACTCGTAGCTGTCATAGACTTTTTCCCTGCTATAGAGCCTCCTATGCATGCTGCAATTCCACCAATTTCATCTTCCATCTGTATAAATTTGCCCCCTATTTTAGGAAGCATTTCAGATGAAACCTCTGCTATCTCTGTAGATGGAGTTATAGGATATCCTGCAAAAAATTCCATTCCTGCATATAATGCGCCATGAACACAAGCTTCATTTCCTTGCATCAAAACAACTTTTCTACTCATTTTCAGTACCTTCCTCTAAATAAATTGCGTAATCTGGACATCTCAGTTCACATTGACCACATTTTATGCAGTCCTCTACTCTTAGAATTTCTATCTTATCATTAACTAATCCCAATACATTTTTAGGGCAAAACGCTACACATATTCCACAGCCTTTGCACCAATTCTTATCTACAACTAGTTTTTTGCTCACTTTGAACTCTTCCTCCATTTCAATTCTGGTATGACTAAATTATATCATTTTTGTCAGAAATATGCAAGAATAACTTCATTTTTCATTGTATTTGATTTTATAGTTGCATTATCAATTTCTTTATACTGCATTTTTTGCTATTTTAAAACGATTTCTTTTGATATTATTAAAAAAAATGAAGTATTTTAATCTATTTGCTTCATAATATATTTTTTTATTTCCTGCATTTTTAAATTACTTTAAATTGTATTTTTTTACTGCTATAATTAACTTATAAAATAAATTAGGAGGTTTATTATGCAAAAAATATTAGTAGTTGCTCCAAAGGGAAAAATGGGAAAACTCATAATTCAAACTATAAGTGAAAGAAAGGATATGATGCTAGTTGGCTCACTCGCTCCTGAAAATAGAGATTATATAGGCGAAGATTCTGGAACTGTAGCTGGACTTGGAACTATTTTAAATGCTCCTGTTTTTTCAAATATAGATCATATTATAGAAAAATGTGATACTATAATCGATTTTTCTATGACTGAGGTATCAAGCTCAGTTTTAAAGAAAGCGCTTGAATACAAAAAATCACTAGTATGTGGAACCACAGGTTTTTCAAATGAAGAGCTAAATGAATTTGAAAAAGCATCTGCTCATATTCCAATACTATATGCCGCCAATACTTCTAAAGCGGTGAACTGTATGAATAAACTTTTAGAAATGGCAGCTAAAATTTTAGGTGCTGATAGTGATATTGAAATAATAGAAATGCATGATAGAAAAAAAATAGACGCCCCAAGTGGAACATCTAAAGAGATGGGACATATAATAGCTGAAGCTATAGGTACTGATTTTGACACTTCTGCTAAATATGGTCGCTGTGGAAAAGGAGTTAGAAATGAAAATGAAATTGGATTTCACTCTATCCGTTCTGGAGATATTTCAAGTAGTCATACTGTAATATTTGGGATGTTAGGCGAAAGACTTGAAATAACTCACCACGCTTACAACTGGCTCTGCTTTGCAAGAGGAGCCTGCGACTGTGCTAAATTTTTAGAAGATAAAACTCCTGGTATGTACAAGGTTTCTGATGTTATACAAATTTAAAAGAGGCTAAGACCTCTTTTTAAATTCTTCTTTTTTTATACTCATTTTTATATATTTTGTTTCAATACCAGAAACGGTATTCTTAAAATATTCTTGAAACTCTTTATTACTTTCTTCAAATGGATTAAAGCTGTCGTTATAAAATTTTCCATAATAGGTTTTTTGGGAAGAAAAGCCTATTTTTTCATAACATCTTATTGCACGCTTATTATAAGCGGCTACAATTAAATTTAATTTATGAAATTTAAACTCTTCAAAAAACCACTTTAAAAAAAGCGTTATCGCCTCTGTTCCATAGTTCATATTATGGTATTTAGGATCTATTACAATTCCTATTTCGCCTGATTTATCGAGATAATTAAGTTTTCTAAGTGCTATATAACCGATAAGCCTATTTTCTTTATTAAATATTGAGTAACATTTTCTTCCATGCTGGTTTTTTCTACCATACCACATTTTCTGCTCAGATTCACTAAGCTGTGGAAAATTATAATCTTCAAAAAGAAGATCTTCATTGGTTCCCCAATTCATCATTTTTTTAATATCATCAAGTTCTAATCGTTTTAATCGTATTCGCTCTCCCCAAATCACTAAAAGCCTCCAAAATTCGCTGCATCTTTAAATAATTGATACTGTCCAAACCAAGTAAGCGGTATTGTTCCTACTTCACCATGTCGATGCTTTGCTATTATAACTTCAGTTATATTTTTTTGTTCTGAATCTGGATTATAATAATCATCTCTATAAAGAAACATTACTAAGTCCGCATCCTGCTCTATTGCGCCTGACTCTCTAAGGTCTGAAAGCATTGGTCTATGATCTGAACGCTGCTCAACCGCTCTTGATAGCTGTGAAAGTGCAATTACTGGACATTTCAACTCTTTAGCAAGCACTTTTAAAGAACGTGATATCTTTGAAATTTCCTGCTGACGACTTTCCGTTCTTCCGTCTCCCTCCATAAGTTGAAGGTAGTCAATAAGTACCAAATCTAAACCTTTTTCGACTTTAAGTCTTCTACATTTTGAACGTAATTCTACTGCAGTTATACCTGGTGAGTCATCTATATATATATTTGTATTTTGAAGAACACTCATCCCCGTTGTTATTTTAGGCCATTCTTCATCATCTATATTTCCATTTTTTAGTTTATTAAGTTCCACATGACTCGTAGCGGATATCATTCTCTGAATAAGCTGTTCTTTACTCATCTCAAGGTTAAATAAAGCTACTGAAGCATTTCCTTTTATAGCTGCATTTTGAGCTATATTTAAGCTAAATGCAGTTTTTCCCATAGCTGGTCTTGCTGCTATAAGTATTAAATCGGTTTTTTGAAGTCCATTTATTTTTCTATCTAAATCTATAAAACCTGTAGTAAGTCCTGTAAGTTTATCTTTTCGCTGATATAAATCTTGAAGTATTTCAAAGGTGTCTGCTAATACACTTTCTATCTTAACGAGGCCTTGATGATCTTTTTCCTGAGCAATATCAAATATAGATTTTTCTGCAAAATCCAAAATCTCATGTATTTCAAGATTTTGTTCATAACTTTTCTGCATAAGCTCTGCTGATGCCTTTATAAGCTTTCTAAGTATTGATTTTTCTTTTACTATAGAGGCATATTTAGTTATATGCTCTGTAAAGTCAGGTGCAGATGATAGTGACGTTATATAAGGAATTCCACCTACTTTTTCAAGCAAGTTTCTACGTCTTAATTCATTTACTATAGTTATTAAATCTATAGGTTCATTGTTTTTAAATAGACTTAACATTACATCATAGATTTCTGCATTTTGCTCTGAATAAAAATCATCTTTATTTACTATATCAATTACTACTATTATAAGATCTTTATCAAGCAGAATACTTCCTAAGACAGACTGTTCTGCTTCTATTGCGTACGGCATTATTTTGCCTTCCAAGTAAAACACCTCTACTTTATATAAGCCACGGCAATTGCCATGGCTTTTATTCTAATTTTTTTCTTTTATTTCAACTATTATTGTCGTTGATACCTTTGGATGAAGTTTAACTTCTACATTTATAGTTCCAAGAGTCTTTATAGGTTCTGACAGAAGTATTTTTCTTTTATCAAATTCTACATTATGTTGTTTTTTCATCTGCTCTACTATATCTTTTGAAGTTATAGCGCCAAATAATTTTCCACCTTCGCCAGCTTTTGCATATATTGTAACTTGGGTATCTTTTAATTTTGCACCAAGTTCAACAGCGTCTTCTTCATCTTTCTGAACTTTTAATTCTCTTGCTTTTTCTTGTTGTTTATGATCATTTAAGTTTGACTGATTTGCTTCTTTAGCTATACCCTTAGCTATTAAGAAATTTCTAGCATAACCGTCACTTACTTCTTTCACTTCGCCTTTTTTTGCGGTTCCTTTTACGTCTTTTAAAAATATTACTTTCATTTACTTTTCCTCCCTTAAATATGTCATTATTTGTTCTTCCACTTTTTCTAAAGCTTCTTCAATGGATATATCTTTTATTTGAGTAGCTGCGGTTTCTATGTGACCACCGCCCCCAAGTTTTTCCATTATAACTTGCACATTTATTTCACCAAGTGACCGAGCACTTATTTGAACTTCATTAGTTCTGCTTACCGCTATGACAAACGATGCTTGAATTCCTTTTAAATTTAAAAGTTCATCTGCTATTTGTGATGCCACAAGCTGTGGATTACTCATAGGATTTTGGCAGAACGTTATTGCAATTTTCTCTTCCATAACTCTTACTCTATTAAGTGCTTCTGCTCTTATCATAAAAGTTTCCATATCTCCTTGGAAAAGTGTTTTTACAGCAACTGTATCTGCTCCATACTTTCTTAAAAATGCAGCAGCTTCAAAAGTTCTTACGCCTGTTTTAAAAGTAAAATTCTTAGTATCAAGTGTGATTCCTGCTAACAAGGCTTCTGCCACTTGCGGATTTAATTGAGGTCTTTCTTTAATATAAGGAATTAGTTCTGTAACCATTTCACTTGCAGAAGATGCATATGTTTCGTGATAAACTAAAACGGCCTTATCTATAAATTCTTGACCTCTTCTATGGTGATCTATAACCACTATTCTTTCAGATTTATCCACAAGTCTAGGATATTCTGTAAATTTAGGATTGTGTGTATCTACCACAACTAAAAGTGTATCTGTATCCATATATCTAAGTGCTTCATCTCGCTTTAAGAAAACGTGTTTATACTTTTCACTTTGTCTTATTCTATCATACAATACATCTATAGACGAATTCGGCGATTCAATAACTATTTTAGCTTCTTTTCCCATCATCTCTGCTATAGCTACCACGCCTAAAGATGAACCTAGCGAATCCAAATCTGGAAATTGATGTCCCATAACAAGTACATTTTTTGATTCATTAAGAAGATCTCTAAGTGCATATCCTATTATTCTTGCTTTTACTCTAGTTTTTTTCTCTATCGCTTTGGATTTTCCGCCATAAAAAATATATTTATCATTTCGCTTAAGTGCAACCTGATCGCCACCTCTTCCAAGTGCAATATCCAGCGCTGAATTACTTATAAGTTGTGTCTCTCTAAGTGAATTTACAAAAGGTGATACCCCCATAGATATAGAGATTGGTATAAAGTTTTTCAGATCAATACTTCTTATACTATCTAAAATAGAAAAACGTTCTTCTTCCATTTTTATAAGTTCTTCTTCCGTAGTAACTAAAAAATATTTATCTTTAGATATTTTTCTTATAGCGAGTTTATGCTCATCAGCCCAAAGTTTCATCATTCGTTCTATCTCAACTTCTACTTGAGGTCTATTCTGTTCCTCTGTAGAGTCTAAAACTTCATCTAAACTATCTACTTGAGCCGTTATTACTGCTGGCTTACTACTTTCATATCTTTGTTTAGTATTTTCAAGTTCAGTTGTATCCTCAAAATATACCATAAACGTATTATCTTTACTATCTTTAGCTTTATTTATAGAGTATACTGCCTTATAATATTTTTGATCACGTGACTCTAATTCAAAACTTCCTTGTTTTAAATCTAAAATAGTTTCTAGTTCCATTTCAAAAAAATGATCCGTTATCTTATCCCCAAATAAACCCTTCTTACCTATAAGCTCTGAAAATTTTTTGTTATACCAAACAATTATCCCCTCTGTATTGCACATACAAAGTGGTAAATTTAAATTGCTAATAGATTGTCTCGTCTTATAATCCATTGTCATATTAAAAGTTTCGACATAAGAATCCATTTTTTCTTCATATTTTTGATTTTCAATAATTTGATTTCTTATAAAAATAAGACATATTACTGCTGAAGTTAATCCTATCCAAATATTATAATAAGCAATTACCATTGACAATAGTAATGACAGTAAATTACTTAATTTAATATATTTAATATTGTCCTTCATGATCCACCTTTACTTCTTTATTCTCCGTAAATTTACCACTGCATCTATAAAGCCTATTGCAACCACGAATGTATAAAGCGGCATAAAAATGCAAAGCACTAATGTTATTATATTTCTTGGAATTGGCCTTATCCTACTACTCATGAAATTGTATATGGCCGCAAGTCCCTGTAAAAAAAATAACATCCCAAAAATTATAGTTAGATTTATAATTAGTGTATCTTTATATAGATAATCTGAGTATATCAAAAAAAGTGTCATTAAATATACGATAAGTATTCCACCAAATACATTTCCAGGCAGACTAAATTCTGATAGAGTTGCAATCTGGCGTTTTTTCGTAAGTTTTGTTAGCATCGAACCTGTAAAAAAATAATTAATAGCAGAAATTGAAAATCCCATACACACAACCATCCC
The DNA here is from genome assembly GCA_041738345.1 of Proteocatella sp. Lineage (GTDB taxonomy): Bacteria > Bacillota > Clostridia > Peptostreptococcales > Filifactoraceae > Proteocatella. The sequence goes on from JBGSPX010000036.1 coordinate 62,160, forward strand.
TGGAAAAGTTCTTCTCAAATTAAGTATAAACGTATTTATGTCCATATTTAAATTAAACATTTCCTTTTGCATTTCAAAGGACTCTCTATACCCACTTATTATATATTCAACTAAATCTACATTCATCATCCTTGCTTCTGCATACATAAGTAGCATCATATTTATTATTACCATAAAAGCTCCTGCAAAAATAGCAAGTGCTGGAGTTCTTTTCCTATATGCAAATTCTCCAATTACAAGACCTACTCCTGCAATAGTGAATGTCGTATAAAGAACAACTAGCGGTTCTAAAAAAGTTGATGATACTGCTGCAATTATAATTCCAGAGATTAAACTGAATATCATTCCATTCCTAAAAGTTATTACTGCAAATAATGATGGTAAAAAGAATGAAACTAGTGCAAACATTGGTAGCATTTTAATAAGTAAAAGTAATGCCACTGTAAGCACAGAATATCTCAAAGTTTCTAAGAAAGCTTCTTTTTTGTCTCTTTGATATCTAAAAAATATATTATTCAAACAACCACTCCTCCATAGCTAAAAAGATAAGTCTAAATTTTGCTTCACCATTTATTATATCATAAAATCATTTATGCCTCAATTCGATTTAAAACATATCTTTAAAATAAGTAATAATTAACAAAAAACCCTTCAGAAAATTTTTCTAAAGGGTTTAAAATGGTGCCCAGAGCCGGAATCGAACCAGCGACACGAGGATTTTCAGTCCTCTGCTCTACCGACTGAGCTATCTGGGCAAAAATAAATGGTGGGCCTTCAGGGACTCGAACCCCAGACCTACCGGTTATGAGCCGGGCGCTCTAACCAACTGAGCTAAAGGCCCATTTATTTTGTAAATGTAAAAAATCTGGTGGGCCTAGCTGGACTCGAACCAGCGACCTCACGCTTATCAGGCGTGCGCTCTAACCACCTGAGCTATAGGCCCAAAAAAAATGGTCGAGGTGGAGAGACTCGAACTCCCGGCCCCATGGTCCCAAACCACGTACGCTACCAAACTGCGCTACACCTCGATAAATATAATAATTTGTTATGTAATTTTATCAAAAACATAAATGGCAGGGGCGGCAGGATTTGAACCCACGGCATTCGGTTTTGGAGACCGACGTTCTACCACTGAACTACGCCCCTAAAATTGGTGGGCCTAGCTGGACTCGAACCAGCGACCTCACGCTTATCAGGCGTGCGCTCTAACCACCTGAGCTATAGGCCCGAAAAAAATGGTCGAGGTGGAGAGACTCGAACTCCCGGCCCCATGGTCCCAAACCACGTACGCTACCAAACTGCGCTACACCTCGACAAGTAAATATATGGCGGAGAAGGAGGGATTTGAACCCTCGCGCCCGTTAACCAGGCCTACTCCCTTAGCAGGGGAGCCTCTTCAGCCACTTGAGTACTTCTCCATATATTTTATGGCGGAGAGGGTGGGATTCGAACCCACGGCCCATTTCTGAGTCACTGATTTTCAAGACCAGCTCCTTAAACCGCTCGGACACCTCTCCATATAATATAATTATTCTTTTTTTAAAGCTTTTTTAAATGGTGACCCATCCGCGACTCGAACGCGGGACACCCTGATTAAAAGTCAGGTGCTCTGCCGACTGAGCTAATGGGTCATCTTTGGAGCGGGTGAAGGGGATCGAACCCTCGCAACCGGCTTGGAAGGCCGGGGCTCTACC
>JBGSPX010000048.1:0-5736 GCA_041738345.1 Proteocatella sp.
TCTAAAAGGTTATTCAAGCAGCAGTTTATATATGATTTTACGTTTTCATCATGCCTATGTTTTGCTTTGAAATATTTTTTCTTTCCTAGATTATTTTCTTTTATAAGCTTCGCTTTTTTCTCATTGCCATTTTCTAAATGGATTAGATATTTTGCATATAGCCTGCTTCTATTGGAATTTGCCTTTGTAAGCCTTTCGGTTTCTTCGCTTAAATACTGATTTAAATGCGCTCCGTAGAGATTTCCACTCGAGGTCGCAAATAAGTATTTATATCCCTTATCTATTCCTAATATATTCTCATTTTGATTAGCCTTGGTTTTAACTTTTAAAGGACAATGTATCTCTATTTTCTCTCCTACTATATTTACTATCATCGTGCGGTCATATCTATTTTTATCACTAAGTTTTATAGATAATCTTTTGCCCTTAGTAGTTGAGGTTATATTTATTCCATCTGCTGTGTATGAATATAGTCCTGTATCTATACTAAAACTTCTTCCTCTTTTAGCATATGGAATTTTCCCTTTATATCTTCTAGTGTATCTTTTTATGAGATTATTTAGGTATTTATAGTTTAAGTTTTTATATTCAAATAGCTTTGGAGTTTCAAAGTCGTTATTAGTCAGTACCTTGAAATAGTAATTGTCAAACTTTAGAATGTAGTTTATATAATGTCTATCTTCATTTGAAAGGTGACTATTTCTATTTACTTGCTCTTTTACTTTCTTTTTGGTGTTACTCCAATTTGTTTTAATATTTGAAAAGGCTTCTGATAAGGCTAGTTTCCAATATCTAGCTGGCAATTTCCACTGCTCATAAAATTTCATTTTTGTCCACTGATCTCTTATTTTTCTATCTTTGCCTAGCAGCAGAATGCTATTAATTCCACTGTATCTTGAATATACATAGTTTTTGACGTTCTTATATTGATTCGCTATAAACAGTAACTCTTTTAGCATCTCTTCGTCTAATTCATATGAATATTGTTTTACAGTTTTTATAATAGTACTCATTTTTACACCCCCTGATATTTTATATATACCCGTTTCAAAGTATTGGAAACGCTATATTTTTGATATATTTATCAGAAAATGTAAAGCTCTAAAGTTTAAAAATACGGTTGTTTGCGAATTAAATATTTTTTTTCATTTGCAACATTTTTAGAGTGTTCAGTAAAGTTCGTTAGTTCTCTACCAGCACCATTACGTGCATCTTATACTTTCATATAAGCACAGACTATATCACAATCCAAGTTTCTCACTTGGACTCTCCCCATTTCCCCTCACTTGAAGGTACGAGCTGTCGCTCTAGTCGTTGAAGGTTCTCCTATTAGGAGCTTCCCTGCTGATTACCCATTTTTATCAAGACTTAGGATTTAACCTTATCTCATCTAGTTAATTTTTTCTGCTTTCGCCACATTCACGCTTAGGTTTATTTCATCCTTACGTTGTAGTTTAACTAGCTTTAGGGACTTCCAGCAATTCAAAGGATTTTGGATAGGTTTACCTATCGCTCCATGCTCTTTACGAACATGGGAGGCTGTCAACAATTTTGTAACTGTTAGTTACCTCTGAAGAACCGCAAAGACTTACTGGAAGTATCCCTGCTGCTTCTATAATTTCTAACGGTGTAAATGCACAAAATATTCCTGCAATCAAGCCACCATTTTCTTTTATACTCTTAACTTTTATGAATCCATTTCTTCTAGCTTCTGTATACTCCTCAAAATGTGCTGGCATTATATAGTCTTTCATAACACTCTCCTTAAAATTTTATTTAATCCTTTCTAATTATATTATAAAATGCCTTCATTTTCAGAATTCTATACATAGTTTTATTTTATAGTTTGTATAACATTTTTCTATATAATTATATGTATTTCATATGAAAATGCATATTTTGAGATGGATATCCAAGTTTAGTATAAAAACTATATGCTTTTTCATTTGAAAATTCCGAGAGAAATTGAATCCGTTTATATCCATTTTTTTCTGCATATGCTTCCAAAAAATCCATTACTCCTTTTCCAACTCCGAACCCTCTATACTTTTCTATGATATATAAATCATCTAATACCAGTGCTCTTCCTCCGCCCCAAACACTAAATATGCTTAATAGGTTCATAAAACCAATAATACTATTATCCTTCTCTATAAACATTAATTTTATATATTCTTTATTTAAAAGTGATTGAGCGAAAATATTTCTCAAATTATCTTCTTTTACATTTGAAGTATGACTCCAAAACTCCTCATCCTTAATTTCATATTTCATAAATTCTAGGTTTAATTCCACCCACTTTTCAATATCTTGTAATTCACAGTCTCTTATAAACATAACTCCTCCTTTTATTTTGCCTCTTTTTCAATAGGTATTTTTATTATGAATCGACTTCCTCTATCTAATACACTCTCACAATAAACCTCTCCATCAAATTGAAGTGTTACAATTTCATGCACTACAAATAGCCCTAAACCTCGGTTATCACTACCCATTTTAGTTGTAAAAAAAGGATTAAATATGTTTTCTAAATCCTGTTTCGATATGCCTTTTCCATTGTCACTATATTCAACAATTACAAAATTATTCTTTTTGTAAAAATCTATAGTTATTTCCCCTTTATCACTACTATCAAATCCATGAATTATAGAGTTATTAATAAACGCATTAATTATTTGTATAAATGAAGAAACACTGCCTTTTAATTTGATATTTTCTGATGACTTTACAATTATATTTATTGATTTTTGTAAAACGTCTATATCTGAAATAACTCTATCTAACGCCTCTTTTATATAGAAAATCTCTCCCTCTTTTACATCTCTTACATTCGCTATAAGTTTTAAATTTTCTATTAATCTATATGCTTTATCCAAACTCTTTTGAATTATTTGATTGGCCTCTAATATTGATTCTATATATTTTTTACATTCTCCATCGCTTTTACACTCAGCTAAATTCAGCTCATCAAGCTTTTTTATACTGCTTTCTATATAGTCATTTGCAGTTATACAAGTTCCTATTGGCGTATTTATTTCATGAGATACGCCTGCAATTAATACACTCAAAGATGCTAACTTTTCTGAACGAATTAATTTTTTTTGCATTTTTTCTAGATTTTGAGTTCGCTCTCTTACCTTTGACTCAAGATAAAGGTTATTTTCTTCAAGCTCTTTAAGCGCACTATCTCTTTGCATAATCATAAAATCAAGTTTTTCAATCATATTGTTAAATGATTTTGAAAACTCCCCAATTTCATCTTCTCCTAAAATAGGAACTTTTTCATTAAGATTTCCACTTGCAACCTTTGAGGTAAATTCATTTAACATCTCAAAGGGTTTGCTCAATTTTTTTGTTAGCACTACTAAAATAACTATCTGTACAATTATCATAGTTATCGCCGAAAACAAAAATATAATATTTTGGAATAAAATTTCCTTATTTCTATAATATGTCGTATATCCCATAGTAACAGTTGCAATTATTTGTTTGTCTTCACTATACACTCCATCTTTAAAAAATATTATATCGTTTTCTGAATACGCTTCTCCATTTTTTTCTTTTTGTAAAAGTACATCTCCATTAGAACTTGTTATTTCTATATAGGAAAGTTCTTTATCTTTCATTATCGCTTCTGCTGCTAGTTTTATACCTGGATTATTGAAATGCCATATTGGATTAGAAAATTGATTAGATACATTATTTCTTAAAAAAGCTATCTTCTCCTCAACATCCCTATTAGTGCTCTCAATAATCACTCCCGTTCTAAATACCCCATATAGGCTCATAGTTATAACTGAAACTAATACTATTATAACTATAAATTTCCTATATATACTTTTATTTATATGATTAATAAGTTTTGAAAACACAAAATTGTCCCCCAATCAAATTATTTTACTAAAGAGTTAATAATTTCATCATATTTCCCATTTTCTTTTATTATTTTTAGTCCAGCGTTAAACTTATCCATAATTTCTGATGATTTTCCATCCGTTTTATTAACAAGCATATACATATTTACAGTTATGAGATTTTTTTCTAGTGTAGCAAATTCATGTTCTCTTCCTGGATAAAGTTTGGATATTATATACCACCCTACTGCCTCATCTTCATTTATTATATCTACATTCCCTTTATCCAAAGCATTAAATGCTAATTCTAAAGTTGAATAAAGTTCATATTTAAAGTTATTTTCAGGTTTTTCAAAATCTTTTTCATACGTATATGCATATACGCCCCCAAATTTAAACTGCCTTAAATCATATATGGTTTCATAGTCTGGAATTTCTACTTTCATATTTGGATTATTTTTTTTATAGAATATTTTAGAACGACTTTCTAACACCACGTCTGAATATAAATAATTCTTTGCCCGATCTTCCTTATAAAGCCATGGAAAAGTCCCCCATGCCTCTTCGTACTTTACCATTTCTAAAGCTCTCGCCCATGGTTTAAATTGAAATTCACATTCTAAATCAGCTGCCTTCATTGCTTCTATAACAATTTGTGACCCAATCCCATATGATTTCATTTGCCTAGATGTAAACGGTGGCCATTCGTCTATAACTACAATTATTTTATTTTCTTCTTTTGAATTTTCAATATCATCCTCAATGCTATTCCCTGATATTTTCGGATTTATTTTTGCACATCCTGAAAATACTAATATCAATATTATAAAAAAAATGCTTAATTTAGTTTTCAAAGGCTCACCCCTTTATCTAGTCTTGTATCCCTCTAATATTTTTTCATATTCCCCCGACTGTTTTATCTTGCTTAGCCCTTTATTAAAGGCTTCTATTTTCTTTATTGCAAACCTGTCTTCTTTTGTTACTATAAGATAAAATTTTTCTTCTGAAAGTTGATTTTTAAAGGTTGCAAATTCATGTTCTCTTTCTGGAAACATATTAGCTATTATATGCCATCCTACTGCTTCTTCTTCAAAAATTATATCTACTTTTCCACTTTCCAAAAGTTTAAAAGCCGATTCTGCATCACTTGATAAATCATATCTAAACTGATTTTTGTTATCTTCTAAGTAAGGCTCATAAAAGTATCCAAAAACTCCACCAATTTTATATGATTTTAAATTATCTAAGTTCTTAATTTCTATATCTGGATTTTCAATTATATTATTTGTTTTTTTATAAAATACAACTATATTAGAACTCATTATTGGATTTGAATAATAATATTCTTCTGCACGTTCATCTGTGTAAAACCAAGGAAAACTCCCCCAAGCATCTCCATACTTTACCATTTCAAGAGCTCTAGCCCATGGTCTAAATTGAATTTCATACTCAAGTCCAGCTTCTTCCATAGCTAAAGCTACTATTTTTGAAACCATTCCATATTCTTCCAAATTTTTAGAGGTATAAGGTGCCCATTCATCCGTTACAAGCAGTAATTTTGTACTATTTTGAACTTCTAAATTATCTTTATTTTTCTCTATCTTGGGATTTATTTTATTGCAAGCTGAAAGTAATATTATTATGCTTAATACTATTAATATTTTTTTCAAATCCCCACCTCTTTTCATCAGCTTTATAATTTACTTTATACCCTAAAAGCTATAATTTAAGTCAACTCACAAAGGGGCTGTCGGTAAATAGGCGATAGCCTTACAGAATAAGAAGGATATCCTCTTAATATTTATTTAGGAGAATATCCTTCTTTTTTACGAAATGTAAAAAATGCAAAAAAAACGACAAAACAAGTTGCCGCTTTCTTCCG
>JBGSPX010000017.1:0-8892 GCA_041738345.1 Proteocatella sp.
TTTACAAGTTTTACGCACATTCACATAAATTCGTTACATTTATGCAGTTCTCAAGGCTTGTAAACCCATGAACTTCTCATACTTTCATATGAGCGTAGACTATATCATCACCTTTATCGGTGTCCTCCACTTCCACCCACTTGAGTGTACTCTCTTTCGAGATAGTCGTTGAAGGTTCTCCTATTAGGAGCTTCCCTGCTGATTACCCATTATCATGTGCACTTAGGATTTAACCTTATGCCATCTAGTTAATTTTTTCTGCTTTCGCCACATTCACGCTTAGGTTTATTTCATCCTTACGTTGTAGTTTAACTAGCTTTAGGGACTTCCAGCAATTCAAAGGATTTTGGATAGGTTTATTTAATGTTATACCTATCACTCCATGCTCTTTACGAACATGGGAGGCTGTCAACAATTTTGTAACTGTTAGTTACCTCTTCTCTGCTCACTAAAGGATACGTCTATAGTTTCAGTTATTTTATAGCTGTTGTTTAGCCCCACATCCATATTGACGTTATATGAGGTTATATCAAATGCCTCTAATGCTAATACGGTCTGAGGTATAAAAATCATTCCAAGTATTAATAATAGTGCAAAGTAGCGTTTTAAATTTAATATTTTTTTCAAAAACTCACCCCCAACCTAAACAGTTTGCCATCTACTAAAATTGAACCTTTACATTTTCTCTTTCTGATTCATCAACTGTAAAGAATGGATATTTTTTGAAACCCGTCATTCCTGCAATTATATTTGATGGGAACATCTCAACCTTTGTGTTAAGCGCTCTTACTGCGCCATTGTAGTATTTTCTAGCTTGTGAAATTTCATTTTCAAGTCCTGTAAGCTGATTCTGAAGATTTAAAAAGCTAGTATCCGCCTTTAAATCTGGATAGTTTTCTGAAACTGCAAATAAACTCTTAAGTGTCCCTGAAAGCATATTTTCATTTTGAGCTTTTTCATCAAGTGACTGTGCTCCCATTGCCATAGTTCTAGCACTTATAACTTTTTCTAAAGTCTCTTTTTCATGACTTGCATACTGCTTTACCACTTCTACAAGATTTGGAATCAGGTCATAACGTTTTTTCAAATACACATCCATTGTAGAAAATGCTTCATCCGTTTGAGTTCTAAGTCTTACAAAGGTGTTGTAATACCCTACTCCCACAACTAATACCACGACTAATATACCTATTGCAATAAACATACTATCCCTCCTAGTTTAATTTGAAATTTTTGTGATTTTCTTATATTATACCCCAAGTGAATTAATAAATTCATGAGTTTGACGTTCTAATTGTAAAATCTCTTCTATTGATGGATTTTTAATAAGCGTATGCGCCTCCATACTCTTTTCGATTAAATCCACAATATCTAGATACGCTATCTCTCTATTTAAAAATTTACTTACTGCTAATTCATTTGCCGCATTGTATACAGTTGGCATCGAGCCCCCTGTTCTTATCGCTTCATACGCAAGTGCAAGTCCTTTAAAGGTCTTCATATCCGGTTCTTCAAACGTTATCTGTTTTAGAGTTTTAAAATCAAGACGTTTTCCATCTAAAAAACGATGGTCTGGATAGTAAAGTGCATATTGGATTGGAAGCCTCATATCGGGAGTTCCAAGTTGTGCAATTATACTGCCATCTACAAGTTCTATCATTGAGTGAATTATGCTTTGGGGCTGTACTACAACCTCAATATCCTCTACCTCCATATCAAACAACCATTTTGCTTCTATAACTTCCAGTCCTTTATTTACAAGTGTGGACGAATCTATAGTTATTTTTCTTCCCATACTCCAGTTAGGATGTTTTAGCGCATCTTCAAGTTTAACCTTTGCCAGTTGTTCTTTGCTCATTCCTCTAAAAGGTCCTCCCGATGCTGTAATAAGTAATTTTGAAATTTGAGCCTTCTTTTCCCCATGAAGACACTGGAGAATTGCACTGTGCTCACTATCTACTGGAAGTATATTTACATTGTACTCCTTTGCAAGCGGCATTATTATATGGCCTGCGGTTACAAGCGTCTCTTTGTTTGCAAGGGCTATATCCTTACCTGCTTTTATAGCTTCTACTGTAGGCACAAGCCCTATCATTCCAACTATTGCCGTAAGTAGTGTCTGCGCTTCTTCACAGACTGCTACCGCTATAAGTCCCTCCATGCCATACATAACTTCTATATCTTTACCCTCTAGCATAACTTTCAGTTTGTTCGCTGACTCTTCACTTCCTACTGAGACTAACTTTGGTGAAAATTCATCTATTTGCTGTTTTAGTAACTCAATATTGTTTCCAGCTGAAAGTGCTACTACTTCAAGATCTTTATTTTTTCTTACGACATCTAGTGCCTGCGTTCCTATCGAGCCTGTAGAGCCTAAAATCGCTATTTTTTTCATAATATTTACCTCGTTTTATATAATTAATTCTAATTTATATTTTATTCATAACTTTAAATTTAACACACTTTATCGCCTTTCTCAATACTAAAAACTTAAATTTAGGTATTTAATTCGCTATTTTCACTATATTTTTAAAGCAAACGTTTTTTTAATATAATAAAACTTTTTAATTAAAAAATCATTATGCATTTTTATTTTAAGCCGATAACTTTTATAGTGTATTTTTTTATTTTAATTTCATAAACTTTTATTTAACGGGAGAATATAATGGAAAACATCAAAAATTTAAGTTCTAGAAAACTTGGATTTAACAATTCCAAGAGCATCAAAAAACGAATTACAAGTGGCATTTTGGCTATGATCATAATCCTAAGTTCTATATTAGGGCTAATTGCCGCTATGCTTAGCTATTCATCATCGCTTAACTCGCTTGAGCTTTCAATGATTGAAACAGCTACAATTGCTGCGGATAGAGTTTCTAAGGAGATTTCCGCATATCGAAATCTTGCTTATGAAATTGGATGTATCCCTAAGCTTTCTAATCCTAAAACTTCAATTTCTGAAAAACAAGCAATAATAGATTCTCGCTCAAAGGCCTACGGTTTTGTAAGAGGAAACATTCTTACCCCTGATGGAAATAGCATATTTGATGGTAATAATTATTCTGACAGAGCTTACTTTCAAAGCGCTATGCAGGGTAAAACTTTTGCTTCTGACCCAGTTGTAAGTAAAGTAACTGGAAAGATGACGATGATTGTTTCTGCGCCTATTTGGAAAGATGGGATGCCCGATTCAAGTGTAACGGGGGTAATATACTTTGTTCCAGATGAGAATTTCTTAAATACTGAAATGGGTAATATGAAAATCGGAAGTACCGGTTCTTCTTATATCATAAATAAAGATGGGCTTACCATAGCTCACGAAAATGTCGATATCGTTGGAGTAGAAAATACTACCGAGATGGCAAAAACAGATAACTCCCTAGCTTCTATTGCTGCTATAGAGCAGGAGATGATAAGTGGAAAAAATGGTTTTGGAAAATATAGCTACAATGGAAACAAAAAAGTAGTAGCTTATGCCCCAGTGCCTAATACTGAAGGTTGGAGTATTGCGCTTTCTACTACCGAAAAAGAATTCCTTGCTCATTTCCAAAAAGCAATATTTTATGTAATTGCTACGCTTATTGCATTCTTAGCTTTAGGTATAGTGTTTTCAAACAGATTTGCTAACTCTATTTCAAAACCGATATTAGCTTGTACTGAAAGACTTAATTTGCTTTCAGAAGGTGATTTAAAATCCCCAGTACCTACTACAGAAGCAGAAGATGAAACTGGAAAGCTTCTAAATGACCTTGCCATAACTATAGAACGTCTAAATGGCGCTATTGCCGATACTTCACATTGTCTTGCTGCCGCAGCAGATGGCGATTTAACTCAAACAATCGAAAGAAAATTCATGGGAGATTTTGAACAACTTGGAAATTCTGTGAATAATATAATTATGTCTCTTAATGATACTGTCGAGCAAATAAATACAAGTGCAAGTCAAGTTGCAAATGGTTCTGAACAAGTAGCGTCAGGCGCGCAAGCCCTTGCACAAGGTTCTACTGAGCAGTCTAGTTCAGTGGAAGAACTAGTGGCTACTATAGAGGATATATCTGAAAAGATCCAAGCAAGTGCCCAAAACTCTGTAGATGCAAAAACTAAGATTTCATCGGTTGAATCAGATGTTGAAAACTGTAATATTCAAATGCAAAATATGCTTTCTGCAATGGGCGATATCAGCGATGGCTCTAATGAAATTAGAAAAATAATTAAAACTATTGAAGATATTGCGTTCCAAACAAATATTCTTGCACTTAATGCTGCTGTTGAGGCTGCTAGAGCTGGTCAAGCTGGAAAAGGCTTTGCTGTAGTTGCGGATGAGGTTAGAAACCTTGCTAATAAGAGTGCCGAAGCGGCTAAAGATACTACGCTGCTTATAGAAAATTCGATTGTTTCAGTAGCAAACGGAAGTAAAATTGCAGGAGAAACAGGTACTATAATGGAGTCTATTGTCCAAAATACCCAAACTGTATCTCAGGTAATTGATATGATATCAGAAAATGCTGTATCTCAAGCACAAGCGATAGTACAGGTTCAGCAAGGGGTGGATCAGATATCTTCTGTTGTTCACAGCAACTCTGCTACGGCTGAGGAAAGTGCCGCTTCAAGCGAGGAACTTTCAGCACAGGCAGACAGCTTAAGTGAACTTGTAGGAAGATTTGTATTAATGAAATAAAATTTGTTCAATTTAATTTAAAGGGTGGTCTTAATATGAAAAGTAATTCAAGCATGAAAAGTATTAAAAAAAGGGTAAATTACACTATTGTTTCAATAATTCTATTACTCAGTGTTATTCTTGGCTCTATTGCCTCGTATTTAAACTATAAAGTGGTTTTAGAAACACTTGAAATCTCACTGATGGAAACTGCAACCGTATCCTCACATCAGATTTCAGATTTTTTATCTAGTTATAAAAATGTAGTTGCGGAGATAGGAACTATCCCTAAGCTGTCTGACCCAAAAGTATCATTAGCTGAAAAACAGTCTATAATTGAAGATAGAGCCAAAACTTATGGCTTCCAAAGAGGAAATATCATAACTCCAAATGGATTGGGACTTTTCAATGGTGAAGATTATTCTAGTAGCGACCATTTTAAAGCATCTATGCAAGGCGAAGCATTCTGCTCAAATCCTAGTATGGGTAAAACTTCTGGCGAGATTAGATATGTAATTTCTGCTCCAATTTGGAAAAATGGAGATAAAGGTTCTGAAATTTATGGGGTAGTAAGCTTTGTGCCTGATGCTAATTTCTTAAATAATAAGGTAAGTGAGATAAAAATAGGAAAAAACAGTGCCTCATATATCTTAGATAAGAACGGCCTTACGATAGCCTCTACAGATAATTCGCTTGTTGGAATTGAAAATGTAACCGAACTTTCTAAAACAGATGACTCGCTTAAATCACTTGCCAAAGTTGAAGCTGAAATGATTAATGGAAAAACTGGTTTTGGAATGTATAGCTATGATAATCAGAAAAAACTTAGTGCTTATGCCCCAATTCCAGGAACTGACGGTTGGAGTATAGCTGTAAATACACTTGAGTCAGACTTCTTAGGTGGCTTAAAAACTTTCTTAATATCTATGTTTGCAATATTATTAGTATTTTTAGCCGCAGGAAGTGTGCTATCTAATCATTTTGCAAATTCTATCTCTCAGCCTATAATTCAATGTGCAAATAGACTTAAGCTTCTAGCTGAAGGTGATTTAAAATCTCCAGTACCTACTACAGATGCTCAAGATGAGACAGGTATGCTGCTTTCAGATTTAAACGAAACTATCTCAAACCTAAATGAAGCGATTGAGGAAACTTCGCTTTCACTTTCTGAAGCTGCAAACGGAAATCTTACTAAAACTATAGATCGATCATTTAAAGGTGATTTCGAAGAATTAGGTCGTTCTGTAAATATGATTATATCTTCACTTAACGAAACCCTAAGTCAAATAAATTTAAGTGCTGGAGAAGTTGCTAATGGTTCAGAACAGGTAGCTTCAGGAGCTCAAGCTCTTGCCCAAGGTTCTACTGAGCAAGCAACTTCCGTAGAACATTTGGTTGCCACTATAGAAGATGTAACTTCACTTATTAAAAAGAGTACTCAGAATTCTGTTGAAACTAAGGAAAAAGTAGATATAATCGGAAATGATATTGAAGACTGTCATGCTCAAATGCAAAATATGATTCAAGCTATGGGGCAAATAAATGATAGCTCAAACGAAATCAGAAAAATAATTAAGACCATAGAAGATATTGCTTTCCAAACAAATATCTTGGCACTAAATGCCGCAGTAGAAGCTGCTAGAGCAGGTCAAGCAGGTAAAGGCTTTGCCGTAGTTGCGGACGAAGTTCGAAATCTTGCTAACAAAAGTGCCGAAGCGGCTCAAAATACAACTCAGCTTATTGAAAACTCTATTCTTGCAGTTGAAAACGGTGGCTCTATAGCAAATGAAGCGGCTATAATTATGGATGCCGTAGCTGAAAATACAAAAAATATAATCACTATGATTGATACGATATCTCATGATTCAAAAACGCAAGCTACTTCAATGGTAGATGTTCAAGAAAATGTAGAACAAATATCTATGGTTGTTCACAGCAACTCTGCTACTGCTGAAGAAAGTGCTGCTGCAAGTGAAGAACTATCTGCACAAGCAGATACTTTAAAATCATTAGTAGAAAGATTTACACTTTTACGATAGACTAGAATCAAATTGCAATAACATCTTGAAATAGAAAAATGACTTAACGGTGAGAATATCACTATTAAGTCATTTTTTTATTTAATTTAATGTATACTTATAAATTTTATCTGAGTCCTCCATTTTTTTACTTATTTGTCCGTCATTAAAAAGATAATCTAAATGCGCCAAAGCCTCACCCATGGCGAACCATTTTTGATTTATAGGAAACTCATTCCAAGATTGACCTCTCAGATTCCACTGCATATTTTGTGCTATTTCATATGCATTCATAGGGTAATCATTTTTTGAAATTATGGTTATTACTTCTTCTAAACGTTCTTCATGATGTTCTATTATTTCAGTTATCCTTGATTTAATATTATCGCCTATTGCTCTATGCCCTGGGAAAGTAAGTACTATGTCTAAATTTTCTATTTTTCTAAGGCTTTCTATATAATCTCTAAGCGAATCTTTTACCCCATACCATGATGTTATATTTGGAGTAATGTCAAAAAGTACATGGTCTGCTGAAAAAAAGAGCTTATGCGATTCTAAATATAGACACATATGCCCTGGCGTATGTCCTGGCGTTAATATACATTTAAAGTTTAAATCCTCAAGTTCTATTATATGTCCATCTTCTATAGTTTCTACTGCAAAAAGCTCCTCTGGCATGAATTCTTGGGCTTGATTATTGCCTTTAAGCTCCTCTATAATTTCAAGCGGAAAGCCTTCTTCCTTATAAAGCGCTTCTATTTTTGGCCAGCTCACATTTGCAATATCACCCTTAAGATATTTGTAATCTATACTGCTCATGTAAATTTTACTTTTAGGACTAGCTATTTTATTTACAAGGCCACTGTGGTCACCATGCAAATGAGTTATAAAAAAATCTGTATTTTCGAGTTCTACATCTAGTTCTTCTAATCCTGCCTTTAATGCCTCATAGCACTCTATTCTGTTAAAACCTGTATCTATTACCAAATTTCTTTGTTTAGTCTTTATTACATAAGAATTAAGCGTTCTAAGCGGATTTTCTGGCAGCGGTACATAAATTCTGTATATTTCTGGACTTTCAAATAATTTTTCTATCATATGCTATTGTTCCTGCTTTCTGCGTTTCGCTGATATAGTTATACTTATTATAATACTATTTCAGCCAGTATGCCACCCCTACGCTTCCTGGGCCAACATGGGTTCCAATTACTGGGCCTATAGATTGAATGTTTACTTTCACGCCTAATTTTAGCGCAATTTCCTCAGCGATTTCATTACCTTTATCCTCGCAATTGATATGATGTACAATCACACCCCCAAGTTCTCTTGTTGAAGCATCCTCGTAAAGCTTGTTTAAAATCATATCCACTGCTTTTCGTCTAGTTCTAGTTTTCCCAAATACCGTTGTTTGTCCATCTTCCACCGTAAGTACAGGCTTTATATTGAGTAGATGGCCTAAAAGCGCTGCGGCTCCGCCTATTCTTCCACCTTTTTTTAGATATTCAAACGTTTCTGGGGTAAATAAAAACCTACTATTTTCAATAACATGTTCCATCACCGCCTTAACTGATTCTAGACTTGCTCCCTCACTAGCTTTTTTTGCGCCTTCAATAGCTGCAAAGCCTAGCTGCATAGAATTAGTCTTAGAATCTAATATCTCTATTTTCACATCTGGAAATTCTTCTAAAAACTGCTGTTTTATAGCGTTTGCAGTAGAAAAAGTTCCACTCATCTTAGAAGACATAAATACTGCAACAATTTCATCATCTTGAAGTATATGTTTTTTAAATAAATTTTGAATTTCTTCAATCGAAGGTTGAGACGATTTTGGAAATTCTCCGCTTTTTTGAACTTCTTGATAAAATTCTTCATTCGTCCAATCGAGTTCTCGCTTATTTATTCCATTTAGAAGTACATTTAATGACAGTATATCTATGTCATATTTTTTTATTAAATCAGTTGATATATAAGCTGACGTATAAACTCTATAATTTTTTATAAATACTTTATAATTTTTATAGATTTATTTCCTTCTTCATCGTGCCCCATTTTGCATTAGCTACTTTGGTTTGATACAACACTCGAAAGGCTTTAATTCGACCTCGTCAATGTCTACATATTAGCACAATCTTTTATTTTGATTTTCTATGCTAATTTATAATTTGCTAAATTAATACTTGCATTTTTGTCCCTATCAATTACAAGATTACACTTTTC
>JBGSPX010000021.1:0-29283 GCA_041738345.1 Proteocatella sp.
TTTTTGTGATACAAAAAAATATTTTAACCATAAAAAAATCTTAGATTATTTTTAAAAACACCTTTTTTATGAGTGTTGAATAATCTAAGATTTTAATTTTTGGATTTTAGCTGTCAAAAAACTTCATTATCCGACAGCCCCGTATTTTTTACATATGAATAAATTGTAGTCAATATATTTTCCCCGAATGAATTCTGCAGCCGAGATAATTCCAGAATGGAATATCTAGGCGAAGCCCTAATGAGGGAAAATATATGCCTACAATTTCATCTATAACTATAATAACAATCATTGTTTAATTATTGTTATCACTTATTAATTATCATTTATCATTTATTATTTTACATAAAAAAAGCTATACTCCCAAATCTCAGGAGTATAACTTTCTTATTTATTAGGCTATCGCCTTTTTTTATTTTTCTTTAAATCTTTTTTAATCTTTTAAATCTCTTATATTCCTGCTATATCAATTACTTCAATCTTTTCTGGGCTTAAAGCTTTTTCTTCAAAAGAAAGGAAGGCGTTAAGGGTATCCAGTGAAGTCATTACGTCTATGTTTCTTTCTATAGCCGCTCTTCTCATATTAAATCCATCACGTTTTGAGTCATTTCCTTTTGTTGGAGTGTTTACAAGAAGGTGGATTTCTTTATTCTTGATAAGATCCATAAGGTTTGGACTTTCTTCATTTATACGATTTACCATTTTTGCAGGGATGCCGTTTTCTATAAGCATTGTTGCTGTGCCCTCTGTAGACACAAATTCAAAACCTAGTTTATCAAGTTTTTTGGCAATTTCTAAGAACTCTGCTTTATCTTGGTCATTTATTGTAGCAAGAATTTTGTTTCCTTTTTTTCTTGAGAACATATTTGCACCTGCAAAGCCTTTGTATAGTGCTTCTTCAAGGGTATGACCGATTCCAAGTACTTCTCCTGTAGATTTCATTTCAGGCCCTAGACTCACTTCTACATTAGGAAGTTTTTGGGTTGAAAACACTGGAACTTTTACTGAAATCAGTTTGCTTTCCTTATAGATTCCTGTGCCATATCCTAAATCTTTAAGTTTTTCGCCAAGCATTACTCTTGTTGCTATATCTACTATAGGCACTTTGCTGACTTTTGAGATATATGGTACGGTTCTTGAAGCTCTAGGATTTACTTCTATTACATAAAGTTTTTCTTCGTAGCAGATAAACTGGATGTTTATCATACCTTTGATACCTATGTTTAGGGCTAGTTTTTCGGTATAATCAAGGATATCTGCTTTTATTTTATCACTCACATTCTGTGGTGGGTATATAGTCATACTATCGCCTGAGTGAACTCCAGCTCTTTCTAGATGCTGCATTATTCCTGGTATCAGTATATTTTCGCCATCTGATATCGCATCTACTTCAAGTTCCATACCCATTAGGTATTTATCTATTAGTATTGGGTTTTTGCTATCTTTTGAAAAGGCATCTGATAGGTAATGAACAATTTCTTCTTCTGAATGTGTAATTTCCATACCTTGTCCACCAAGTACGAAAGATGGTCTTACAAGGATTGGGAATCCAAGTTCTTTAGCTTCTTTTATTCCTTCTTCTACACTCCAAACTGCTTTTCCTTTTGGTCTTGCGATATCCAATTTTTCAAGAAGAGCTTCAAATTGCTCTCTATCTTCAGCTAGGTCTATTTGATCTGAAGTTGTGCCAAGGGTAGGGATGTTTTTTTCTTTTAGGAATTTAGCAAGCTTTATTGAAGTTTGACCTCCGAATTGAAGGATTACGCCATCTGGCTTTTCTTTGTATATTATTTCTAGTACATCTTCTTCTGTAAGGGGTTCAAAATATAGTTTGTCTGAGATATTAAAGTCTGTACTTACAGTTTCGGGATTGTTGTTTATTATAATGGTTTCTATGCCCATTTTTCTAAGCGCCATTACGCAGTGTACTGAAGCGTAGTCGAATTCTATTCCTTGACCTATTCTTATTGGGCCTGAGCCGAGTACGATTACTTTTTTCTTGTCTGATACTTCTACTTCATCATATTTTTCATATGTTGAGTAATAGTATGGAGAAAGGGCTTCAAACTCACCTCCGCAAGTATCTACCATCTTAAAGGCTGGTCTTATATCCCAGATTTCACGAAGTTTGTATACTTGTTCTGGAGAAACTTTAAGCATATCGCCAAGGGCTTTATCTGAAAATCCATGTTTTTTAAGGTTTAGTAGCCATTCTTTATTTATATCTGATAGCTTGCTTAATTTTATACGCTGTTCTTCATCTATTATCCATTTGAATTTTTTTAAATAGAACATATCCATACCTGTGATTTTAGCGATTTTGTCCATGCGGTAATCTCTTCTAATCATTTCGGCAAGGGCGAATATTCTTTCATCATCTGGCGTCATTATCATAGCTTTTAGTTCTGACATAGAGCAGTTTTTGAATTTTGGATGTTCCATAGAAAATCTTTTTAGTTCTAGTGAACGAATTCCTTTTAAGAAGGCAGCTTCAAAGTTACTTCCGATTGCCATTACTTCACCTGTGGCCATCATTTTTGTGCCAAGCTCTCTATCTGCTAGATAGAATTTGTCAAATGGCCATTTTGGAATTTTTACAACCACATAGTCAAGTGAAGGTTCAAAGCAGGCATAGGTTTTTTGAGTTACAGCATTTTTTATTTCATCAAGTCCGTAGCCCAGTGCTATTTTAGCAGCTACTTTAGCTATTGGATATCCTGTAGCTTTTGAAGCTAATGCTGAGGAACGTGATACTCTAGGGTTTATTTCTATTACAGCGTATTCAAATGAGTTAGGGTTTAGGGCAAACTGTACATTACAGCCACCTTCTATTCCTACGGCTTCAAGGATTTTAAATGATGCGGTTCTAAGCATTTGATATTCTTTGTCTGATAGGGTTTGACTTGGAGCTACCACGATTGAGTCGCCGGTATGAATTCCTACAGGGTCTATGTTTTCCATATTACATACAGTTATGCAGTTTCCTTTGGAATCTCTCATAACTTCATATTCCACTTCTTTCCAGCCTTTTACACTTTTTTCAAGCAGTACCTGTCCTATCGTGCTTAACATAAGTCCTGAGGCTAGAATGGTTCTTAGAGCTTCTTCTGTTTCGGCTATACCACCACCTGAACCTCCAAGTGTATAGGCTGGTCTTACGATTACGGGATAGCCTACTTTAGCTGCCCAAAGCATACCACTTTCAAGGTCTGTAATTATTTCACTTTCGATTACTGGTTGAGAGATGCTGTTCATCATATCTCTAAACAGCTCTCTATCTTCACCTTTTTTGATAGAATCTACTGAGGTTCCAATCACGTTTACATTATATTTTTCAAGTACTCCGCTGTCATGTAGCTCGACTGCCATATTTAAGCCTGTTTGACCACCCATTCCAGCAAGTAGTGAATCTGGTCTTTCTTTGGCTATTATTTTTTCTACAAATTCTAGGGTTATTGGTTCTATATATATTTTATCTGCAACTTCTGTGTCAGTCATTATAGTAGCAGGGTTTGAGTTTATAAGGACTACCTCAATACCTTCTTCTTTTAGTGATTGACAAGCTTGCGTTCCTGAATAGTCAAATTCTGCGGCCTGTCCTATGATTATAGGGCCTGAACCGATTACTAAAACTTTTTTAATTTCTTTATTTAATGGCATATTTTTTCCTCCCAAACAAAAACTTAAAGTGAATATTTTAAGAACTCATCAAAGATGTATTCGCTGTCAACTGGCCCTGGACTTGCTTCGGGGTGAAATTGAACTGAAAATACAGGTTTATTTTTGCATCTCATTCCTTCTATGGTATCATCATTCATACTTATATGAGTTACCTCAAAGTTTTCTGGAAGCTTTGTAACATAGTAGCCGTGGTTTTGTGAGGTGATATGAACTCTATCTAAAAGCAGATTTTTTACAGGGTGGTTGCAACCTCTATGTCCAAATTTTAGCTTTCCTGTTTCTCCGCCAAAGGCTATTGCTAGTAGTTGATGACCTAGGCATATTCCTACTACTGGTTTATGTTCTACTAGGATTTTGATTTCTTTTATAGAGTCTGCCATATCCATTGGATCGCCAGGGCCGTTTGAAAGAAAGATTAAGTCTGGATTTAGTTTAAGGATTTCTTCAGCTTTCACATCGCATGGGAATATTGTTAAATCGCAACCTCTTTTTGAAAAGTTTCTTAGGATATTACTTTTTACTCCGTAGTCTATAACGGCTACTTTTTTGCCATTACCTTTTATGTGGTAGCTTACTTTTGTAGATACTGTTTTTACTGCATCTTTATTTGAGAAAGCTGCAAGTTTTGTGTCTATGTCTTCCTGTGAATATGAACTATTATCTAAAACTATTATGCCTTTCATAGTACCGCTATTTCTAAGCACTTTTGTAAGGGCTCTTGTGTCTATATCTTCTAGACCAAGTATTTTGTTTGACTCAAGGTAGTTATCTAGTTCAAGTTCACATCTAAAGTTATTTGGGTAATTTGATTTTTCTCTTACGATAAATCCTCTTACTTTTGGGGAGTTTGATTCAATATCTTCAAGATTTATGCCATAATTTCCTATAAGCGGATAGGTCATTGTTACGATTTGTCCGTAGTAAGAAGGGTCTGTTAAAACTTCTTGATATCCTGTCATACCGGTATTAAAAACTACTTCTCCCACACATTCTTGAAGATATCCAAACGCTTTACCTTCAAAAATCATGTGATTTTCTAAAATCAACTTTGCTTTCATAGTTTCCTCCAAATTATCTAGTATACGGGATATAATAAAAAAACAGAAATAAGCTTTTTATAAATGTTTATAAAAAGTTACGTCTGTTTGGATTTTTAGTATATTAAATTTTTTCTCAAGTGTGCAAAAATAAACAACTTTTGCGTTTACAAAAGAAATCATAATTTATATCCCTTTCTGGCCTCTCTGGACCAAATTAAAGTTAATATTTTATAAAGTTAAAATTTTTTATTCATCTTGGATTATTATATATTAAACTTACCTCAAAGTCAACAGTAAAATAACCACGAGACTTAGGGAATAGGGAGTCATCTCGCGGTTATAAAAAGAGAAGAGATCGGGAAATCTCTCTAGAACATATATAACCTATTTAGGCTTTTTATAATCATAAAAATAACAAATTTTTTAGATTAGTTTTTTACATCATATTCAAAATTTCCAAGGCTTCTTTGAGCTAAAATATGATTTAGCTCTCCACCTAAAACGATTATTATGCCTGCAAAATATAAATACAGTAACATAAGCATTACGGTACCAAGTGAGCCATATATTTTGGAGTAGTTGGATATGTTGTTTACATAATAGGCAAATCCAACGGATAATATAAGCAAGGATGCCATAGTAAATAAAACACCGGCTATATTATATTTTCTATTAAAGTTCTTAAATGGAATTATATTATATATTGTGAACAGCGTTATAGAGAGGGTTGCTGTAGCCACGCCCCATCTTATAAGACTCCATGTTTCTATAAATAAGAATTCCAGGCCTATCAATGTAGATATTTTGAGCATTAGTGGTCTTCCTAAAGTTATTAGAATTAAAGAAACTATTACTGCTAGAATTACAAAAAGTGTAACTACAAAGGCGAGTACTTTTTTTTGGAAATTTGTGGTATGAATATCTATTCTATAGGCTTTATTTAAGGCATATATCAATGAGGTAATCGCTTTTGAGGCTAGATAAACTGAAAATAGGGCACTGAAAGTAAAAAGACCAGTGCTTGTAGTTTCGTTTACAAAGCTTATATATTCAAGCGTTATCTCTAATATATTTGGAGGAATTATATCTTTTATTATCCACGAAACTTCCTCTGATTTTAGATTAAATCGACCTATGATTTGGCTTATTAGCATAAGCAGGGGGAAGATTGACAGTATGAAGAAGTAGGCGAGCTGGCCGCCTACTTGGCTTAAATTATCATCCACATATCTTCTGTAAAGTGCTTTTACGCAGTACCACATAACGGGGTCTTCTTTTTTTGGGTAAAAATATTTTTTTGTAAATGAACGAAACATTCTATTAAACCTTTCTAAAATGAAGAACCATGAGTTTAAAGTTTGTAGCTAAATTATTTTTTCATAAGTTTGTACACGAGTTCTTCGTCTGGAGTTACATAAACTGTGCCATAATCGTCGTATATTACCATTCCGGGTTTAGCCCCATTTGGTTTTTTGACATTTTTTCTAGGGGCATAATCAACTGGCACCTGAGATGAAGTTCTGGCCTTGCTAAAATATGCAGCAAGTTTAGCGGCTTCATAAAGGGCTTCGTTAGATACATCTTCAAATGTAGCTTTTATTATTACATGAGACCCTGGTATGTTTTTAGTGTGTAGCCATACGTCCTGAGGTTTAGAAAGCTTTAAGGTAAGCTGGTCATTTTGAGTGTTATTTTTCCCAACAAATATTATAGTACCATCAGAGGCTATGAATTCCATTGGCTCTGATAAAGCAGTTTTTTTGTTTTTCTTGCTATCAGTTTTGGAAGGGCTGTAGTAGCCTTCTTTTACAAGTTCATCTTTAATTTCTTCAATTGATTCAAGGCTTGAGCAATTGTTTATAGAAACCATTACATTGTCTAGATAGTAAAATTCTGATTTGGTTTGATCAAGCTGGATGCTAAGCTCTTTTATTCGGCTTTTAGCTTTATTGTATTTTTTATAGTAAGCTTGAACATTTTCTGAGGGCGTAAGGTGCTCGTCTAAAGGAATAGTTATTTCTTTATATTCTGGGTCAAAGTAATCAAGTACAGCTACTTCTTTCATACCTTTTTCGAGCATATATATATTTGCAGTCAAAAGCTCACCTACTTTAGAATATTTATCAAGTTCCTGTGCTTTGTTTAGTTCGTCAGTTTGTTTTTCTAATTTAGTTTTTAATCTATCTAATTTAAGTTGAAGTGACTTTCTAAGTCCAGATGATTTTTGGTGTATTCTTTCGTATAAGTCTTTTGAGGCATAGTAATTTTCACATATGATGCTCATACTATCAGAAGCTTCTATATCAAAACCTTCTATCATAGTTATATTTACACATGAGAATTCATATGGGGTATGAAGCTTTTTATCAAACATTATATTTGGATAGAATTTAGCCTCTTTTATTTCTGTAAAAAGACGATCAAATGAATTTTTTAATCTTTCAAAATTTAATTCTGAAAGTTCAAAACTACCAAGTGAGTCATCTATAGAAGCTCTAAAGCAGATTTCTTTTGCAATCAGAGGGCTTAAACCTTCGAAATTAGTATATATCGCTTTAAAAACAGGATTATTTTTATTTTTTAGTACAGCTATAAACTGATCAAGTGAAATTATTTCAAGTGGGTTAAGTTTATTTTGTTTTGGGGGGTCGATGAATTCTCTATTTGGAAGAACTTCTCTTACAGAACTTATAGACATCGGGACTCTTTTTATAGAATCAATTACCTTATTGGTTTGAGGGTCTAGTAAAATTATATTACTGTGTTTTCCCATTATTTCTATGGTTAGATTTTTTTTAGAAAGTACTCTCATTTCGTCATAGGCTTCTATTATAATTGAAATTGAACGGTCAAATCCATTTTGGATAACTTCAAGAATACGGCCATTTCCAATATGTTTTCTGAGTATCATAAGAAACATAGGGGCTTTTAGAGGGTTTTCTTTTTTATAGTTTTCTACAAGGTAAGTTCGCGGGTTAGAACTATTAGAACTTAATAGTAGCTTATAATTTTTTTGATTGTTTCTTATGGTTAAAAGTATTTCGTCATTTTCTGCTTGATTTATTTTATCTATTTTACCACCAGTCAAAGTGGTGTTAAGTTCGTGTGCAACTGCACGTAATGTCAATCCGTCTAACGGCATAGTATCACCTTTTTCTTTTTTTATTAACATTTTACCATATTTAATCCAATATGAACTTTATTTTTTTGCAAAAAGAAGGTATAATAAAAAGTAATGTATATTTATAATAATGTCTAAGAAAGTGTGGTAAAGAAATGACAATTAGCATGACTGGCTACGGACGTGGAGAGTACTTAGATGAAAGATATCATTTTACAGTTGAGGCTAAAAGTGTAAATAACAGATATCTTGATATTCAGGTGAAACTTCCAAGAAAAATAAATTATCTAGAAGAGTATATCAAACAGACTTTGAAAAAGTATGCTACAAGAGGAAAAGTAGATGTATATATAAAGCTTGAACTTGGAAATGAAAGTGACACTAAGGTTAATTTTGACAAGGCTCTTGCGAAGAACTATTTTGATGTGCTTATGGGCTTAGAAGAAATAACAGGCTCATCAAATCCTGTAAGAGCAGTGGATTTAGCGAAATTTCAAGATGTTATAAAGCTTGAAGAACGTGAAATCGATCAAAATGAAATCAAGAGATGTCTTGATGCAGCTATGGATATGGCATTTTCGAATTTTAAAGAGATGCGTAAAGTTGAAGGACAGAAGCTTAAAGAAGATATACTTGAAAGATGTGACCTTCTTGGTGTTTATTTTGAAAAAATCGAAAAGCTTTCTGAAAATATAGAACTTGAATATCATCAAAGGCTTATGACAAGACTTTCTGACATGCTCAAAAATTTAGGTCAAAATGTTGATGAACAAAGAGTTGTGCAGGAAGCAGCAATATTGGCAGATAAGGCGAATATTACTGAAGAGATTGTCAGATTTAAGAGCCACATTTTACAGCTTAAGGATACTCTTGAGGAAGAGGATTCTGTAGGACGAAAAATGGACTTTATTCTTCAAGAGATGAACCGAGAAGTTAACACGATTGGGTCTAAATCCTCAAAAATTGAAATCACCAACATTGTAGTTGATTTGAAATGTGAACTTGAGAAGATAAGAGAACAAATTCAAAACATAGAATAAAGAGGGACAGATGAGTTTAATAAATATCGGATTTGGAAATACCGTAAATGCTAGTAGGATAATAGCTATAGTAAGCCCAGATTCAGCGCCTATAAAGCGTATAATGGAAGAGGCTAAAAAAAATAAGAAGTTAGTAGATGCAACTTATGGACGTAGAACTAGAGCACTTATAATAATGGATAGTGAGCATGTTATACTCTCATCACACAACCCAGAAACTGTCGGACATAGATTTGGAGAGAGGGAAGATAATAATGATTAGTTTGAGAGGGAGAATATATGGATAGGAAGGGTTTACTATTAGTATTATCAGGACCATCAGGTGCGGGCAAAGGGACTATATGTGAAAGCTTTATGCAGAAAAACAATGATGTCAAACTTTCTGTTTCTACTACTACTAGAGAAATGCGCTGTGGAGAGATTGACGGCGTAAGTTATAATTTTATAACTAAGAAAGATTTTGAAAAATCATTGGCTGAAGACGGTTTTATAGAGCATGTTCATGTCTTTGGAAATTATTATGGAACTCCCAAAAAAGTTGTAGAAGAGAGTATAAATAAAGGGATTGATGTACTGCTTGAAATCGAGATAGTAGGTGCTATGCAGATAAAGAAAAAGTATCCAGAAGCGGTGCTTATCTTTATACTTCCACCAACGATTACAGAACTTGAAAATAGAATTGTAAAAAGAGGAACAGAAACTACTGACCAGATTAAAGACAGGCTTTCAAGAGCTCTTAGTGAGATAAGGAAGATTAATGAGTATTCTTACTTTATAATAAACAATGACATAGAAGAATCTGTAGATTATATGCAGAGCATTATAAAAGCTGAGAAAAGTAGCGTTAAAAGGTATTGTGAACAAATTTTTAATTTTTATCAGGAGGAGAAATAATGTTATACCCATCAATTAATGAATTATTAGAAATATCGGATAGTAGATATGTACTTGTAAATCAAGTATCAAAAAGAGCAAGACAAATAGTAGAGGGTAGTGATGCACTTGTAAAAACTATCGATACTAAACCAGTTTCTATAGCAACTCAAGAGGTTTTTGAGAAGAAAATAGGATACAGCAGTTCTTATACTATGGAAATGGAACAAAAAGACTATGAAGACAAATGTAATGCATTCAGCAATATGATGGGAGAATAGTATGAGTAATGTGGTTTTGGGAGTTACAGGAGGGATAGCCGTATATAAGGCCTGTGATATTGTTTCAAGATTGAAAAAAAATGGTGTTAATGTAGATGTTATAATGACTAAGAGTGCTACTGAATTTGTGGGGCCGATGACATTCCAAAGTCTGTCTAATAATAGAGTTGTTACAGATATGTTTGATACAAATTTTTATTGGGATATAGAACATATTGCTCTTGCAAAAAAAGCAGATTTGTTTTTGATAGCCCCAGCCACAGCAAACATAATTGGGAAAATGGCAAATGGCATAGCGGATGATATGCTTAGTACTACAGTTATGGCTACTAAAGCTCAGATAATTGTAGCGCCAGCGATGAATACCAATATGTATGAAAATTCAGCAGTACAGGAAAATATTGAAAAACTTAAAGCCAGAGGGGTTTTATTTATAGAGCCCGTAGAAGGTCTTTTGGCATGTAATGATGTTGGCAAAGGAAAACTTGAAGACTCTGAAAAAATAGTCGATATAACTATGCATCATCTAAGTAAGACAAATGATTTAGAGGGCAAAAATATTCTTATAACCGCAGGACCAACTATTGAAGCTATAGACCCTGTAAGGTATATAACAAACCGTTCTTCTGGTAAGATGGGATATAATATAGCGAAAGAGGCTGTAAGAAGAGGTGCTAAGGTTACGCTAATTTCAGGTAAAACTCAGGAAAAAGTGCCTTATGGTATAGAAAATTTTATAAGCATTGAATCTTCTGAAGATATGTATAATGCAGTTATGGCAAATGCAGATAAAATGGATATAATCATAAAATCTGCAGCAGTTGCAGATTATACTCCAAGAGAAAAATCTCAAAGTAAGCTTAAGAAAAAAGATGGAGATTTGAAAATAGAACTTGCAAGAACTCAAGATATCTTATTTGAGGTTGGAAAACAAAAGCTTCCACATCAAATTCTAGTAGGTTTTGCTGCTGAAACTGATGATGTGCTTGAAAATGCAAAATCAAAAATGCAGCGAAAAAATTTAGATTTTATAGTAGCTAATGATATCAAAAAAGAAGGGGCGGGATTTGGAGTAGATACCAACATTGTCAATATAATTGATAAAGATGGTATTATAACGCCGCTACCGATTATGAAAAAGAGCGAGGTTGCACTTAAGCTTTTTGACAGAATAATTGAGATTTATAAAACTAGAAGTATATAGTCATAATAAAGAGGACACTAAACGGTGCCCTCTTTCATATATAAGGAGAAAGTTTTTGATGCAAAATATAAAAAACTCCCAAGAACAAAGTATGTTTAAAGTAGAAGTTTCCATAAAACATAAATCGAGATATGTAGATAGGCTTTTTACCTATGAATCACCGTTTAAGCTAAGTATAGGGCAAAGGGTAGAGGTGCCTTTTGGAAGAGGAAACAAACTTCATGAAGGTATTGTAGTAAATGTTTTAGAATCATTTGAGGATGATACTGAAATCGAATATAAGCAGGTGGCTTCTTTAAAATCTGAGGTACCTATTGTAAGTGAGATGTCGATTGAGCTTGCAAGGTGGATAAAGACAGAATATATGTGTAGTTTTTTTGAGGCGCTTTCGCTTTTTTTACCAAAAGCAGAAAACACTTCGTTTAAATATAAAAGAATACTGCATCCGCTAAAAACTCAAGCGGAGATACTAAATTACAAAGCCTCTCAGCGAAAAAATGCCAAAAACAAGCTAATGCTTTTAGATGAGCTTGAAAAAGGGCCTGTTGATATAATGGAGCTTCAGGATAGCAGGAAAGTTATTTTTTCAAGCATCATAAAACAGCTGGTTCAAGATGGCATTGCGGTTGTAAAAAAAGAGGTGGAATTTAGAAAGCTTGAGCAAATATATGAGATAAAAAATAAACTGATTGAACTAAATCAAGAGCAACAAACCGTTTATAACGGGATATTAAACTCTTTTTCAAATAAAAAAATAAAGCTTTTACACGGGGTAACTGGCTCTGGGAAAACGGAAATTTATATAAGGCTCATTAAAGAAAAGCTAAGACTTGGTAAATCTGCAATAGTGCTTGTGCCTGAAATATCACTTACACCTCAAACTATAGCTAGATTTAAAAATGTTTTTGGTGAAAACATTGCACTGCTTCATAGCAGTTTGAGTGAGGGTGAAAAGAAAGACCAGTGGGCTATGATTGAACAAGGCTGTGTAGATATTGTTATAGGAGCACGCTCTGCGATATTTGCGCCGCTTGACAATTTGGGGATAATTATTATAGATGAGTGTCATGATGATGCCTATAAATCGGAGCAAAATCCTAAATATGATACGATTGCTTTAGCTGAAAAAATGATGGAATATCAAGATTTAGATGTTGTGCTTGGTAGTGCGACACCTACGATAGAACAGTATTACTATGCGCAAGTAGATAGGTATCAATTATTTGAACTTAAAAATAGAGCAAATGCACAGCTTCCTGAAATTCAAATCGTAGATACGATAGAAGAACTTAGAAATGGCAACAATAGCCTTATAAACGATTATATAAAGTCCCAAATTCAAAAAGAAATAGAAAATGAAAATCAAGTTATTATATTTTTAAATAAGAGAGGGTTTGCGCATAGCTTAAGCTGTCTTGATTGTAAATCGGTTATAAAATGTCCTAATTGTGATATAACCTTAAATTATCATAGTGTGGGGAATAAACTGATGTGTCACTATTGCGGACACACAGAAGAGTATACTGGTAAATGCACCTCTTGTGGAGGAAATAACTTAAAAGAAATTGGGATTGGAACTCAAAAGGTAGAACAGGAAATAAGAAGCTCAATTGCAGGCGCACTTACAGTTAGATTTGACAAAGATACCACTTCTAAAAAGGGTAGTTATGAGGCTTTGTTATTGAAATTTAAAGACAAACAGGCTAACGTACTGATAGGTACTCAAATGATAAGTAAAGGGCTTGATTTTGAGGATGTAACGCTTGTTGTAGTGCTTAATGCAGATCAGAATCTTAGATTTCCGGATTATAGAAGTCATGAAAAGACTTTTAGTATAGTTTCTCAAGTTGCAGGGCGTTCAGGAAGAGGAAAAAAAGATGGTAGAGTTATAATTCAAACTATAGATGCAGAGCATGAAATATTTGGATATATAAAAAATAATGATTATGATTCGCTTTATCAAAGTGAAATTAAAATGAGAACTCTATTTGAATATCCACCATTTGGAACTATGCTAAGAATTGTATGTAGCAGTATAGATTCTAAAGAGGCAGCTAATACCGCGGAGAAGATAAAAAATGCGGTTCAATTCTATCTCTCAAAACGAAATGTGGAGCTTAATCCTCTTGGCCCAACACCATGTATCATAAGTAGAATTGATAAGAAGTACAGGTGGCAGTTATTTTATAAAATCAAAAATGATTCGGAAATAAACCTAATAAAGAGCATAATAAACTTTATTTTATCAGAAAAAAGAAGTATAATTATAGATGGAGAAACTTCGGTTTCAGTGGATATAAACCCGAACAATATTATGTAATATATTAGATTGTATTAAAATAAATTAGATATGAAATTTTAGGAGGAAATATGGCAATAAGAAAGATAAGACAAGATGGAGATGAAGTGCTAAGAAAAAAGTCAAAGTCTGTAGATGAAATCACCACAAAGATAAGAGAACTTATAGAAGATATGATAGATACTATGTATGAAGCTGATGGTGTAGGGCTTGCAGCACCACAGGTGGGAATTCTAAAAAGGATATTTGTAGTAGATATTGGCGAAGGGCCTATGGTGTTTATAAATCCAGAAATACTGGAAACTAGTGGCTCTCAGACAGGTGATGAGGGCTGTTTAAGTGTGCCAGGATATTATGCACCAGTTTGCAGACCAAACTATGTAAAAGTTAAGTTTTTTGATGAAAACATGACCGAACAAATATTAGAAGCTGAGGAATTTTTAGCAAGAGCTATACTTCATGAGAACGATCACTTAAATGGAGTACTATTTAAGGATAGAGTAGATAAAGCTGATAAAGAAGCTTAGTAAAGGAGGACCTTAATTATGAAGATTATTTTTATGGGAACTCCTGAATTTGCAGTTTATTCGCTTGAAGTTCTAAAAGAAAGAAATGACGAGGTACTTTTGGTGGTATCTCAAGAAGATAAACCAAAAGGAAGAGGCAAAAAGCTTCAAATGACACCTGTAAAGGAAAAAGCTTTGGAATATGGTTATGAAGTATTTCAACCTAAAAAGCTAAGAGAAGAAGAATCAGTAGAAAAGCTAAAGGCGCTGGAACCAGACCTTATTGTAGTTACAGCTTTTGGACAGATTTTAACTAAGGAAATTTTAGATATTCCTAGATATGGCTGTATAAATGTACACGCTTCATTACTTCCGAAATTTAGAGGAGCAGCTCCGATTAATTTTGCGATAATAGAAGGAGAACAAAAAACCGGGATAACTACGATGTATATGGCACAGGGGTTAGATACAGGAGATATGATTTTAAAGGATGAAATTGAAATTACTTCTGAGGATACTGCAGGAACACTTCATGATAAGCTTGCGGCTTTAAGTCAAAAAACGCTTAGAGAAACGCTAGCACTTATTGAAAATGGAAATGCACCAAGAACTGTTCAAGATGATTCACTTTCTAATTACGCGCCAATGATGAGCAAGGAATTAGGGCATTTAGATTTCAGTAAAGATGCAGTTTCTATAATAAATCTTTCAAGGGGAGTAGACCCATGGCCTTCCTCGTATGCTAAATTAGATGGTGAAGTAGTTAAGTTATTTAATATGAAACTTGGGAATAAAACTGAAAATAAAAATTATGGAGAGATTGTAGCTGTAAGCTCAGAATATATAGAAGTGGTGGCTTTTGATAGAACTGTATTTATATATGAAGTCCAATTTCCAAACAAAAAGCGAATGCCAGTAAGAGAATATTTAAAGGGGAATGATATTAAAACGGGAGAAGTTTTTAGATAATTTAGGAGGAAAACTTATGTACTATCCATTTTACTATGACAGCACAATGCTTATACTCATTCCAGCGATGATACTGACAATGTATGCTCAAAATAGAGTTAATAGCTCTTATTCGAAATTTTCAAGAATAAAAACGATTCAAGGATATACTGGAATGCAAACTGCAAGAGCGATACTTGATAAGAATGGGCTTTTTAATGTTAATATAGAGCTTGTAGGTGGAAAACTCAGTGATCATTATGACCCAAGAAGTAGGGTTTTGAGATTATCGCATGATGTATACTACGGGACTACTATAGCGGCAAACTCTATTGCAGCCCATGAAGTGGGACATGCTATTCAGCACGCTAAGGCCTATTTTCCACTTACGCTTAGAAATACAATTGTACCAGTTGTAAATATAGCCTCAAATATGGCGTGGCTTTTTATAATGGGTGGTATATTTATATCATCTATGCCTCAGCTTTTTACTGTGGGTGTTATTTTATTTTCGGCAAGTGTACTTTTTCAAATAATTACTTTACCAGTAGAACTTAATGCAAGCAGTAGAGCTATAAACCTTTTGGGTGAGATGGGAATTTTGACAATAGAAGAAATCCCCCAAGGCAGAAGAATGTTAAATGCAGCAGCGCTTACTTATATAGCGGCAGCAGCAGCGGCAGTTTCTCAGTTAATAAGACTGCTTATATTAAGAGAAAGAAATCAAGATTAATCTTGTTTTATAGAAAGAGGAAATATGAAGAAACCAAGAGAATTGGCGTATGAAATAATAAACAATGTTATAAATGAAGGTGGATATTCTAATATATCTATAAATAAGGTTTTAAGAAAACATAATTTAGAAAATAAAGATAGAGGTTTCTTGACAGAGCTTGTATATGGAACTATTGAAAATAAATTATATTTAGACTATGTAATTCAAAAATATAGCAAACAGAAACTCAGTGATATCTCAACAGAAATTTTAATAATCTTAGAGATGGGAATTTATCAAATACGTGATATGGATTCTGTTACAGAATTTGCAGCGGTAGATGAATCTGTAAAGTTATGCAAAAAAGTTTACCCAAGAGGAAGTGGTTTTGTTAATGCTGTGCTTAGAAATATTTTAAGGGATAAAAAAGCGTTTGATATAGATATAAAAGATCCAATTACAAAGCTATCTGTAGAATATTCAATTTCAAAAGATATAGCTAATCTTATTATTTCGCAATATGGAGCTGAATCCGCTGAAGATATATTTTACGGATTTTCTCAAAAACCACAGCTTTATATAAGAGTAAATAAACTTAAAACCACTAAAGAAGAACTAATAGGATTATTAAAAAAAGAAGGCGTAGAAGCTGAAATTGTTTTAGAAAATGAAGATGCACTTGTAGTTAAAAATTTGAAAAATATAGAAAATAACCCACAGTATAAGTTAGGATATTTTACTATTCAAGATATAAGTTCTATGAGATGTGTAAAAGAATTGGCACCTATAGAAGATGAAAGAATACTTGATATATGCGCTTGTCCAGGTGGAAAAACTACGTATATGGCAGAGCTTATGAGTAACAAGGGCTGCATTGATGCTAAGGATATATCTAAGAATAAGTTAGAACTTGTAGAGATGACTTGTAAGCGATTAGGTATAAAAATAGTAAATACCGAGGCTTCAGATGCTGTAGTCTATGAAGCTTCATTGGAAAGTAAATATGATAGAGTATTGGCAGATGTACCTTGTTCTGGGCTTGGAATAATAAAAAGAAAGCCAGAAATAAGATATAAAACAATAAAAGATATTGCCTCACTTTATAGTATTCAAAAAAATATTATTGAAAATGCTTCTAGATATGTAAAAATAGATGGAATTTTAGTATATAGTACTTGTACTATAAATAAAGAAGAAAATGAAAAAATTACAGATTGGTTTTTAGAAAATAATAAGAATTATAAAAAAGTGCAAGATGATATATTGATGCTTCCATCTGAAAATGAAAATGATGGATTTTATATATGCAAAATGCAACGTATTTCTTAAAAAAAAGAAAAGTGAGAGTTTATGAAAGTTGATATAAAGAGTTTAAATTTAGAAGAATTAAAAATGCTTATATTGGAATTAGAAGAGCCTAAGTATAGAGCTGAACAAATCTATCCATTTATTGCTAAGGGGATAGAAAGTCTAGATGACATTCCAAATATACCTAAAAAACTAAAGGAAAAGCTTAATGAGGTTTCTTATATATCAAAAGCTTCTATTTACAAAAAATTGGAATCTAAAGAAGATGAAACTAAAAAATATCTGATTGAGTTAGATGATGGAAATATAGTAGAAACGGTACTCATGAAGTATAAACATGGGCTTTCTATATGTATATCAACTCAAGTGGGTTGTAGAATGGGATGTAAATTTTGTGCGTCTACAATAGATGGACTTGTGAGAAATCTTACGCCAGGAGAAATTTTGGGACAGATAATAACGGTTCAAAAGGATGCAGGAGAAAGAATTTCAAATGTGGTAATAATGGGTTCAGGAGAACCTTTTGATAATATGGATAATCTTGAGAAGTTTTTTGAACTTGTACATGAGGAAAAAGGACTAAATATTGGATATAGACATATAACCGTATCTACCTGCGGCCTTGTGCCTCAGATAAAGCGATTAGCTGAATTAGAAATTCCAGTAAACCTTGCTATATCACTCCATCAGACTGAGCAGTCTAAACGACAGGAAATAATGCCAGTTGGTAAAAAATATAGCATAAAGGAACTTATAGCAGCAGCGAAGGAATATTCTAAAATAACTAAGAGAAGAGTTACTTACGAATATGCGCTTATAAGTGGGGTCAACGACAATGTTGAAACGGCATTAGAACTAGTGAAGCTTTTAAAAGGAACTTTATCTCATGTAAATATAATTCCAGTAAATGAGATAGTTGAAAATGATTTTAAAAGACCTAACATAAAAAAGGTAAGAGCATTTCAAGAAATATTAGTTAAAAATAATATAGAAGCTACGATTAGAAGAGAATTGGGAAAAGATATTTCTGGAGCTTGTGGGCAATTGAGGAGAAGTAGTATAAATTAGCTCTTTAAAAAGTCGTGTGGAGGGAATATATTTATGGAATATTGTCTAAGAAGCCATGTTGGCAAGGTTAGAAGTAATAATGAAGATTTTATAGAGCATTTTTCCATATGTGACAATGCACACATATTTATAGTTTCAGATGGAATGGGTGGACATAATAAGGGGGAAGTTGCTAGTAAAATAGCAACCCAAACTGTGATTTCACTTATGGAAAAAGATAAATCAATGATATATGAATCGATTGAAAAAGGTAAATTACAAGATACTATGAAGCTATTGGTAGATTCTATAAAACTTGCAAATCAAGTCGTATATGAAGAAGGTGAAAAAGAAGAATTTTTTGGAATGGGAACCACTATGGTGACTGCGGTTATAGCAAATGATAGACTACTTATAGCAAATGTAGGAGATAGCCGGTGTTATCTTATAAGAAATGGTGAAATAAAACAGCTGACTAAAGACAACTCATTTGTTCAAGAATTGCTTGAATCTGGAGCTATTACAGCAGAAGAAGCTATAACTCATTCAAAGAAAAATATAATAACTAGAGCAATTGGAACAGATTGTTATTTAAAGGTAGATACCTATGAATTTGAATTAGAGCCGCTTGATATGATAATATTATGCTCAGATGGTTTGACTAATATGATAAGAGATGAAGAAATCTTGAGCATATCATCTTCTGATTCTAGCTTGGAAGATAAAACTAATAAATTAGTGGATAAAGCATTAGAAAATGGTGGGCTTGATAATATTTCACTAATACTAATAAAGTATGATGGTAAGGTTGGTGTAGAAGATGATAAATAAGTTGCTTGGCAATCGATATGAAATACTAGAGAAAATTGGGGAAGGCGGCATGGCCCATGTATATAAGGCTAGATGCAGGCTTCTTAATAGAACTGTGGCAGTAAAGGTGCTTAAACCTGAATTTAGTAATGATGAAGAATTTTTAGAGAAATTTAAAAATGAAGCCCAATCTGCCGCTAGCTTAAATCAGCAAAATATAATAAATATATATGATGTAGGTCAGGAAAATGATATTTCATACATTGTAATGGAGTACGTAGATGGAGAAAATCTAAAGGATTTAATTCATAAAAAAGGAGCGCTTCCAAAAGAGCTTATGCTTTTGATATCAAAGCAGATTGCACTGGCTTTGGAAGAAGCACATAGTAAGAAAATTGTGCATAGGGATATAAAATCTCAAAATATAATGCTTACAAAAAATAATGTGGTTAAAGTTGCAGACTTTGGGATAGCAAAGGCTGTAAGTAGCTCAACTATAACTGCAGTAGGTTCAATAATGGGATCGGTGCATTATTTTTCGCCAGAGCAAGCTAGAGGCGGGTATGTAGACGAGCGAAGTGACATATATTCACTTGGAATTGTCATGTATGAGATGATAACAGGAAAGCTTCCATTTGATGGAGATACGCCTGTAAATATAGCGCTAAAGCATATTCAAGAGGAGATTTTATTTGAAGACAATGATGATATATCTGCTGAGATAAAAGATGTTATAAGAAAAGCGACACAAAAAAGTGCAGATAGAAGATATAAGTGTGTAAGTGATTTAATTCAAGATTTAGATTATGTTAAAGAAGAAAGAGCGTTTGATAATAAGTTTTTAGATGATACTTACCACACACAGATTCTTACACCTGATGATGAGTACAAGATTTTATTTACAGATGTAAATGAAACCAACTCACAAAAGAAAAAGAGAACTCAAAATGAGGTAAGGGAAAATTCTAAGAGCAATGTCCCAAAAACATCATCTAAAGAGGATAAGAAGAAAATGACTATGGTAGTCATTGGAGCGATTCTTGCGGCTATAGTATTCGTAGCAGTAGCGTTTATGATAGGTTCAAACTTAAAGGGTGGAGAAAATGATAAAATTGAAACTCCAAGTTTTGTAGGAAAAACTTTTGAAGAAGCAGAGGAATCAGCTAAGGAGTTTGGACTTACAATAATAAAAGATGGTGAAGAAGTAAATAGTATGTATGAACTTGGTCAGATAGTTAGGCAAACTCCAGAAGAAGGAACTAAGATTACTAAGGATGAGCCGATAAAGGTTATTGTAGCGGCTGAAAATGTAGAGATGGTGGATGTACCAAATGTAGAGGGTAAAACTTTAGATGAAGCCTCAAAGTTATTAAAAGAAGCGGGGTTAACTGAGTCTCCGGAATATAAATTTGATGATTCTGCTGAAAATACAGTGTTAGAACAAGTACCTAGAGCAGGAGATAAACTTGAAAAAGGGAAATCGGTTAAAATTACAGTAAGTTTAGGAAAAGAAGAAAATAATATAGAATTACCTACTGTTTTAGGTAAGTCTGAGCAAGAGGCCAAGAATATACTAAAGAATTTCAATTTAAAAATATCATATAGAGAAGACAAAAGTCAAAGTGAAGGTATTGTACTATCACAAAACCCTAGTCCAGGGCAAAAAATGTCTACCGGTTCAGAAGTGGGGATTGTAGTCAATAAATATGAAAAACCTAAAGAGGTTTCTTACAGTATGGTGATAAGCCTTCCAGAAGATAGAGATACCGTTAGAGTTCAGATAAAAGATGTAGCGCAGGATAGCTTTATATATGATAAAACTGTAAATCCAGTGGAACTAGGCGCTGTATTAGAGGTTCAAGTTAAAGGATATCCAGGAGATGTTAAAGAGTACAAGGTCTATTTAGACGGGGATTACAATAATATTCATGCAAATCCTAAGGTACAGTTTTAAAATTATTTAAAAAAAGGAGAAAAAATGACAGGTATAATTGTGAGAGCTATTTCTTCATTTTATTATGTGGAAATAGAAGGCAAGGTATATGAATGTAGAGCTAGAGGTATATTTAAGCATAGGAATATCGAGCTCGTTGTAGGCGATAAAGTCGAACTTGAGATTACAGATGATGAGAATTTAAAAGGAGTAATCAACAATGTTTTTAGCAGAAAAACTTTCTTAAAGCGACCGCCGATTGCGAACGTTACACAAGCTATACTTGTTTTTTCAGTTAAATCACCAGACCCTAATTTTTCTTTAATAGACAGATTTCTTGTGTTATCAAGAAATGAGCTTATAGATACAATAATTTGCTTCAATAAGATTGATTTAGAAAGTACAGAGCTTGTAGATAAGATGGTTTCGATTTATCAAGAATCAGGCGTATATGTTTTTAAAATTTCTGCTAAGGATGGAGAAAACCTAGAAACATTAAAAAGACTTTTAAAGAATAATGTAAGTGTAGTAGCTGGACCATCAGGCGCAGGAAAAAGTACTTTGATAAACAAACTTGTAGAAGGCGTAGAGCTTAAAACTGGAGATATCAGTCATAAAATTGGAAGAGGAAAACACACAACTAGACATACCCAATTA
The DNA here is from genome assembly GCA_041738345.1 of Proteocatella sp. GTDB lineage: Bacteria > Bacillota > Clostridia > Peptostreptococcales > Filifactoraceae > Proteocatella. The sequence goes on from JBGSPX010000021.1 coordinate 21,464, forward strand.
ATAGAAGTAGATGAAAATGCTTTTATAGCAGATACTCCGGGATTTAGCTCAATTGAGTTAACTGGGATAAGTGAAGAAGATTTAAGAGACTGTTTTTTTGAATTTCAGGATTATGATGAAGATTGCAGATTCGGAAGAAATTGTGCTCATGAAAATGAGCCGGATTGTGAAGTAAAGGCTGCGGTTGAGAAGAACAAAATACCAGTTGAAAGATATAACAGCTATATTCAACTTTTGAATGAAATAAGAGACCAAAATAAAAGGAGAAATTACTAATGATTAAATTAGCACCCTCAATACTTTCAGCAGATTTTTCAAAACTAGGGGAAGAGGTAAAAGTCGTAGAAGAAGCGGGCTGTGAATATCTTCATATTGACGTTATGGATGGACATTTTGTTCCTAATATATCTTTTGGACCTGTCGTTATAAAAAGTATAAGAAAAAAATCAAACATGGTATTTGATTGCCACTTAATGATTGATGAACCAGCAAGATATATAAAGGATTTTGCAGATGCAGGGGCAGATATAATAACAATTCATTATGAAGCTACAAATCATCTTCATAGAGCGATTATGGCAGTAAAAGAATGTGGATGTAAAGTTGGAGTTTCTTTAAATCCAGCAACTCCTATTAGCGTACTTGAATATATACTGCAAGACCTTGATATGGTGCTTATAATGAGTGTAAACCCAGGCTTTGGAGGTCAGTCGTTCATACAGTCTTCTATTGCTAAAATAAGAGATTTAAAGAATATGATAACTGAACGAAATTTAAATATAGATATACAGGTTGATGGCGGAGTAAGCAATAGTACTATAGGAGATATAGTAGAAGCAGGAGCCAATATACTTGTAGCAGGTTCAGCTATATTTGGAAAAAAAGATATAAAACTTGCAGTAGATGAGCTTAGAGAAAATGCAGAGAAAGAGCTTATAGTATAATGAAAGCAGCGATTATTTCAAATGGAGATATAACAAATCTTGCTTACTTTAAGTCTATATTTTCTAAATACGAAATGATTATATCAGCAGACGGAGCTAGTAATAAGCTCCGTCAAATAGATATAGTTCCAAATTATATTTTAGGAGATTTAGATTCTATAGATGAAGAAACGCTGGAATATTATAAAGCTAGATCGGTAGAATTTATAAAATTTAATCCAGAAAAGGACTTTAGTGATACGCATATATGTATAGATTTTCTTATAAGTAAAGGCTATAGTCAAATTGATTTATATGGAGCATTAGGAGGGCGTTGGGACCATAGTATATCTAATTTTGGACTGATGTACTATGCTTATCAAAAGAATGTGATATTATCGCTTATAGATAGATATGACTGTGCAAAAATATGTGGAATAGGAGAATATATTTCTAAGAAAAAAGAAAAACAGTGTTTTTCGATTTTTGCAGTTTTTGAGGATGCAGTGGTGTCGTTAGCTGGAGTAAAATATCCATTAAATGAGTATCCACTTTCGAGGGGAGAAAGTATAGGGCTTTCTAATGAGTATGTAAATGACTGTAAAGTGAGCATAAAAAAAGGCTCTGCAATTATAATTGAGAGCCAATCTGAAAGAATAAATTAAGTATTTTTTAGAACACTTTAAAAAAAATAATAAAAGCTTGGGATAGTATCTCAAGCTTTTTTATTACTATGCTCTTTCAACTTTTCCAGAACGTAGACATCTTGTACAAACCTTTAATTTCTTAGGCGTACTGTCAACAATGGCTCTAACTACTCTTAAGTTAGGAGTCCAAGTTCTTTTGTTATGACGATTTGAATGGCTGACATTATTTCCAGAAATTTTTCCTTTTCCGCATACATCACAAACCTTTGCCATGCAAAACACCTCCTTCAAATCAATAATCGTGAATTTAACAAATATTATAATACCATAGCTTTAGATTAATTGCAACATAAAATTGATATGAATTACAACAAATATTCGCTACTAACATATTATAGCACATTAAATGGCTTGAATAAATATAAAAATTATTATACAATAAATAAATAGTCTTTTTACTAATATAGAATAGGAGGCAAATATGCTAAACATAGTAAATGAATATGGGACGATATCAATAGGAAAAGAAGTGATTTCCAAGATAGCAAGTCAAGCCGCTTTAGAATGCTATGGCCTTGTTGGAATGGCCTCTAAGAATAAATATGGAATTGTAGAACTATTATCTAGAGCTAATGGAAGTAAGGGAATAGATGTAAATATAGAAAATGGAGCAATAGAAATAGAAATTTCAGTAATTGTGCAGTATGGCACAAAAGTTTCTGTAGTAGCAGATAATATAATTGAGAGAGTTAAATACTATGTAGAAAATCAGACTGGACTAAAAGTATCAAAAATCGGAATAAATGTACAGGGCGTAAGGGTACAAAAGTAGCAGGAGGAAATGATGGATAAAATAGACGGTAAGCTATTGAGGGAAATGATAATTTCTGGAGCGAATAAACTTACAAATGATAAAGCGATAATAGATAGACTAAATGTATTTCCAGTTCCAGATGGAGATACTGGCACAAATATGTCGCTTACAATAGCTTCAGCTATATCAGAGCTAAATAAGGTGACCGAAAATGATGTAACCCAAATAGGTAAAGCAATTGCAAAAGGCTCACTTATGGGCGCAAGAGGAAATTCTGGGGTTATACTATCTCAAATCTTAAGAGGGTTTTCAAAAGGGGTAGAAGGAAAAGAATATCTAACTGTGAAAGATATCGCACTGGCACTAAAACAAGCTTCAGATGTTGCATATAAGGCGGTAATGAAACCGGTAGAAGGAACTATTCTTACGGTTATAAGGGAAACTGCCGCGCATGCAATGGTTTTGAGAAAAGAAGATGTAAGTATGGAACTGTTTTTAGATAGTATTGCTTCAGAAGCGAGACATTCTCTAAATAGAACGCCAGAACTGTTGAAAGCACTAAAAGATGCAAATGTAGTAGACTCAGGAGGAAAAGGGCTACTTTCATTTATTGAAGGAATGTATTTAGCATATAAAGGTCAGATTGTTGAGTCAAAGCAAGCAAATGAAATAGATTTTGAAGAGTTTATAGAAAATGATAATCATATATTTGAGGGCGAAATAGAATTTGGATACTGTACAGAATTCATGATTTTAAATGCGACGATTGAGCCTGAAAATCTTAGAACTAAAATTGAAGGTATGGGAGATTCTATGGTAGTTGTAGGAGATGAAGGAATAGTTAAAATTCATATCCATACCAATGAACCAGGTAAAGTGCTTGATATAGCTGGCAAACATGGACAGCTTGATAAAATGAAGATAGAAAACATGAGACTTCAGCAAGAATCGCTTATAAAAGAAAAATCTAAAGAGAAAAAGCCTTATGGCATAATTTCGGTTTCAATGGGAGCAGGGCTTGCAAATATAATGAAGGATTTTGGTGTAGATCACATAATAGAAGGTGGTCAAACTATGAATCCTAGTACGCAAGATTTTATAAAAGCTATAAATAATATAAATGCAGATAATATAATTATACTTCCAAATAATTCAAACATAATACTTGCAGCGAATCAAGCTAAAGAACTTAGTGATAAGCAGGTAGAGGTAATCCCAACAAAAACGGTACCTCAGGCTATTTCTGCATTAATGGTTTTTGACTCTCAAGAGAGCTTAGAGACAAACTCAGAAAATATGACAGAATCAATAAAAACTGTTAAATCTGCACAGGTGACATATGCGGTAAGAGATACTAATGCTGATGGAATTGATATAAAAAAAGATGATATCATAGGTCTTGGAGAAGGGAAAATTCTTACTGCAAAGCAAAATATAGAAGATGCAGTGATTGAACTTTTGGAAAAGCTTGTTGATATGGATGACATAATAACTCTATATTATGGAGAAGATGTTAAATTAGAAGAAGCTGAAAAGCTAAAAGAAAAACTTGAAGAAATTTATGATGACATGGATATAGAACTTCATAGAGGGGGACAACCTCTTTACTATTATATAATGTCAGTTGAATAAATTTAAATTTTAAAATGCACAAAAAAAAGTAGACAAAGTTACCATAAAGTGATAGAATCTATTAGTGTGCAAAAAAACACATTTGAATCGACTAAATATAGCCGAATCAATACAAGATTGCAGTTGGCGGTGCAAAAACAATAATTTTAAAGAAGGAGGTGCCATAATGCCAACAATTAACCAGTTAGTAAGAAAAGGTAGAAAAGAAATAGCTACTAAATCTACAGCTCCAGCGCTTCAAAAAGGATTCAATGCGCTTAAAAAGAAAAGTACTGATGCAAGTTCTCCACAAAAAAGAGGAGTTTGTACTTCAGTTAAGACGGTAACACCTAAGAAGCCAAACTCAGCGCTTAGAAAAATAGCTAGGGTTAGACTTACAAACGGAATAGAGGTTACAGCTTATATTCCAGGAGAAGGACACAATCTTCAAGAGCATAGTGTTGTTCTTATAAGAGGAGGAAGAGTAAAAGACCTTCCAGGAGTAAGATACCACATAGTAAGAGGATCTCTTGATACATCAGGTGTAGATAAGAGAAGACAATCAAGATCAAAATACGGTGCAAAAGTACCAAAAGCTGCTACTGCTAAGAAATAGTTGTATTGTTACGGTGCGTTAATATATATATGATAATGATGTATATGGCGCCCCGACAAAGCAGATTTTGTCGAGTACCGATGATTTAACCATTAATCATTAAGGAGGGAAGCGAAGTGCCAAGAAAAGGTAATGTTCCAAAAAGAGAAGTGCTTGCAGATCCAATGTACGGAAGCAAGTTAGTTACAAAGCTTATCAATAAGGTAATGCTTGACGGAAAGAAAGGAACAGCTCAGTCAATAGTTTACGGAGCGTTCGAAGAAATAAAAACTAAAACAAATGAAGAACCACTAGAAATATTCGAAAAGGCAATGAATAACATCATGCCAGTGCTTGAAGTAAAAGCAAGAAGAGTAGGTGGAGCAAACTATCAGGTTCCAGTTGAAGTAAGACCAGAGAGAAGAGAAACACTTGGTTTAAGATGGCTAGTTAAATATACAAGACTTAGAAATGAGAAAGGTATGACGTTAAAATTAGCTAGAGAAATAATGGATGCGGCAAACGGAACTGGAGCATCATTCAAGAAGAAAGAAGATACTCATAAAATGGCAGAAGCGAATAAAGCATTTGCTCATTACCGTTATTAATTATTTCAAACTAATCTAGAGTTAATATATCTAGATTATGTGCCAGAAAGGAGTCAAATCAGTGGCAAGACAATTTCCATTGGCTAAAACAAGAAATATAGGAATCATGGCCCACATAGATGCGGGTAAGACAACTACAACAGAGAGAGTCCTGTTTTACACAGGAAAGACTCACAAACTAGGAGAAACTCATGAAGGTGCATCACAGATGGACTGGATGGAGCAGGAAAAAGAAAGAGGTATAACTATTACTTCTGCAGCTACAACAGCTGAATGGAAAGGTAATAGAGTAAATATCATAGATACCCCTGGACACGTTGACTTTACAGTAGAAGTTGAGAGATCGTTAAGAGTTCTTGATGGAGCAGTAGCAGTTTTCTGTGCAAAAGGTGGAGTTGAGCCTCAATCAGAAAATGTTTGGAGACAAGCAGACAACTACAGTGTACCAAGAATAGCATTTGTAAATAAAATGGATATAATTGGTGCAGACTTCCTAAGAGTTGTTGAAATGATGAAAGATAGATTAGGTGCAAATGCAGTAGCTGTTCAGCTTCCAATAGGAGCAGAGGACGACTTCGAAGCAATAATAGACCTATTTACTATGAAAGCATACTATAATATAGATGATCTTGGAAGAGAACAAGAAGCTAGAGAAATACCAGAAAATATGGTAGCTCTTGCTGAAGAATACAGAGAAATCATGATAGAGAAAATTGCTGAGCTTGATGAAGAGCTTACAATGAAGTATCTTGAAGGAGAAGAAATCTCAGAAGCAGAACTTAAAGCTGCTTTGAGAAAAGGAGTTATCGAAGTTAAGATAAATCCAGTATTCTGTGGTTCTGCTTACAGAAACAAAGGAGTACCACTTCTTCTTGATGGAGTTGTTGAGTACATGCCATCTCCACTTGATGTACCAGCTATAACTGGTGTTCTTCTTGATGGAGAAACTGAAGAAGCTAGACATTCAGATGATTCTGAGCCGTTTTCAGCGCTTGCGTTCAAAATAATGGCAGACCCATTTGTTGGAAAACTTGCATTCTTCAGAGTATATTCAGGAATACTAAAATCAGGTTCTTATGTTCTTAACTCTACAAAGAATAAGAAAGAAAGAATCGGACGTATACTTCAGATGCATGCTAATACAAGAGCAGAGTTAACAGAAGTATATGCAGGAGATATAGCAGCAGCAGTAGGTCTTAAAGATACTACTACTGGAGACACATTATGTGATCAGGATCACCCTATCATACTTGAGTCTATGGATTTCCCAGAGCCAGTTATACATGTTGCTATAGAGCCAAAGACAAAAGCAGCTCAAGAAAAAATGGGAGCAGCTCTTCAGAAACTATCTGAAGAAGATCCAACTTTCAGAGTAAGAACTGATGAAGAAACAGGACAAACTATTATAGGTGGAATGGGTGAGCTTCACCTTGAGATAATAGTTGACCGTCTTCTAAGAGAATACAAAGTAGAAGCTAATGTTGGAGCACCTCAGGTTGCTTATAGAGAAACTATTAAGAATCCAGTAGATATTGAATACAAATATGCTAAGCAATCAGGTGGTAGAGGACAGTACGGTCACGTTAAGATCAGAATGTTCCCTCAAGAGCCAGGTGGCGGATATGAGTTTGTTAATGCAACAGTTGGAGGTTCAGTACCAAGAGAATACATTGGTCCAGTAGATCAAGGTATTCAAGGGGCTATGGAATCAGGAATACTTGCAGGATATCAAGTTGTTGACGTAAAAGTTGAATTATATGATGGATCATACCATGAAGTTGACTCTTCAGAAATGGCCTTCAAAGTTGCAGCTTCTATGGCTTTCAAAGATGGTATGAAAAAAGCAAACCCAATTATACTTGAACCAATATTTAAAATAGAAGTTGTTACACCAGAAGATTACATGGGAGACGTTATGGGAGACATAAACTCTCGTCGTGGAAGAATTGAAGGAATGGAAGCGAGAATAGGTGGAGCACAAGCAATTCATGCTATGGTACCACTATCTCAAATGTTCGGATATTCTACAGACCTAAGATCTTCAACTCAAGGTAGAGCAACATACACAATGTTATTTGACCATTATGAAGAAGTTCCAGCATCAATTGCTAAGAAAATAATGGAAGAAGTAGGCAAATAATAGCAAAATAATATATATTTTTCGAGGAGGAAAAAACAATGGCTAAGGCTAAATTCGAAAGAAATAAACCACACGTTAACGTTGGAACAATCGGACACGTTGACCACGGTAAAACTACACTAACAGCAGCAATCACAAAAACACTTCATGCAAGATATGGTTTTGGAGAAGCAGTAGACTTTGAAAACATAGATAAAGCACCAGAGGAAAGAGAAAGAGGAATCACTATCTCAACAGCACACGTTGAGTATGAAACTCCAAACAGACATTACGCACACGTTGACTGCCCAGGCCATGCTGACTACGTTAAAAACATGATCACAGGAGCAGCACAAATGGACGGAGCAATCCTAGTTTGTTCTGCAGCAGATGGTCCAATGCCTCAAACAAGAGAGCATATACTACTATCAAGACAGGTTGGAGTACCATACATCGTAGTATTCCTAAACAAATGTGATATGGTAGATGACGAAGAGCTTCTT
>JBGSPX010000033.1:0-63360 GCA_041738345.1 Proteocatella sp.
TATTTCATCCTTACGTTGTAGTTTAACTAGCTTTAGGGACTTCCAGCAATTCAAAGGATTTTGGATAGGTTTATTTAATGTTATACCTATCACTCCATGCTCTTTACGAACATGGGAGGCTGTCAACAATTTTCTAAGTTAAAAGTTATAAAACTTAATTTGTATTTATAACTTTTTATAACTTATTTGTAACTGTTAGTTACCTCATAATTTATTTATTATATAATCCTTCTACCCCACAACCAATTTATTCGTTTTCTTCAAGAATTTTGCTGGAATTGGTTTTTCTAGCTTCCAAGTTATATTCATAGGTTTTGAGCCCTCATGACTTACATAATCAGCAGTTCCAAGATAAGTATAAGCGCTTGCTGTACCTAAAACTTTATCATTTTTAAACTCACGAACAAAAAGTAAAATTCTGCTACCTTGCGCTCTATGCCCTATATAACGTCTACCTGTAGCCGAAGTATCTGATGTCGTGCTTTGACTTTGCCAATGAAACAAAACATCATTTATAGAATAATCATTGTACATAGTTGTAGGCGAATAGTCTTTGTCCGATTTGTTTAGAGTCACAAAGAAAATATCCACATTTTTATCACTTAAATATTTGACACCTTCTCTAACAGTACTTGGTTTTAGAAAATCCATTCCTACTAAAATTTGATCTCTTGTATACGTACAGTGAAGATCTAACGGACACTCAAATCCAACATCGACACTTTCATCCAAAAAATCTATCTTATTATAGTTATATTTTAAAATTTCAATAAGTTCATTACATAAAACAGGGCATTTCTTTATTTTGTTAACGCCGTCCATAAGTGATGAAAAACCGCACTCTTCAAAACTTTTTTGCCATATCGTAAATTGAAACATCTGAAGCATTCTTTCCTCTTTTTTTGTAAAAATCGCCTTATTATTAGTCAAAATTTCCAATATGAAATTAATAAACCTTCTAGAATCTGCAAGCACAAATCTTCCAAAAGCCTTTCCCATAATGTCTTCCATTTCTTCATAAAAATCCGCTTTTACACCTGCCAAAACACAAAGCCTAGAAAAACTATCTCTTGCATAAATATTTCGTATATCTAAATGATGATAATCCAAAAAGTTCTGCAAGCTAAGTTCTAAACCACTGTCTTCATTAAAAGTCGCAATTCTAGAAACAAGTCCTGCCTTTGCTCCAAAAGAAGCTCTGATATTTTCTAAAATATACTTTTGAGCCTTTTTTTCAAGCTGAATATAACAACCTTTTGGCACAGAAATAAAACCATCTTTAAGCTCTTTTTGAAAACTTTTTGTAGAATTAGAAAGCAGCGCTGAAAATTTATCTTCAAAATTATATTTTTTATTTGCCTGACCTATAAAATCAAGTACCGTAAGACATTCCTTATTTTCAGAAAGACGAAGCCCTCTTCCAAGCTGTTGCAAAAATACTGTAAGCGACTCTGTTGGTCTCAAAAATAAGACTGTATTAATTTCAGGAATATCCATACCTTCATTATAAAGGTCAACGACAAATATAAACCTCACCCTACCACTAACAAGATTTTGCTTAGCCGCTTTTCTTTCTTCATCCTTAGAATTTCCTGTCAAAAACATTGCGTTTATCCCATTTTTGTTAAAATAATGAGCCATAAATTCCGCATGTTCCACAGATACGCAAAAACCAAGTCCCTTTACATCATCAATATCCGTTACATATTTTAAAATAGAAGCAATCACCATATCCGCACGACGATTGGCAACTATGCCGCTCATTGTATATATCTTAGAAAGCTCGCCTTTATCATAACCACCACGCACCCATTTAAGCTCATCCAAATCTACATTGTCAGTCACTCCAAAATATTGAAACGGACAAATCAGTTTTCTATCAATTGCTTCAGGAAGTCTAATTTCAGCTGCAATCCTATTATTGAAATACTCTAATATACTTTTACCATCCATACGCTCTGGCGTAGCTGTAAGTCCTAAAAGAATCTTTGGTTTATAATAGGTAAGCAGTTTTTGATAAGTAGGTGCTGCAGCATGATGGAATTCATCTACTATAATATAATCATAAAAATCATCACTTGTTTTATTCGTAAAATCTTGTGAGTTAAAAGTCTGAATCGAAATAAACAGATTATCTATACTTTCAGGTTTATAATTTCCCACAAACATTTCCCCAAAATTATTATCCTTTAGTACTCCTCTAAAAGTATACATACTCTGCTTTAAAATCTCTTCTCTATGTGCAACAAACAACAATCTGCAAGGCTTATCCAAATTTTGCTTTTTAAACCTTTTGTAATCAAAAGCTGAAACTACAGTTTTTCCAGTACCCGTTGCCGCCACTACCAAGTTTTTATAATATCCACGAATTTCACGCTCTGCTTCTAGTTTATCCAAAATTTCCTGCTGATATGAATATGGCATAATGTCAAAAGTATATGTACTTTCATTATTACTGTCAAAATATTTTTCTGCCCTTAACGCCCTTGCAAGACGTTCTCTTTGATCCTCAACATAATGCTCAAATTCAGTTGAGTTCCAATAACTATCAAACGTAGCTTTGATTTTGTCTATGGTTTCTGGCAAATCTTTTTTGGTAACCTTTACATTCCATTCAAGGCCACTTGAAATTGCTGCATTTGATAGATTAGATGACCCGACATAAGCAGTAGTAAAACCTGTGTCACGATAAAAAACATAAGTTTTAGCGTGAAGACGAGTTCTTTTTGTATCATAGCTCACTTTTATTGTTGTATTTGGTAATTTTCGAAGCTCTTCAATGGCTTTAACATCTGTTGCCCCCATATATGAGGTCGTTATTATACGAAGCTGTCCACCATTTTTAGTAAACTCCAAAAGTTCATCTATAATAAGACGAAGCCCACTCCATTTAATAAATGAAACTAGCATATCAATACGATTTGCCGATACAATTTCCTTTTTAAGCTCACTGAACATCTGCGGCTCGTGAATCGCCCCTGTAAAAAGACTGCTTTGAGCTATAGAAGTTTCAGGACGAGTAATCTTAGCCTTTTCATTTAAACTGAGTACACTATTTTTCTTGTCTAAAAGCGCAAGAAGCTGTTCTGCACGCTCAGAAATTTTAAGTGTATCAAAATCAGCTTCCCTTGTTTCATTTATAATAGTGGTTACAATTTTATTTGCAAGCTCAATTTGAGCCTCCACAGCTCCCCCATTATCACTAACATTATCAAATCCTTTTTGAATAATCTCAGCAATATAGTTTGTCAAAATCTTTGAGCTTTCTGCTTTATCTATAGATGCAGTTTGAGAAAACTTATCCTCTAAACTTCTAAGCTCTTCATCTATTTTTTATTTATGACTTGTTCATATAGTCCTGATTTTAACATTATTTTGGCTCCTACTCCCTCTTTTCAAATTCATCACGATAATTTATTTTACCTAAGCGAACTAAGCGTGATGATATACCTCTCTCAGTTCTTTTAAAATAATCACAAATTTCTTTTTTTGAGATATCTCTATCAAACATTTCGCATAACTTCTCATCTTCTTCTTTTTTCCATATTTTTCCTGCATTTTGAGGAAAAGAAGCCTTCTTTTTCTTTTTACTTCTCATCTTATTATAATTTTTACAATCTTTAGTATAATCTACAATTGCATAAAATGCTCTAATCATATCTGGTTGATTGCATACATGATCATCCGGCAAAATTTCACCAGTTAAAGGATCATAGCCTTCAGATAATAACGCAATTAACTCTCTTGCGCGTACAATATCCATAACATATCCTCCATCATAATATAACTTTTTATAATATCTGGAATAAGATCGCTAACAAGCTTATTATATATTTTTATAGTTCTACTACGTCAATATCGATAATATTACAATCATCTTCAATAATTTCCAAATCATAGGCATCATTATAATTTGGATTACTTAACATAGTGTCCTGTAAACATAATTTCAGCTTATCACAACAAGGTTTAAAAGCAAAAAAAGTAATCCCACCTCCAATAACGCCACCAATGACCGGTATTGATTTTTTGAAAAATCCCGCAAACACTTCTTTTGTCATCTTTACACTAAACCATCTACTTACACTTTTTACAATAGGATAAATCGTCCCTTTTGTCAGAGCTTTATTCATTAATTGCTTCTCGACACCTTTCCCTAATGCTTTTGCCATTATTTTAATTGCATTATTTACACCAGCAACACCATACATAACCCCCATACAAATAATAAGCATATTCATTATTTCTGTATCAATGATATCACCTTTTTCTTTTAAATCTATTTCTGGAAAACCATATAAATACAATAATTTCTGTATTACACGAAGCATATAACCATAATACTGTGCAATATCAGCTGGTATAGTTGCCACCATAGCCAATCCTCCAGGAGAACATAATGCCGCAGATATACCAGATACGCAGTTACGCTCAAATTTAATGATTTCATTTGCAATCCTATCTATATCTTCTGACTTTATATTCGCATGAAGTGGATTAAATTTAACTGCATCATCGATAATCTCTTTAGGATAATATTTAAATAATTCCTTTCTCAAAAATTCCTCTCTATTAATCCTTATTCCCGGAATATTTAAACCCATTATAATTACATCTTCAATACCTATTTTCCCATCACAATTTTGGTCAATTGCTTGAAATACTGCTTCCTTTGACTTCAAAAAAGAATCAGTTGTATTCTTTACTACAGCTGTAGTAGCTTTCCCTGTAGCATCCGACATTTTTGAAATTCCATTTCCTGCCACACGTGCTATTTCCAATATTTTATTCTTAGCATCGTTTTTATATTTATTCTCAGATTTATTTTCGTATTCTTTTTTCAAATTTATCACTCCCATTTTTATATTTTTACTAACTTTCCTCACCAATCTCAAATTCAAGCCATTCATCTTCCTCTTCGATTTCTTCTGTTCCTTGATAATATAAACCTAGAAATTTTGAAAAATAATGCACTAACTCATTCTTGGTCAGCATAGGTGCCAATATGACTGGATAACTTTTGTTGAACTCATATATAACGCGTCTACCATATCTTGGATCTTTTCCTAGATCTGGCCTATTTTTTATCTTCGCTTTCAAAATTTTACTTTTTCCAGTTTCTTTTATAATATCTAAAATATTGATCAAAAATTGACCGTTTCTAAAAATCTCATATTTTATAATGTAATTAAATACGTCTAAGTTCTCCGCAATAAGCTGATAGTATTTTTCTGATTGATCTTTCTTCGCATAGTCATTTACATATTGAGCTACCAAAACAGATTTATATATATAATTTTCCCAATCAAAGTTTTTAATAACAACGTTAGTGAATTTTGAATAACTATCTTTAATTTCTGGATACATTTTTAGTAAATAGTCTCTTTTATATAAACATAAATAGGAATGCCAAAATAATTCATCAAGAATATATTCTCTATTTAAAGATATAAAGTTTTTTTCGATAGCTTGAACGCATTTTATAAAATCACTCTTTCTTTGTTCTCTACTTCCTGAACCCATATAAATTGGAAAATCCGGTACTTGATTTAAAATCACTTCTTCATCAGAAATGTATTCCTTGCCCTCTCCAAATAAGTTTCCCTCAAGAAAATCAATATAAAAAGCTTGATTCTTCTTATAGCCTTTGTTAAGTAATTTAATTTTCATTACTTAACCCCCTTACTGTTTCAACATATTTTGTTACAATATCATCTGAAATCGAATAAATCACACTATCAATAGTGGTTAAATCAAACTTATCGATGTTTTTAGATCTCATTAAACTAAGTAATTTTTCTTCTAATGGTGAACACTGCATCTCATCAATCTCTCGTATATCAACCCCATCTTCTGCTGATTCTTCAGCAAATCGGATAAGAAATATAATCAACGCTTTTTGTAGCCCCGTGTATAAATAAAGATTATTTAAATTTCGACTTTGCGGAAAATCCGAAAATTGAATTGCGTCATTTTTATACACAATCAATATAGTTTCATCAGTGAGTTCTATTTTAATGTCAGACTCTATTGTTTCATCAACTTTCTTTTCAAACAAATCATATGGATTTCGCTGACTACCATCAAAAATAATAATATTTGAAAAACCTAACGCCATCCCTTTATCTACTACAATTTCTCGACTAAATTCTTTATAAAAATCACTTATATCTTGGTTATCCGTGAATCCGATTTCGTTTATGGCTTGTATCATCAACTGAATCGTAGTTTTACTGCTCAATGAAAGTCTAGATTTTAAAATTTTTTGAGTATTATGTTCCACATCATCTAGTTCAAAAAACTGATTGTCTATAGATTTAATAATTAGCAGTAATCTTGCCTCTTTGTTTCTTATTTTTTGTTTAATAAATTGTGAATTAATCTCACAAGTGATATTTAATATAAACTCACTGTGACTTTCACTTAGTTCTACATCGAATTCAAACCTTGGTTCCAAATAATCTTTTGTGTTATTGATAAGTAGTGGGTATGGGAAATTTGCTTTTTTATTGTAGATCATTCTATACCTCCACAAAATAGATGAATTTTAATGAAGTGTTTGCTTCTGCTTTCAGTTTCATTTCTAAGGAAATATTTCCTGATGAAATTGATACGTTTTTTAAGCAGTTACCTCTCATATTTACTTTTTTATCTGTATTTTTATCTCTTACATGATCATAGTTTTTTACTAAATCTAATGTTTCAGAACTCTCATTTCCCGTCCCATCAATTACTTTCAATAAAATATTACAAAATTTTTCGCCAGTATAATTTTTTTGCTCTGATAAATCAATTAGCATATGCTCACTGTTTTTTAAAACAACTCGATTGACCGATTCTGGTGCCATTGCAAAACTTTCTCTTGGACGATTTATTTGATCTTTGCGATCTCTTCTTTTAGGCTCTTTTTCTATTTTTTCTTTTTCGACTTTCTTATTACAGTTTCCTATACTATTAACCGCTTTTTTTACCAATTGTATTTTCTGAGTTCCCGTTCCTTTAGACACTTCCACCGTAGCTGCTTGATCTTCTAATATTTTTTTAAAATTATGCTCAACACTATATAATAAATCTTCAGTATTGATCATTCCATCCGTAGGATTTGCTTCTTTTATTTTTTCTGAAATGCGCTCTGCTATTTGCTTAGATAAATTATTAATAAATCGAATCGCATTTCTTTGTGACCCGATATCTTTAAAGTAATCTCCTGATATTTTAGTATGAGATTCATTCTCTAAAGATTTAAGAAATACGTCCTCCTTATCACTCATAGGAATTAAAACAGCATTGAATGATGTTTTGGAGTGACCACTTACCTTGAAATCTTCTATTTTCATTCCTATTCTTCGAATAATCCCAACTCTTCCCTTTTTTATTTCAGGATTGTACTGCAAATGAAATAAAAAACTATATTCTGTTGATAGATCAGAAACCTTTAAAACAGTCATAGATTCTTCCAAATATGTCTTCATATATAAATTCGTAAAATTCTTAACCATTTCACTGATCTTTTGATTTTCATATATAGACACATTTTTTAAAATGTCTAGAATGGTATCTTCAGCTATCCTCTGTGAGTTAACATATACAACTAATTTATTATTTAAGATAGCCATAAAAAAGTTATCGCACACGGCTCTAATTATGCTATTGGGGTCTGTATACGCTTCTTGTAAAAAAGGAATTATAATTTTTAATCCTCGTGTGTCTTTTTTGAAAATTTCTCCAAAATTATTTTTATATGGATAAAATATTCCATTTATTTCATCTGTAAAATATCCTGTCGCACGAAATTTTTCATTTTTATATTCGTGTTCAATTAATTGAATAGTTCCCCCAAAGTGTTGATCTCCTAATTCATCACAATTTGCAAAATACATTAAATGTATATTAGAAGCCGCATTGGAGGCTATTTTGCCAACGCCATGTGAGCCCCCTCTTATGCTTTCAACAGCAGCACTTTTGGCAACATCATGCACGCCTTTTTTATAAGCATAAATACCATAGGTATCTCCATCATTATATTTGTCACCTCGTTGTGCACCTTTAAGGCCTTTGGTATTCCTATCCTCAAATGAAATATACGGTACTAGTTCTAGCTTCATTTTATTTTTCATATGTTTGATTGTAGCTATAGTTTCTTCGTTGTGACCACTTAATGACTCAATATGATCTCGAATTTCATCTATTCCTGGCAATTCCGATGTCCTTACTTCACCTAATTCAATAATAACTTCTACAGGTTCATTAGATTTTGGCATTTTACCATCCAGTGAATTTTGTATATTCTCTCTTACTAAAGTATCCACTCCTAATTTATAAAAATGCTTTACAAGCGGATTGAAAATAAGCTCTTCAACTCTAGTACTTTTAGTAAATTTCCAAAAAAAATTATTTGTCATTTTTATTTGCTTCCTCCATTTTTATTAGCAAAAAGCTGCTTAGTAATTCTTAGAGCATTCTTCATTAAAGTTTATAACAAAACTGATATTCTAAAAAATTTCCTTTAAAATTAGTGTTTTTATGATTTTTTATTAAATTCAATTTTTACTATATCCCTTTCTTATTAAACCCTTTTCCTGTAACCTCTGCTACATCAGAAACCGTTATAAACGCTTTTGGGTCTATATCCAAAACTATTTGCTTTATCTTTGCCAGCTGATTTAAACTTATTATACAGTATACAATTTTTCTTTTGTCTCCCGTATACGCCCCTTCGCCTGACAAATAGGTAACACCTCGACCTAATTCACCAATGATACCTTTTCCAACTAATTCATGGTGCTTTGTCACAACCATAATTGATTTTCTTATATCAAATCCTTGCACAACTTTATCCATTGTCATTGAGCTTACAAACATCATAATTAAAGTATACATTGCTTTTGATACATCTTTAAAAATAAAAATCGAAGTTAGTACAATTAAAATATTTATCGCTAATAATGTGGTTCCAATATTCATAGAATAGTATTTTTTTATAATTACAGAAATAATATCTGTTCCTCCTTGAGAGCCTCTTGATCTAAATATTATCCCTGCGCCTATACCATTAAATATCCCCCCGAAAACACAATATAGGATTGTTTCATCTAAAATAAGCGTGCCTCTAACTATAGTTAAAAGGTCTAAAAAAATAGAAAAGGATATCATCCCAATTAAACTATATATTATAAATTCCCTATCTATATATTTATAACCTAAAAGAAATATTGGTATATTTATTATCATCACAAGTAAACCTGGTTTAATTCCAGTTATATAGTTAATTATTAATGAAATACCACTTACTCCACCACTTAATAATTGATTAGGTATTACAAATAAATTAAATGATAATGCACAGATAAAGCTTCCTATTAAAATCAATACAATTGGTGCTATTTTATTTTTAAAATTAGCCATTCATATCCTCCTACATATTATTTAAATGAAAATATCACTTAATTATATCAGACTTACCTTACTATTAAAATATCATTACCCTAAATAGCAGTATTTTAATTCAAAGTGATATTTTTTTATTATCAGTTTGATAGTATCTATATATTATACTAATCATACTATAAGTTATATAATGAACATACAATAAAAATTAAGGAGAAAAAAATGGAAAAGAAAAAATTATCTCTACCTATATTATGGCAATTATTTAAATCTACGTTCATGCTTAGTGCTTTTACATTTGGAGGAGGCTTTGTAATTGTATCTTTAATGAAGAAAAAGTTTGTAGAAGAGTTAAACTGGTTAAAAGAAGATGAAATGCTTGACATAACAGCTATTGCACAATCTTCACCTGGCCCTATCCCTATAAATGCATCTGTGATTTTAGGCTATAGAATGCATGGCGTATTAGGTTCTTTAGTCGCTGTAATTGGAACCTCAATTCCTCCTATGATAATAATATCTATTATATCAGTTTTTTATACTCAATTTAGAGAGAATGAAGTAATTGCAATAGCTTTGCAGGTTATGAGAGCTGGTGTTGCCGCGGTGATTTTTGATGTAGTAATAAATCTCACTCAAAATGTAGTAAAAACAAAAAAAATACTATATATCGGCCTAATGGTGGTATGCTTTATTGCAACATATATATTTAATATAAGTGCAATGGTTGCCATACTTGCTTGCCTCAGCGTTGGTATTATTGATTTGTCTGTTAATTCATACAGAAGGAGCGTGGCCGCATGATTTTACAATTATTTTTAAGTTTCATAAAAGTAGGACTTTTTAGTGTAGGTGGTGGTTATGCTGCTATTCCTTTGATACAAGATCAGATTGTAAATACACATCAATTGATGACGATGGCAGAATTTACAGACTTAATAACTATTGCTGAAATGACTCCTGGTCCAATTTCAATTAATGCGGCAACGTTTGTAGGAACAAGGCTATCTGGAGTTCCTGGAGCTCTAATTTGTACTCTTGGTGTTGTTCTTCCAGCCTTTATATTATGTTTAACCTTAGCTTTCTTTTATTATAAATACAGAAATTTTTCAGGAGTTCAAACCGTTTTATCTGCATTAAGACCTGCGGTTGTGGCTTTAATTGCAGGCGCTGGTATGTCTATTCTTATGTTAGGTCTCTTTGGATCACACGAAGGCAGTATTTTATTAAAAAATATTCATGTAATAGAACTAGGTTTATTCATTTCCTGCCTTTATATTCTGAGAAAATATAAAGCTAATGCAATATCAATTATATTTGGTAGTGGGGTTGTAGGAACTATATTGTATATGTTAGTATAAACATAAAAATATACTGAAAGGATGTACCTATGACAATTAGACATCTGAAAATATTTATTTCTGTTGTTGAATACAAAACTATGAGGAAAGCGTCTGAACATCTTTTTATATCCCAATCCTCAATTTCTCAGGCAATACAGGAATTAGAAAAGAGGTATAATATAAAATTATTTGAACGGCTAAATCAAAAATTATATTTAACTGATGATGGAAAAAGTTTACTTCCTTATGCAAGACATGTCGTTGATTCTTTTGATTCGCTTGATTTAATGATGCAAAATAAAGGACAGCAACCCAAACTAAGAATAGGTGGCAGTGTTTCCGTTGGAACTTATCTCTTAAATGATTTGGTTGATAAAATAGAAGAAAAAATTCCAAATTTGGACTCCTATATAATAATTAATAATACTACGGTTATCGAGGATATGATATTAAATAGTCATCTTGATGTTGCTGTAGTTGAGGGAATAGTAGAAAGTGAACAAATCATACAAACTCCAATTTATCATGACGAATTAGTTGTTATTGTAGGAAAAACTCATAAGTTATTTAACTGTGATATAGTAGAAATAAAAGACCTAGAAAAAGAAGTCTGGATTTCAAGAGAAGAAGGAAGTATTGCTAGAAATCAATATGAACAAATATTTGTTGACCATGGTTTTAAAATTCAGCGAAAATGGATTTGTTCCAATATTGATAATATAAAAAACCTAGTTATAAAAGGTAAAGGAATCACAGTTGTATCAAAATATATGATTAGTAATGAAATAAAAAATATTGATTTAAAAATACTAAATGTACGCGACGTTTCTGTTAATAGAAAAATTCATTTAATCTACCACAAAGACAAATACTTATCTCCTTCAATACGTACATTTATAGATATTTGTACCTTAAATAGTTAAGCTTACTTTAGTCAAAATTTCTAAAAAGTCAATAATACCAAAAAAATCCTAAATTATTTTTTAAAACACTTTTTTAAAAGCGTTAAATAATTTAGGATTTATATTTTTTAGATTGCTCTTGTATATTTTTTCAGCCACTCTTTTTCATCAGCTTCTAAATATGGTGACATACGCTCATATACCATTGTATGATATTCATTAAGCAATTTCTTATCTTCTGCGGTCATTATCTCTGGCACAATTGCATCGAGGTCAAATGGAATGTAAGTAATAGTTTCCATATACATGAACTGGCCATACTCATTTTCCTCGCCTTTGCACACTAGTAGTTCATTTTCTAATCTTATACCATGTGAACCTTCTATATAGATTCCTGGCTCATCCGTAAGTACCATTCCTTCTTCTAAAGGATGTCCTTCTCCAGCTCTGTGTTTCCAGCGGAATCCAGTAGGACCTTCATGAATATTTAATAAATATCCTATTCCATGTCCTGTTCCATGATTAAAGTTTAAGTTTCTATCCCAGAATGGTTTTCTTGCAAGAATATCTAGTACCATTCCTGTTGATCCATACAAGAACTTCGCATTTGCTAGCTGTAAATTACTTATAGCCACCAATGTGAAATGTTCTTTTCTTTCTTTTGAAAGTTCACCAAGTGCATAAGTTCTAGTAATATCTGTAGAGCCTTCCATAAATCCAGCACCTGTATCAGTCAAGAAGAAGTTTCCTTCTTTTAATTGAACATCTGTCTCTGGGCTTGATTCATAATGGCAAAGCGCACTGTGTTCTCCATAAGCACAAATTGGTGCAAAGCTTGGACGAATATAATTTTCCTGCATTTCTCTAAGTTCATCCAATTTTTTAGAAGCACTTAATTCTGTAATTTCTATTTTGTCATAGTTTTCTTTAACCCATTTCATAAATTTTATATGACAAATACTGTCCTTAATCTCTGCTTTTCTTATATTTGCAATTTCTGTCTCATTCTTCATCGCTTTAAATAAAATAGCTGGGTTTCTTCCTTCTACTTTTTTTACTGAAGCTGGAATATTGCTATATATTGAGTAATTGATTTTAGCAGGATCAATAAGTAATTTTTCATTAGCATCAATTTTCTTAATATCTTCATATATATCATTATACTCGTGGAATACAATTCCATCTTTTTGAAGATTTTCTTTCATCTCAATTGACAGTTTATTTTCATTTATATATACATGCATCTTATCCATAGTGATAATTGCATAAGATAATACTAGTGGGAAAAATTCAATATCATTACCTCTGATATTTAAAGTCCAGCAAATATCATCTATAGTTGTAAGTACATGTGATGTAGCATGGTATTTTTTCATCTCTTTACGGATACGTTCAAGCTTTGAAACTACAGATGCTCCAGTATATTTTTCTTCTAATGCAAATGTCTTCTCTTCGCTAAGCGCTGGACGGTCTGTCCATATCTGATCAATCAAATCTTCTTCGTAATGGATTTGTCCTTGCTTATCTGCTACAATTGCCTCATATTCTTCGCCTTCTCCCATAGAAACCACGCGACCATCAAATGCAAGCGTGCCGCCTTCTGGAAGTTTTTGAGCTAAATATTCAGGTATATCTAAAACGCCAGGCTCTCCCATCTTAAATAAGCAAACTGGAGATCCCTCAAGCTGTTCAGCTGCTTGAATAAAGTAGCGTCCATCCGTCCACAATCCAGCCTCAGTCTGCGTAATTACCGCAGTCCCTGCAGATCCAGTAAATCCTGTTATAAATTTTCTAGCTTTAAAATATTCGCCAACATATTCACTCTGATGAAAGTCCGCGGTTGGTACAACATAAATATCAATCCCCTTATCTTTCATAAGCTTTTGCAACTTCATAACTCTTTCAGTAACAATTGACATAATAGCTTCCCTTCTACTTGTACATTTTGCACAAATAAATCCCTTTCTTCTTTTATTTTTATTTCTATAATATGTTATTTTTGTTGATATTCTACAATAAATAATTTACAGTAACCACTTCATAATGTCAAGTCAATAATACTAAAAAGTGCCTGATTCAAAACTTCAGGCACTTTCAAAATTATACGCTTATTATCTATTGTTTTAATTATTATTTACTATTTTTTATTCATTTCTGCTATATATATCTTTGAATTCATTTTCTTTGCAATTGCTATCGCTCGGTCAGCATCAGCTTTTGATAAAATAAATCTTCTAGATATCACATCCTTACCAATATGCATTTCCACATTTGGTCTAGATTTGATTGAATCTGTATGAATCGTGTTTATTTCACTCCAGTTCCACATGTTATGAAACTTCGATCCACATACAGTATACAGAATATCCACACCTTCTTGTGAAATTACATGTTTTCTGTCAGAAAAAGTGGCAAGAATCATGATAATTCCAAATGGTAGGTAAAACAAATTATGATTTACAGCAGAGTTATATACTGTATAGACTCCAAATATTATAACAGCTACCTTTACCCACAGTTTTCTCTCTGGCATGATTCCATAATATTCCATATTATATCCTTTCTTATTATTAGATAGTATTAGCTAGATTTTTTCTGTTGGCTATTATATGCCTCAGCATTTCTTATTTCTGCAAGAGCTTTCATAGCCTTTTCATATGCTTCTTCAGGTGCACCAGCTGGTCCACGACCTTTTTTTAGTTTACCAAACATATTAGTTCTTGAGCCATCAGCATATAAAATATTTCCACCCCAGCTTACAGTAGCTATGGCATAAATAGGGTTTATTATATTCATAAAGCAATATGGTAGGTATGAAAGTGTTGGAACTCCAAGTACTGCTGCATGATATGCCCCACAAGATGACCAAGGAATAAGTGGTGACCATAAAGTTCCACCGTCTTCAAGTGTTCTTGACAGCATATTTCTGCCTAGTCCCATTTCGTCAAAGTTATCCTTATACATTGATGCAGGAATTATTAAGCCTAAATACTGGTCACACATAGTTGTAATACAGAACATTGAAGTTGCAATAGTAACAACCACTAACTGGAATGGAGTCTTAACTTTTTTGATCAGTCCCCCAAGAAGTGATTCTACTGAACCAATTTTCTGAAGTATGCCACCAAAAGCAACTGCAACTATTACAAGATTGTTAGTCCAAAGCATACTATTCATACCACCTCTGTTTACAAGTTTTGCAAACAGTTCATTTCCTGATTCAGCCGAATATCCATAGTGTAGCATTTTGATGCAGTCAGCAATTCCAGCGCCTTGGAAGATTAACGCAAATGCACATCCAATTAATGAAAGTAGTACTACTGAAGGAATAGCTGGCATTTTTATTACTGCTACTACGACAATAAGTAAAATAGGAATCAAAAGAATTGGGCTCATGTATGTATAATGTTCAATGATTGCTGCTGATAACTCATTTGCTAGCGTAGGATCATAGGTTTGAACCTTTGAAAATGAGAAAAATGCAAACAGGCATGTTGCCATAACTAAACTTGGAAAAGTTGTAGTTACCATAGCACCTACATGATCAAAAAGTCCAGTCTGTGCAGAACCAGCCGCTAAATTTGTTGAGTCTGAAAGTGGTGAAAATTTATCGCCACAACAAGCTCCTGAAAGAATAGCTCCTGCAATAAGTGCTGGATTTAATCCCATGGTTGTACCTATGGCCATAAAGGCAATCCCAAGTGTTGCTGATACAGTCCATGCTGAACCAAGTGCAATCCCTACAACTGCACAAAGAATTGTTACAAATGGAAGAAATATCGCTGGTGTAAATAGCTTTAGTCCATAATATACTACCGCTGGGATAGTTCCACATGCAGTAAATGAACCAATAAGACATCCCACAAGAAGAATTATAATTATTGCTTCAAGGGACTGATTAACCGCTTCAAGTCCTGCCGCAAGCATTTCCTTGTAATTGTAGCCACACAGTTTTCCAATAATCATAGCCACTCCACAAGAAAGAGTTCCCGGAATATGAGGATCTAGTCCCCATCCAAGTGCATAATTCGTAATCATTATTGTCAGAAGAAAAACAATCGGAATAAGAGCTTCCATTTTGTTAGGCAATCTGACCATTTTGTTCTTTTCAATCATAAAAACACCTCCAAAAATACGATAATTTACAAAATTACAGTTTTAGTATAACATTTCATCTGTCAATAAAGTGTCAAAGAAATGTCAAGGAAGTGTCAATGAATATAAATATTATTCGATTTTTTAATATTTATTTTTGATATTTATCCATTTCGATAAACGCATTAATTTCTTCCGCCCAAGAATATTGCGCCATATATTCTCCATGGTAGAGCTTTCTTCCCTCCGCCGTATTTTCTACCCATTTAAAATAGTCACACTGAATACATTCTAAGTTTGACAGTCCAATCTGGCCTCTTTCGCTATACATTATTTTTCCACATCCAAAGTTATTCAGCACATCCTGCAAGTCTTTTTTGAGCATCCTATAATAAGAATCATGCCCTTCTTCTTCCCATAGATTTGCAATTACTTCCTTTGACGTACATCTTGCGCCTTTTCTGTGAACAAGATATGCAAGAAGTTCTTTTGTCTTGTCAAATTTAAATTTTACAGGCTTTCCATCTATAAGAATATCAAAATTTCCAAAACAAGTTATCTGTATCCTCTGCTTTTCTTCCCCTACTGAACTTTCCTGAGATGAATATCTAAGATTTTCAAGGGCATGACGTATCTGTTCCACATTAGCTGGCTTCATTATATAATCACTTGCATCAAGTCTAAAAGCATCTCCCATATAATCACAGTAGCCAGTCACAAATATAAAGTTCGTCTTAGGATACAATTGCTTAAGCTCATTTGCAAACTCTATGCCATTTAAGCCCGGCATTTGTATATCAATAAAGCACACATGAAACTGCTGCTTAGCAAGCTCTAGTGACTTAATCGGGTTAATTTCTGTTACAACTTCTGCTTTTTCATCAACTTCACGTATTAATGTAGCAAGGTATTCTGCTGCAATTATCTCATCGTCCAATACTAAGTATTTCACGTCTTTCACCACTCTCCAATCTTGTATTCTTTCTTTCTCCAGGAATAATAATTCTTACAGTTGTTCCAAGTCCTATAAAACTTATAATTTCCATTTCTGCCCTAACCATACTTTTTAGTCTTTCTTTTACATTATGTATGCCCACATGAAGCCTTCCATCATTTAATGCTTTGTCTATTTCAAAACCTATTCCATTATCTTCAATAGTTATGATATGATCCTTACCCTTTTTTTCTGTAGAAATCTTTATCGTTCCACCCTCAAGCCTTTTGCAGATTCCATGCTTTACTGCATTTTCCACAATTGGCTGCAAAGTAAGCGTTGGCATATTAAAATCATCGGATTGTATATCATATTCTACCTTTACTCTATCTCCAAATCTCAGTTTTTCTATATCAAGATAAATATTTGTATGCGCTAACTCCTGAGAAAAAGGATTGGTATCATTTTCGCCCATGCTGTACATATTTTCCCTAAGATATCCGGAAAATTTTATAGTGGTTTCCTCTGCAAGCTTTGGATTTGCCCTGCAAAGTGCAGTTATAGTATTTAATGTATTGTATAAAAAGTGAGGCTGTATCTGTGAAAGCATAAGTGATACTCTTTGTTCCCTAAGTTTTATTTCTTTTTCCTCATTTACCTGCTGCGATATATATACATGTATTACAAGGTAATAAAACAAAAATGCTACAGCATAAGTTTCGTTCAATATTCCAGGTCTAACTCCTATGGATTCCATAATATTTGCGGTCATTAACCATGCGATACAGAAGAAAGCTTCAAGATGGTTTATATCTTTTTTTCTGTAAAATTTCAGATTCAGTATAAGAAGGAATATAATCCAGTATACCCAGTCCGTAACAATAAAAGCATATCCAAAAAATCCAAGCGCTAGATTTCCATCAGCTCCAAAATAAAATACATTGTTTTTTAAAAATGCCCAACAGTAAAAAAGAAAATTCACTATTGCGGGAATATAGATTAATTTATTTTTAGGTTCTACCATATTTATGACTATAGCCATAACTAAAGGTTTTAGAGAGTAATAGATTATTCCAATTAATATTAGTGGCAATCCTATTATCGCTTGATCCTTAAGATAGTTCATATAAAACTCTGCTATTGAAATAATCAAAAGCAGAGTCATATTTATAACCATTCGTTTTTTTATAAATATATCTACCGCTGATTCCATGGAAACAACAAAATCTGTACCCACAACCATTGCAATAAGCGTATAGTTTTCAACAAGATAATTTTGCAAATATATCTCTTTCACCTAATTCACCTCTACTGTATTATGCTATCTTTCCACATGCTCTAATTCTTCAGTTTTATCCTTTTCTAAATCTATTTTCCCAAAGTCACTATTTTCAGGTAGCGTCATTTGAAAAGAAGGGGTCTGATCTACTAAAATTGTAGCATTTTGGGATTTAACCTCTAGTAAATGTCCACCCTTGATTTTGTCATCACTAATAAAATGAAGATGATATCCCGGCACATTTATACCGTTAACGTATGAAGGACACCAAAAACCTACAAGCGTTCCTCTAACATTTTCATACTCAAATATCGGTTGTTTTTTTGTTACTTCTGCCAGTGGACGATACGGTTTTTGTTGCGGAGGTACAGATCTGACTTTCACATATGAAAATTCTCCTGTTATTTTAAAAGTGTAGAATAGATTTGGATTTTTAATCGCAGTATCCATAATTGTTTGAAGGCTTTTGTAATCAGAAAATTTGACATTTTCCTTTTTTTCATCCCCATCAAAATAAGTTACTGAAGCAAAAGGCGTACTTTGCTTATCATCAACCTTCTCCACGGTTCCATCATACTTTGCTCTATACACATTTCCATCTAGTACAATCATTTCCCCATCTAGTTGTGCAAATGTACCAATGCCAATATCTCCATAGTTTTTTAGGTCTTTAATAGACACCTGTCCATCATAAGAGCCTTCTAATAGTGCATTTATCGTTGATACTTGATAAAGAAGTTCACGATTAGGTTTATTTTGAGATTCCTGTGCGCTACAAACAATAGTTGATATCCCAAAAACTAAACTAGCTAAAATAATAATTAATCTTTTCATCACGTTTTTATACCTCACTTTATTAAATTTACACTTAGATTAACATAAATTGTCCAAAATATCAAACAAATATCCGCTATACAGAATTAAGCATCTTTATACTTTCTTTATAAATATCTTTTATGCTTGTATTACCAAAAAGAAAAGAGGATATTAAAATGGAAAATATATTAACTACAAAAGATTTATGCAAAAACTTCAAGAAACAAAAAGCGAATGATAATATATCCATTACCGTTAGAAAAAATAGTATTTATGGCTTACTGGGTCCTAATGGTGCAGGAAAATCTACATTACTCAAAATGATAACAGGTATGATAACTCCGTCATCGGGTGAAATTTATTTTAATGGTAAGCATTGGAGTAGAAACGATTTAGCAAATATTGGTGCTTTAATTGAATCTCCACCTATTTATGAAAATTTAACAGCATTTGAGAATCTAAAAGTTAGAGCATTATTATATAATTTACCAAACAGCAGAATAAACGAAGTTCTTGAAATTGTAGAACTTACAAATACAGGTAAGAAAAAAACAAAACAATTTTCAATGGGTATGAAGCAGAGACTGGGTATTGCTATGGCGCTTTTAAACAATCCAACTCTGTTAATCCTTGATGAACCAACAAATGGACTTGACCCTATTGGCATTCAAGATTTAAGAGAACTTATTCTGTCATTTCCACAAAAAGGCATCACCGTTATTTTATCAAGCCATATATTGTCTGAGGTGGATCAAATAGCAGATGATATTGGTATTATAGCTAATGGAAAGCTATGGTATGAAGATTCAATCCATAAAAATGAGGATTTGGAAAGTCTATTTATGGAAGTTGTAAGAAAGTCAGGTGCTTATCATGATTAATTATTTAAAATCTGAATTTCTAAAACAAAAGCATCGTTTTAATCTAAAATTACTTTGGTTAAGTCCATTTATTGCAGTCGCACTTGTAATTATCCTTATGGGTGGACGTTTCTTTATGGAAGGTGCATTTAACTGGTGGTATACATTGATCTTACCGAGTACACTTTCTATGATTGTATCGTTTACTGTGTCAGCAGAGAAAAAACATAATCGTCATGGATTATTTGCTGTTTCAACTAACAAAAAAAAACTATGGATTTCACAGCTTATAATTAACACTATTTTGTTACTTATTACAAATTTAATATTTTTTATTGTTCTATCAACAGTTGGAACAACTATTGGTGTGCCGATGTCATTTATGAATAGCTTCATAGCAACTTCTATTCTATTTTTAACTTTTGCTTGGCAAATACCTTTATTTATGTTTATCAGTGAGAAAATAGGTTCTTTTTTTTCAATTATGCTAAGTTTGTTTTGCAATATGGGATTTGGTATTTTTTTTGCTACAACACAATTTTGGTATGTTCCATTTGCAATTCCCGCAAGATTAATGTGTCCTATTATTAAAGTTTTGCCAAACGGTTTACCTCTTGAAGTAGGAAATCATTTAGATGACCCCTCTGTTATTTTTATAGGTATTATGATAACAGTGACATTATATTTTATCTTCTCGCTTATAACTACATTTTGGTTTAATCACAAGGAGGTAAAATAAATGTTTTTTTATAATAGTTTAAAATCAGATTTATATAAATTATGTCATTCTCCCCTATTGCTGATTCATTTAATTGTACCGGTGATTGGAATTATACTTTTTGTATGGTATTATGCTTTTTCTTCTTTGAATGAATTCTATAAACTGTCTGCATATATACAAATATTATCTGTTTCTTTTCCGGTTTTAATTGGAATCATCACTTCAATTTTAGCTGATTCGGAACAAAAAGCAGGGGATTTTCAAATGCTTTTATCAACTGCAGCACCAAAATATGTTCCACATATTACTAAACTAATCTGGCTTATTTTATTTGGCTTTTGTTCTTCATTAGTTGCGTTAGTTGGTTTTGGAATTGGTTTTAGCGTATTAGGATACAAAACTTTTAAACTCTTGTTTTATATTAAAACTGCTGTTCTCTTATCAATTAGTGTTATCCCTTTATATTTACTACACTATATAATCAGTTTTATTGTGGGCAAAGGTTACAGTTTAGGTTTAGGGATTATAGGCGGTCTGCTATCTGCACTCTTTTTAACAGGATTGGGAGATGGCATTTGGACTGTTCTTCCATGGGGAATCACTGCAAGATTTTCCGAAACATTACTTATATCAAATTTAATGAATATTGATTTTTTTCGGTTTAATGGTATTATACAAAGTATGATATTTATTTTGATTTTCACTTTTCTTTTTCTCATAACTCTTATCCTATTATCTAATAAATGGGAGGGCAGAGAGTCTGAAGATTAACAGTTAGGAGATATTATGGCTAATATTCTTGTTATTGATGATGATATTGCAATCTGTAAGTTAATCGAAACCGCACTCACAAGAGATGAACATATTGTTACAACAAAGAATTCTGCGACGGAAGTTAGCGTAAATGATTTTAAATGTACAGATTTAATTCTTTTGGATATTATGATGCCAAAGCTTGATGGCATAACTTTTTGTAGGGAATATAGGAGTATGATTGATTGTCCAATATTATTTTTAACTGCAAAAACAATGGAACAAGATGTAATAGATGGCTTATCTGCGGGTGGTGATGATTATATCAAAAAGCCTTTTAGCGTATCTGAGCTTAGGGCAAGAATTAATGCACATATCCGTAGAGAACATAGGGACAGGCATCAAAGTTTAATTTTAAATGATTGTGTTTTTGATTTGTCAGAAAAAACTGTAACCATCAAAAATAAGCTGATACTTTTAACCAAAAGTGAATATGAAATTTGTGAACTATTGGCAAGAAATAAAAGACAGACTTTTTCACTTGAAAATATATTGGAGAAAATATTTGACTTTAATTCTGAAAGTGATATTTCCTCTATTCGTGTCCACATAAAAAATATTCGGAGTAAATTTAATGAAGTAATGGATTGTCCTATTGAAACAGTTTGGGGGGTGGGATATAAATGGAAATAATAAAAAAAAATACAATTTCGATTTATAGACTATTCTTAAATCATTTAATTGGACTTTCAATTTCCATTATAGGTTTAATAATTTCATTCATTATAATTGTATCTATTTCTTTTCAATCGGGTTTTGTTTTACAAGCTAATTATACGGATGTGAAATTAAATCAATTAGAAGAAACTTTAGTTAAATGTTTTGATAAAAATGTATTGCCACCTTATTGCAGCTATTTTGTTATAGACGTAAATGGTGACATTATTGATAGTAATATGACCGATAATGATATAAAGAAAACAAAATCATATTTGTTAAATGAAAAAAAATCCTACTATGATTTTTACAAGGAAATATCACAAGACAACGGCAATATAATTATTATTAAATATGATATGCTTGCACATTTCAGTAATCCAATACTTCATAAAATTATTCCTTATCCTGAATTTTTCATATTGATTGTTCTTTTTGGATTTATCATTTTATTTGCTGTTATCACAGCTTTAAAATTTAGTAAAAAATTAAAGCAAAATTTAAATTCAATTATTACAGCCACCGAAAAAATAGGAAATCAAGATTTGAATTTTGATATAACTCCTACTAAAATTTTAGAATTTAATTCTGTTTTAAATACAATTGATGAGTTAAAATTTGCATTATCAGCTTCACTAAAAGAGCAGTGGAATACTGAACAGCAAAAGAAATCACAACTTTCTGCATTGGCTCATGATATTAAAACACCATTGACTGTGATTAAAGGCAATGCTGAATTATTAGCAGAAAATGACTCTTCTAAAGAGAATAAAGAGCTTATTTCATTCATTCAATCAAGCTCAGATATCATTGAAAAATATTTGGAATTGCTGATGAGTGTTGTGAATAACAATTCGATACAAATTGATAAAAACATAGTTTCTTTAAAAGATTTCCTTTATGATGTTTCTACTGAGGCCGTAGCGCTTTGTAAAACTAGGAATATAGCGTTTAAGCTAAACAATAAGGTTGAATGCGACACGATGTATGCAGACAGTGAACTGTTAAAACGAGCACTTATAAACATTATTGATAATGCTGTTCGCTATTCTGATGCAAATAGTCAAATTTACTTTTATGTTTCGGAAAATGAATCTTACATTACATTCGATATAGCTGACTTAGGAAAAGGCTTTACAGAGGAAAGTTTAAAAAAATCAACACAAGAATTTTTTACAGAAGACACCTCAAGAACAAATCATCACTATGGTTTAGGTTTAAGTTTTGCAAAAGCCGTTGCGGATATTCACCACGGAACCCTTGAAATTAAAAATCAAATTGACACAAAAGGTGCCATAGTATCTGTAAAAATAACAAAAAAACTTTGTACTAGGAGCTCCTATAATTTTTATTAAGGAGCAACTACCTACAAAGTTGATTTTTTCGGTTTCTTTTATACATAAACTTCTTATCAAAGTTAAATTTGACATTCTTTTAGAATTTTTGTTCTAATTATATTCCATATTTTCTCCGCTTGAGAATAGTTTGTTATATCTAGAGGTTTCCCATCATAAAGTTCATTTTCAAGAACATCATAAAATTCAATTTCAATTAAATCTTCAAAAGTAATCCAATTCATTGTTAATTTATTTAATGATTTTTCTATTTCATATGAATGATTTTCTATTCTATTAGGTTGAAAATCCGAAGGTAATTCTATTTTTTTAGCTAATACATCATTTTTAGAATTTAACAATTTAGAGTACTCTTCAAATTTATATGAATATATTCTTGATCCATAAACATCCTTATATATTCTCGGTGTCAGTAAAGAAAAAACAACCTTTGTTGTCTCTATATTATCTCCACGAAATGTCAATAAATTCTCCAAAACTCTATCCATTTGATTTCGTATTACACAATAACTTGTCTTTACACTCAAATCAGAATTGTACTTAGCTTCAAGGAAACATACTTCACGTTTTTCATGATTAAGTAATTCAATTCCTGATACAGTTCTATCTCTTATGGCTACTGCTCCAGCAACTAAATCAATAACTGAATTTCCTTCTAAACCACTATATATTGTTTTAGGTTGCGCCTCTAGAAAAATATTATGTGTATCAATATATTTTAATCCAGTCAACTTCTCATAAATTTTACTATTATTAAGAGCTAATAATGCAATAGAATAAGTCCAAACTACCTCATTTGCAAAAATATCATTATTGAAATCCCCATCTTTAACCAAATTAATGACTTTTTTGTCAAAAGTATCAAACATTTCATACCCTCCTTAGATTTTGAATTTATTTCAATTCTTCAATAATAATCTTATTCATCTTCAACAATCTCTCCCATGCACCAGGTATTAGCATCAAATCTTCTATGTTATCTGGATTAATTTGCCAAGACAAGCCATATTTATCTTTACACCAACCACAAACGCTTTCTTGCCCGCCGTTTTTTGTAAGTGAGTTCCAATAGTAATCAATTTCCTGTTGGTCTTTACAGGCAATGTTAAATGAAATAGCCTCGTTAAAGGAAAATTCATCACCTGCATTAATTGCGGTATATTGTTGTTCAAATAATTCGAAATAAATAGCTAATACTTTTCCAGCAAAAGGCTTTTGAAAATCGAGAAGGCCTTCATTTGGATAGTATGATTTGGTGATTATTTTCCCATCAGGAAAAATAGATAGATAATATTCCACGGCTTCCTCAGCGTTCCCCTTAAACCATAGATTTGGAGTTATTTTATTCATAACGATTCCTCCTTTACATGATGCAGCCTCTCATCTATACGCAACAAATCCTGTAATGTCGCTTTTGTTCCATTACTATTCATTTTAACACCATACTAGCACCACAAGCGATAGAACGCAAGAAGAAGCGCTGAAAAATTACTATAAATATTTAACTACTCTATCTTCCATGATATTATATAATTTGTATTCTCTGGAATATCTATTTTTATATTTTCCAATTTTTCAAAATTTCCTTTTAGTCCATTTTCTAAAGCGGTCTGATGAAAATGGCTCAAAGCAATTCCAACATCGACTTTTTTAATCATTTTATCATCTTCACTTGCATTGCTTTTGTGTGTCTCAAAAAAATGATAAAAGTCTTGTTTTTTTACTACTCTCCATGGCTGAGCATTTGTAGCAGAAGGCGCTAATCGAAGCATTTCCAATGGATTTGTATATTCATTTGCATCTTTGCGTGAAAGTGGATTCCCAAAAGAATCCTGGAAAAAAATTTCCTCCCATAGTTTCCGTTTATCCGATTTCATTGTTTTTCTCATAAGACTTTCCGTAAGGCTCCTTTTACCAGTTGCGTATCCAATTGGTGAAATCGCTGGAAATAATTCATCTTTTTGTATGTTCATCGCTTTTTCGAATTGTTCTCTACTGAAAGTAGCAGCAAGCCATACTGTGGAAAGACCCATGTTAGTGGCAATCAGCACAAGATTTTCAAACTGATAGCCAGCTGCCACAAGAGCAAACTCTGTTTTATCAGTCGTTACACCTAAAAACGTACTAGCCCCTTTTATCACTCCGTAGGTACCTAGCTTTTCTCCATTTGACACTGCGTCTTTTTCAATAAGATGAACTCGAATATTTTCTCCAAATGGATTCGTTAACTGGCTTATCTCTTTCATTAATTGTTCTCTATCATATACAGAAAGTTTTTTTGATTCATAAGTTCTTGTGCTAACTCTTTTTTTTATGGTTTCCTCTATCGGAATATTTATCTTCATTTTTCTACCTCTCTTTGATTATTTAAATTGATTAGATCATTTTTTTAATTTATTTTTCTAGAACGAGCGTTCTAATTAGTGTAAAAAAATTTATTCAGTTATTAAATCGAGAAAAAATTTGGAAATTTTATACATTTTTTCTTTACTTGCTGATGTTTTTACAAGCACACGTAAACCTAAAAGAGTATTGTGTAAAACTTCTCCTAAAAGTTCATTATCATATTCTTTTGTAAACTCCCCATTTTCTTGACCTTTCTTTATAAGTTCTGCAATAAAGCTTTCTGCATGGCTAAATGAATTTTCAATTTTCTTCATTACATCTTGATCCCAAGGTCCTAACTCGGTAGTAGCATTCACAAAAAGGCAACCATAATGCTTATCCTCATTGCCCTCAATAATATAGTCAAAAATATATTGTATTGCTTGATATGATGTTTTTGCTCTAAGTGTTTCAGACATGAATTGGGTTGTACTAAGTTCACCATAACGCTCAATTACTTTTAAATATAGCGAATGCTTATCTCCAAATGTATCATATATACTTTTTCTATGAATACCCATATGCTTCACAAGATCACTCATGGAGGTTTTTTCATATCCTTGCTTCCAGAACAATTCCATTGCTTTCTGTAAAACTACATTTTCTTCAAATTCTTTACTTCGTCCCATATAATTTTCTCCTTGTAAAATATACAATACCATTTCTAGAACGCTCAGTCAAGAATTATTTTATGGACTTTCTTTATTCCCAATTCTTGAGTTAATGTGTAAGTGGGGTGAAAAGAAGATTGACCAGAGGTTTGAGCTTATAAATCCACAATGAAAATCCCCATCAGTTTTGCTAACTCTGCTGCCTGGAATCGATCAACCATCAACCCTCTTAATTCAACAGGTGGTTCTGATACTGTGGGCGCCATAAATTCATTATTTGAGAAATCAATACCTTTTAGGGGTGTTTTAAAAAAATTATTTTTAATCAATTTAGTTTGTGTAAACTTGACTTTTTCTAATTTGCATTGGCTTAAAGAAGCCTCACTTAGATCTACATCTTCAAACCATACTTCTTTGAAATTAGCCTCATCAAAATAAGCATATCGAAAATTAGAGTTCTTAAATAGCACTTGCTTGAAAGTTGTTTTCTGTAAATAAGTTCCGATACCCTTACAGGATACAAACAGACATCGTTTAAAATAGGCTCCTTCAAAATTACCATTTGAAAAATCACAAGACTCAAAAATAATATCTTGAAAAGTAGTATTTTTAAAGGAGCACTCCTGAAATATAATGTTTTCGAACTTGCATCGATTACATTCTATTTTATTGAAAACTTCACGCCCATACTCTTCATTGCTCACTAAAGAATCGTATATAGGATACTCTTCTTCTAAATAAATATTAAAGCTTTTTTTAAAAGACTCAATTTCTTCATATATTTTAGGTGCCTGTATTTTAATTAATGTCATAATAATTTCCTCTTTTTTTAATGTTATTTATATGCTTTTCCTTTATTCCATTTTCTGCCAATATATATTTTTTTAGTATTTCATATATATTTATTACTTGTTCTTCAGAAAAAACTATATCCTTGTATTCAAAATCTTCTTTTATTTTGCTTACAAGCTGATTTCTTTTTAGTATTTTCATGTGTTCTGATGAGAATGGAATCTTCTTCAATTCACACCTTTCACTAAATACTATATATGAAAACATATACTCCTTATTGATCTCTTTTAAAAGCTTGCAAAGAGCTGAAATGTGAGCATTATTTTGCCATATAGGGTTATAGAACCTGCTTTTGTTACCACCAGGCAGACACTGGGTCCAGTTCTTACTTTTCTCATCCCCAAAAATCCAGCCACTGTAATTTTTTGACTCAATAACGTAAATACCCGTTGTATCTATAAGCAGAAGATCAATCTCGGTAGTTGAGCCGTCATCTTTTGGTATATAAAGATTAGCCAGTATTTTAACAGGTCTACCCATATTTTCCAGTGCATAAAAAATCAAAAATTCTCCATTATTGCCTTTATTGTTTATAGTTTCAAAGAACCGCTTCCCTGTCACATCCTTATATGAAGATTTCTTAAATTTCTTACGGCGTGAATAATAAATTAAAGAAATTAAAAGCATTGGGATAGCCAGAAAAAAAGCAAGTGGTATTATCATCCCCAAAATAGGGGATAACATACTGAGTATTATATTTGAAGTATCCATATTATTCTCCTTAAATATAATTTTAATTGCTATATATAATCTATTTTTTCTTTTAAGAAACTACCATCTCTTAGTTCACTAAACGCTAACTCTAATTCTTCTTTTGTGTTCATTACGATTGGACCGCCCCAAGATATAGGTTCGCCTAGTTTATTTGAACTTATAAATAATATTTGTATGTCTTCATCAAGCGCTTCTATATCCACTGATGTTCCATCTGAAAGTTTCACGGCGGTTTTCTCACTTATAATTTCCTCTGATACTTTTGCATCTCCCAATAATAAGAACAATAATACTGATTTATTCATTTCCATCTCTATTGTAAATTTATTATTTGCTTTTAAATGGATATGGTAATAGTCAAGTGGAGAATATTTTCCTTCAAAACCTTTATGTTCTTTGTATTGTCCACTTATCAGTCTTAAAATTCCACCTTCTATAGGAATTTCTTCTATTTTATCTTTCTTTATACTGTGGTATTCTGGAGAAGCCATTTTATCTTTACTTGGCATATTTAGCCACAGCTGTACTCCAAGTAGCCTATCCGATGCTGGTAATTTTTCTTCATGCAATATCCCTGAGCCTGCTGTCATCCACTGCACTTCTCCATCTGTTATTGCATCTTCATTACCGAGGCTATCTTTATGAACCATGTTTCCCGTAGATATAAGACTTACAGTTTCTATCCCTCTATGCGGATGCATTGGAAATCCTGCTATATATTCCTCTGGATTACTGCTATCAAAAGAGTCTAACATCAAAATAGGATCATACATATCAACTGTATTATTTCCTAAAACCCTGACTAAGTTTACGCCTGCTCCATCTTTAGTTCTAAAACCTCTAATCGTATCTTTTACAGTTCTTTTCATCTTAGTTACCTCCAAATTAATTGATTCTAACACAGAAAATTGACCAATCGTTAGTACAAATAACTATTTATATTTATTATATCAGAACCTTTATATAAAAGAGTATTTTATTTTCACAGCCTATTTTATGCTTTTCTTAAAATCAGCAAGCAAGAAAACCACCTCAAACATTTCATTCGAATACAAATCGAAAACAATAGGAAAATATTTTAGTTTTCCCATTTGTTGTGAAGCCGATATAATTAGTTTAACCTCATCGTCAAGAGGAAGGCTCAATACATCTGCACGAGATTTTTCGGGAATATAAATAGTCACCTTAAAAAAACCGTCCCATATTGATATCCAAAAAATAGTTTTTTCCTTTTGACCACCTCGAACGCCGGTCCACTTGAAAAGTCCCTTTGCCAGCCACGCCTTACCATCATTATAATAACGCCATTCCAAATCAATGTCATGCCTTGAAAGTTCGTTGATA
This sequence comes from Proteocatella sp., assembly GCA_041738345.1. GTDB lineage: Bacteria > Bacillota > Clostridia > Peptostreptococcales > Filifactoraceae > Proteocatella. The sequence goes on from JBGSPX010000033.1 coordinate 29,069, forward strand.
AACTCTGTATAGACGTTGCTCGATTCTCCAAGTGCATTTGAAATAACTTCACTTGATGGATTTATATCAGGATTTCTGAGCAATTGTTCAATATTTGTTTTCATAACACAAACACCTCCGCATCAGCAACAAAATTGAAATTAATAACTGTAAGTTTTTTTGAACCACTTTTAGATACCCTCTGATTCCAATCTTAAACGATAAAATATTTGAAGCCATTCTGGTTGGTTATCTAAAGAATCTTTTATATCTGAAAGAGTTCTTTTACCAATTCGCCTATCTAAAATGGCAAACATTCTTTCGATTGTGTTTTCAGAATTTATACTATCTTTTATACTTTGATTTCGATATTTTTCAAGTGAATCACAAAATTCACTGTCTGTATATTCCATTCGAGATTTCATGGGAATAGTATCCATAAGTGACCAAAACTCATCCCAATATTCCTTAATGCCCACAGGATTAAGATTTTTCTTATATCCATTTTCAATAAAATAGGTGTTAACTGTTTCCCACGAAAATTGCTTCATAAGTTTATTATCAATGTAAATTTCAAAAATGCGACACCCATCCATTCCAACATAGGTAGTACAATTATAGCGAATTCGTCCGCGTAGACCTTCAGCAAGCATTTCTTGTTCAAGGTATTTTCGCATACCACTCCATGAGCCTAATATTTTACTCATTTAATCACCTCTCAAACTTTCCTGCACATTGGAAAATAGCAAGTTTATCTTTATATCACTCTTTATAACATTTCTAACGCAATACTACCACAACAAGTGATAGCACGCAAGAATAAGCGCTGAAAGATTACTATATATGGTAAGTGTCTAATAGTGAACCGTAGCCATAAATAAAACTCCCTTCAAAATTAATTTCTAGGAGCATTATCTAAACCTTACTTTTATTGTAAAGACTTCAATTTATGACGAATTAGTCAAAACTTCATGTTTTTTTATTTACCAACTTTAATGCTTTTTATAGGAAGATAACCGCTGTCTGAAAAAGCAGAATCGGTCTTCTCAATATAACCGCCACTAAAATAAACGCACTTTGCTTTATCTTCGCCAAAGTAGTCATCAGTCAGGGCAAAACCTATTGCACGGCAGCCGCCAGTGCAAAGCTTCCAAAAACGGCAGCTTTGGCACTTCTGGTTATGCTCCGCAAGCTGACCTACACATGTGCAGACAGTGTCCAGATACGCTCCACTAGACAACAAATCTTTCAGCTTCTTCTCCTTTACATTACCAAGGCGAATCCCATTTTTGTCATAATGCCCTGATAGTTGCAGGCATGGCACCAGTTCGCCCGATGCCGTCACGCCAACCATACTGCGGTTACTATGGCAGACCGGCTGAGAATCATGATATTCACCCTCAGAACAGGCAACGGGACGGTAGTCGTACCGCTTAGATATGGGAAAAATGTTTAAAAACTGCCACACGAAGACAAGCATATGGTGTGGTTTTTTGACATATTCGCTTGTAAAATTCAGCATGGCGTCATAGTATTCCTGAAAAGTGAGGCACGCATCGCCCTCACAAAGTTCCTTGCTGTTTTTAATCCAACGGGGAGATTCAGTGGTGCGTATTATTCGCATTTCGCTTACACCCATATCTTCAAGCATCTCAGCGGTAGGCAGTACGGAATCAATATTAAGGCGATGCACATTAGTCTGCGCTTTCACGCGGAACCCCTTTTCGACACACAAACGTATGGCGGCAAGGGTTTTTTCTTCTGCCCCCTTCTGTCCTCTAAGCCAGTCATGATGCCCTAGTCCGTCAAAGGATATTTTCATCAGCGGCATACATCCGAAGGCTTTCATCTCATCAAGCACAGCCTCTGTTATAAAGCTTCCGTTAGTGTTTAGCTCCTCAACATACATACCTCGCTGATGAATGCCCTTTAAAATTTCCATAAAATGAGGGTGAAGCATGGGTTCGCCTCCGGTGATGGTGAAAGCATTTATGCCGCACGCCTGTGCCTCGTTCATCAGCTGAACGCAATCGTCCCAAGAGAATTCTTCTTGAAGTGGCAAATTATTCGCCGCATTGAAGCAATGAAGGCAGCTGTAGTTGCACTTTCCCGTAATTTCCCAATTCATAGCCGGGAAATATCTGTTTTCGCAAAGCAAAGTTTTCTGCCAATCAGCCAGCACCGCACCATACTCACAAGGAATGCATAGTCCCCATTTTATCAATTTTTGCAGCTCCTCGCTGTTCTCCAACTCATGCTTACCGTCGCATTGGAACAATAGCATAAATTCTGCTGGGGTCAGCAACGTTGCATGCCGATGTCCTTTTATATAATAAGCACGGGGAAGCAATTTCCATGATCGAAGGGCGACGTCCGGACTTAAAATATATTGTGTTGCCTTCATTGTGTCATCTCCTTCCTTGTACTAACTTTTATAGTACCGCAAATACTTCTTACTTTCTCTGACATTTATCCTAACATCCAAAGGTTTCCCTATCCGCCAATTTTTCCGGATGGCAGGCAGCTATATTTGTATCCTATCATATTTAGTTGGTTAACAAGATTTATGTTTTGCCAGATATTCATTCCATTTTTCAGGATGGTGTTTTAAGATATGTTCTTTTATCCCGTTTTCTTTATGTTTGAAGCGATTCTCGCAGTATGGGCAAGCTTGTTGCGATGCACCACTACAAACTGTGTGCCCCCCTGCTACGCTGTCTAGTTCTTCGTCACTTATCGCACCGTTTTGTGCGTGGGACAGTTCAAATATACGCTGTGCCTCTTCCATCGTAATGTCCTCTCCGTACTCTTTAGCCTTAGTAAGAATTTCCTCCACGGTTTCACACTGCGCCGCGTAGTGCAGAATTTCAGAAGTCAGTTCAAATTTCCTCATTGTTTTTTCTCCTCTCAATTATCTCAAATTTATTGTTGTCTATCTTAATAATAGCATCCTTGTTTTATTTTATTTAAAATAGCGTGGTTTTACCCACGAATTGCGTATCGTCCAGGCGTTGGCGTGCCACCAGCTCGGCAAAGTAGCCGTCCTTTTGGATGAGCTCATCGTAGCTGCCGTCCTCAATGACCCGCCCAGCATCTAGCACGATGATGCGGTCGCATTCTTTGATTGTAGACAAGCGATGTGCAATGACAATACGAGTACATTTGAGGTTTGCCAGAGAATCCGCCACGGTTTTCTGTGTCAGGTTATCAAGTGCTGACGTTGCCTCATCGAACATAAGAATGCGTGGCTTAGGTGCCACCGCTCGAGCAATCATCAAACGCTGACGCTGGCCACCAGAAACGCCGCCGCTTCCCTCGGAAATCATTGTGTGCATTCCCATGGGCATATCACGAATGTCGTCCGCTATGCCAGAAAGCTCTGCTGCTTCCCACGCCTCATCTATGGTAAGCCACGGCGCAGAGATGGTGATATTAGAGAAAATATCCCCCGAAAAAAGCTTACCGTTTTGCATAACTACGCCGATACGCCGCCTAAGAGATTTAAGATCTACCGTGCTCAAATCTTTGCCATCATAATAGACAGCACCCTTTTGTGGCGTTTCAAATCCTAGCATTAGACGCATGAGTGTGGATTTTCCGCAGCCGGTCTTGCCCACTAGAGCAACATACTGCCCCGGACGAATTTTAAGCGACAGTTTTTGAACAATGAGCGGCATACTCTCGCTGTAACGAAAAGAAATATTGCTCAGTTCAATACCACCAGAAATATGAGTTAGCACTTTTTTTCCCACGGAAACCTCAGGCACTGTTTCTAAAATGGGCTTTGCCATCTCCAACATCGGCTTAATATTTGCCGCCGTTAGAGCGATTCCTGAGAGCGAAAGAAATGCACCGCTCACCATGCCATATGCCACGTTGAAAGCGAAATAGTTAGCAACTGATACTCCTGATTTCACGGCGGCATAGTAGAGCACGATGCTTCCAACAAGAGAAATACCTGTGGAAATGACCGTATTCAATTTAATAAGTACAGGTGGATCGTAAGTAAGACTCGCATTTTGCCGATACAGTGCCGCCCACTGAGAAAAAGCTCGTTTTTCCGCACCAGAGAGCTTTAGCTTCTGCACACCTGTAATGAATGAATATGTAAGTCCCGCTTCCTTGGCTGAAAGCTCCATTATTCTCTTGGAGCGTTTTATTTGCAAGAGGGTTGACATAATCGTAAAGAAAACCATCGCAAGCGTTATTGTAATTGCCGGCACCACAAGAGCCGGAGCGTAGGTGAATATCTGCGTAATGTAAACTAGGGAAAACACCGAGGTAAGCCCTGTGTTTAGAACAGAGCTTCCAAGCATAAAGCACAGGTTATTGATACTCTGGATACGGTTGGACAGCTCGCCAGCGCCGTATTCCTTAAAAAATTCTGCTGGAAGGGACAGCACCCTCATCATAGAAGCTGCCTGAACCGCTGTACCAGTTTTAATTTGCAACTTATCCATGATAATGCTTTTCACTGTGTCAATGAGCAGTCCTGCGATAGTGGTTGCCGTAAGCATCACCGTCACCGCAAGGAACAAACGCATATCGCCGCTATCAATGACACTTGAAAATACAATATTATTAAGCTTTGGCGCTAGCATTCCTATAAGCGTAACCGCAAGCGTGGCGATACACACCATTGCGTAGTCTGTAGGGGCGAGCGTCTGGGCAATATATAAGAGCAGGTCACGAACTCCAAGTTTTTTTAGTGGCAACGGCTTATAAAAGCAAATTGCCTCAGTTTCCAAAAGCTCCGCCGATTGTCTGTTGAGCCTTACCAATTTCCCTTTTTCATAATCAAAGAAAGCGTAGCCGGAAAGCCCATGGGGCAGAAGTGTCACTACGCCGCCGTTCTTGAGTGTTCCGAGAAAGACACCAACTGCGTTCTTGTACCACTCCCCCTCTAGATGAACCACTCGACGCATAATACCAGAGGGGCGCAAAAGGTATTCCAGCTGTTCGTTTATATCCTGCAATTCGTCGGGCAACTCTGCAGATTTTACACGGTAAAACTTCAAAATCTCTTCAACTGCGTTTTTGTTTCTTTGCCTGTCGTCCATCATGGTGCTTTCCATGCTCCGCCCCATGATTACCCCTGCCATTGAAGCAAATGCGTCTGCAAAAGCATCATCATCTGCCCTCATTCGCTGTTTTATCTGTTCGTCAAACCATCCCATCTTTCAATCCCCCTTATTCGTTTGCTACCAGCGAGGTGTATACCCCACCTTTGGCACACAGCTCGTCGTGGGTACCTCGCTCCACCACCTTGCCCTTTTCCATAACCACAATCTCGTCACAATCCCGAATGGTGGAAAGCCTATGAGCAATGACAATGCAGGTAATGCCCCTATTCTTAATGGCGTTAACCACCTCGAACTCTGTTTTGGCATCAAGAGCGGAAGTCGCCTCGTCCATTATGATAATAGTTGGATCTTGAGCCAACACTCTGGCAATTTCCAATCTCTGGCACTGTCCTCCGGATAAATCCTTGCCACCCTCCATCAGCTTATAGGAATAGCCACCGTCTCTTTCCATGATGTCCTCATGCAAACTAGCGTCCCGTGCCGCCATTATTGCCTCGAAGTCCTCAATAGAGTTATCCCACATTTTTATGTTGCTCGCAATGGTGTCCTCAAAGAGGATAATGTCCTGATCCACTACTGCTACTGAGCCGGTAAAAATGCTGTGGTTAATATCTGAAATTGCCTTGCCGTCGAACAAAATTTCACCGTTCCATGGCTTATACAGTCCCGAAATCAATTTACTCAGGGTGCTTTTGCCACAACCCGATGACCCTACGAAAGCCACACGGCTTCCAGGCTTCAAATGCAGGTCAAAATGCTCGATGAGAGGTGCCGCCAAACGAGAATAACCAAAAGTTACATCTTTCAGAACAACTTCACCAGAGAGCTTACTGTATTCCGCTGTTTCGTCTAATTCATCGTCGTAATTTACGTCCGTTGGATATTCCATTACGTCCTCGATACGCTCCATGTTGGTACGCATCTCCTGGATAGTCTGTCCTGAAGCAATAAGGGACTGAGCAGGAGATGTAAAACCGCTCAAAAAGCTCTGAAACGCTAAAATCATGCCCACCGTGAATTCTCCCTTAATGGTTAAGTACACGCCCAACATCAGTACCGCTGTTGATGTGAGGGAAGATACAAGTGTGGGAACCAGCCCCAAATAATGGTTTAAGTTTTCGAATTTCACCGTTTGGGTATTTACCCCCGCCTGATAACCAGCCCACTTTTCAAAAAATCCGTTCTCTGCACCGCTTGCCTTAATGGTTTCTATCATCTCAATGCCTGCCACGGTGAAACCAGCAAGTTTGCCGGAGTCGCGCATTTGCACCCTAGTTATATTAACCCGCTTCTCCGAAATGAACCTTGCCATCACAAGATTAAAAAGCACCGATGCGATACCCACAGCCGTGAGCAGGGGACTGTAACGAAGCATGGCCACTAGGTAAAACACAATCATGCCCGTTTGGAGCACCAACGGAGCGAACGTGGAGATCAACGAATTTGCAATGCCCTCGTTGAGAGACTGTCGCATAGCGATGTCTCCCGCCATACGCTGAGAGAAAAACTCCATTGGCAGGCGAAGCACGTGCCACAAAAACGAGGAATTTGCTACAATTGCAAGCTTTCCATTCAGCTTTAGCATATAGACCGCCTGTACCCATGAAACAATTAGCGTCAGGCAGGTCATCAGAGACAACCCCAGCAGAAATGGATAAAACCACTCTGGGTTTCGCCCAGTGAGCAGTCGATCAAGAAATACCCTTGAAAAAGCAGGGTTTATGATACCTAAAAATGAGATGATTGCCGTGGTGAGTACCACAAAGGCAATCGCCTTGCCGGTACCCATCATGCGTTTTTTAATAAAGCTCCATGTGCTTTTAGGCTTGCCATCCGGCACGAAAGTCTCACTCGGTTCAAAAAACATGCACACTCCTGTGAATGACTTGTCGAACTGCTCCATAGAAATGCTGTACGACCCCTTGCCTGGATCGTTCAAGTATGCCTTATCGCCCTTAAATCCATTAAGTACCACAAAGTGGTTGAAATTCCAGTGAATTATGCAAGGAAAACTGCCGTTTAATTTCAGCTGTTCCGGTTCATAACGGTATCCATGGGCGCTTAAACCATAGCTTCGCGCCGCCTTGAGCACGTTAGATGCTTTGGAGCCGTCACGAGAAACACCACAGTCGGCACGCACCTGTTCAAGTGGCACCCACTTATCGTAATATGCTAGTATCATGCAAAGGCTTGCCGCACCGCACTCCAGTGTCTCCAGCTGCATCACGACAGGTACTTTTGCATAACCCTTTTCAATTGGTTTTTTTCGTTTCTTTTTATCTGCTGTCATACGCCACCTCAATTAAACAAAAATGAGACAGGCGAAATGGATTCAGTTACAATCGTTGCCATATATGTCCCATCTTTGATCGTAATGTCTACCGTCACAGGAACCACCCAGTCGCCAGTCTTCAATTTACTTAGGTAAAGAGCGTAGGCATCGAAGTCCTCGGTGATTTCTACAGGCGTTGAAGCAACGGACGTAATATTTCCTGTACTGTCGCCCACACGAACCTCCATACCAGATGTAAGGTTTTTCGCATATTCAGCGGAAACGTAGCAAGTGGCATTGCCTCCCTGCACCACTGTCAACGCATCTTTAGTGGTGGTTAGTGTTCCATATACACCCCATACGCACACACCAATAAGAATTGTAACTACCGCCGACAAAATCAGCCATATGCTGGGATGGGAAACCTTTATATAGTCGTTTAACTGCTCAGGAGACGACACGCGGTCTAGGCTAACTTTTCGAAAAATGCTATTTTTGCTCATATTGATAACTCCTTTTTACATTCCCCGGAAACCAGTATTTATCTGTCAAGTAGAAAATCCAGAATTGACTCCGCTGCCAAAAATAACATGTAGACAGTAATAATAATAACAAATTTACGGTATCTCTTCCTATTTTATCATATCATAAAATTACCCCAAAAATTATTTTTGTGGTAATTGCTATAATTTTAGGGGTAATTGGCACATATTATTCCTCTGTGAACATGCTCCGTGTCTCCATTAACGATATATCTCATCTAAGTGGTAACAATTCAGCAATTCACTACCTGTTTTGTATAGGTTTTTTTCAAATAAATATCTATCTCAAACTTTATTCTACAATTGTTGTTGTCATAATCTTCAATAAGCCTGCAGCTGTTTTCTCTGTGCCATTAAGACAAGCACTGTCTCCAAATACTAAAAACGAGTCCTTTGCTCTAGACACAGCAACATTCATTAAATTCGGAGCTCTGTTGATAAAATAACATCCATCTTCATTACCATATACACTGGAAAATATAATAATTTTTCGTTCAGCGCCTTGAAATGTATGAACGGTTCCAACGTCTATATACTTTGCAAACTCTGGAATTTCTTTTTTTAGTATTTTATTTATAAGAATACTTTGACTCTTAAACGGAGTAATAACTCCAATCAAACTTCGCTCTTCAAATTCATTTGTTTCTCTTTTTTTATAGCAATTGACTAAAGTTGAATAATTTTCCTTTATCCAAACAACAATCTGTTAAGCTTCCTCTATATTTTGCCTACTACTTCCTACCTTCTGTGATCTTACTGTGCTAATCTGCTTATGACCCATTGCTGGCAATATATCTTCTAGTGCACTATTTTTATTCTCAATCGAATTGCCACGCTTCGGCTCTAAATTACCTCCGTATACCAATTCATTACAATATAAAATAATTTCATTATAACATCGACGATGTTCGCTTAAAAACAATCCCTTTTTATATTTTTCATAGGCACAAGATAAGGATGCAAGCTTCATAATACTAGATTGCGAACAATTCAAACCATTGGTTTCAAGTTCTAAATATTGAGCTTTATTCGCAATAACCTTATTGCTAATTGCAATTGAAATATCGAGTGCTCTAGCGGTCCCCCATACGGGTGGTATTTGCTCTTCATCTCCAACTACTACTGCTTTTTTAGCTAATGAAAATGATGGTGCCGCGATTTCTGGTGATATCTGCCCCGCCTCATCTACAATTAGTAAATCTATATAATTATACATATAATAATTGTTTTTTTCGTTTCCATTATAAGCCAGAAACTGCTTTGGTAGCATAAAAAAAGTCATAACCATACATGGGGATATCATTGCCAATCTATGATACATAGCATTTAAAACATTCTCAAAGGTTTTTCCCTTTTGCTTATCACTTATTGGATTTTCTTCAATTAGCCATCTACTCTCATAATAATGAACCGCAAACCAAAATTCTGCATACCTAACTCTATCAAATAAGGAATTTAATTCACAAATATCAAATTTATTCCATATATTAATTTCTTTTTCCTTAGCTGGAAGTATCTGGTATTCGTTCAATTTATGAAAACTTTCTTTAAGCTCATTTAGCATATTCTCTATTGTTATCTTTTTCTGTGTTAATTCTTCGATTTCACTAATAATTGCATTTTTACATTTATTCATTTCTACTAGTTGAATATCATTTTCATTGATTTTTTCACGATACTTACATTCTATCTGATCAATTTTCATGTCACGTTGTAAAAATTCCAATTCTTCATCTTGAATAAACAAGAATGACCATGCTAATATCTTATTCATAAAATATGGCAAAAACTTCAGAATTCTTACATGTAGTGGAAGACTATCATATGCTGTTCTCCATGCAATGCCTCTGTCTAGATATTTTTTACTTTCTGCCTTATTATTTTCTATGCGCTCCAACAGAGTTAGCTTCTTATTCTCTTTTATATTAAGACATTCCACTAAATTATTAACATATGCTTCATAGCTACTATTTTCAAGAATATGCTTAATTTTTTCAATCTTATCTAAACAATTCACTCTATATGAATTTATTTCAGATAATTTATTGTATAAAATATTATTGCAATTTAATAAATCCTTTTCATCAGTTTTAAAATAACGTCCAAATTCTATTACGAATTTTTCTTTTGAACTTTCTCGGTTTTCTTTAGATTCAAGCGTTTCAATAAACTCCCCACCATTAACAGTAGTATATTGATAATTATTTTTTTGAGCTTCTTTGAATTTTCCCTTAGATGGAAAATATGTTGCAAAACTATTGGTTCCAGTAATCCACTTTTTTTCAAGATTTAATAAACCAATTTCATCAATTTTTCCAAATGAATCTATGATATTGGTTACTGCTTGATTATTTGTGGATGAAGCAACGATAATAGGCGCTTCTTCTCTATTTAGTGCAGCATTTACATACATATTTGCAACAATAGATTGTAACAAAGTAGTTTTTCCTGTTCCGGGTGGACCACTTACTGCTAAAATATCGCCTTCTGCTATTTCGTTAAAATGATTTATTGCCTCACGCTGAGATGGTGATAATGAATACTCTCCGCCCATTTGTCCAACATGCTCTTTCATTTTTTTGAAATTTGTATTCAGAATCAATTGCTTGGATGGTTCTATTTTTCCATTTGTCAATTTAGAATACAATCGATTCTCTTCATTTTTTTGTAGATGGTTGTACAACTGTAAAATATGTGCAGTTGAATTTACTGTAGAATCCATAAAAGCGTAATACTTACCATCTAACTTTATTTTTTCATTTTCGCAGTTAATGAACTCATCTTCAAACTTTGTTTCCGTAACAAACTCATACATTTTTACTGCATATTCAAAATATTTATTCCATGAATCAATTTGATTTCTTATATCCGTTGTTATTTCCATATATTGATCATATTTATCACTATGACCTATAGCTAATAGTGGTTCTTCCATTGGATATAAATATTCTCTTGGGATCCATGGCATTTTCCCATCGTTTGAAGGAACTAATTGCCCAGATTTATTAATGTTTGCTGGCAAAAAGAAAATAGATGTCATTTCATCTACATTGTTTTCTATTCTCGAACTTTCTGAAAACTCCGTTGATATCGTTTTCAAAGCTATAATTATGTTTTTTACTTCTGTCATAGACTCATCTACAGTATTAATATCCTGCTCATATTCCGTTTTCCACAAAAAATTAATAGCTGATTTACAAAGTTTTCCTTCTATTAATTCCTCTAATGTCACTGAACAAAATTCATCATTTTTATATTCGATTATTCCCTGTGAACTTGCTGCTACTGCATTCCTAAAATATTTAGTAATTTCAAGCATTTATTTCTCCTAATCTTAATCCCCTTTTTTTAATTCATTTCGTATATTATCACTTAATAAGTTTAACATATTGATTAAAATTTAACTAGGCGAAAGTAGTAATATTTATATTTAATAATATCCTCTTTTGCATAAAAAAACCAAATCCTAATGGAAATGGTGTTTTTGTTCTAAATAATTATTTTATTTATAATTGCTCTACTCACTATATCTTACTTCATTACATATTTTGTCATTCTACCATTACCTACTTCACAAAAATACTTATATCAGGTTCATAATAAGTATTTTTGTACCTATGCTATCTCAAGCTTACATTATTTAAAGCAGTGCTCTTAAAGCATCTATGATATCACTGTACTCAATACCTTCAGCGTACCTATAATCTTTAGTGTACTTGCTCCATCTTTGTTTTAAGGTTTTACTATTTTCAATTTCATAAATTCTTTTATCTATATCATTGAATATATGAGAAGTTTCTCTATGTTCCGATGTTGTTTTAAGTGCCTCTTTAAAAACCAAAAGATCAAAACTCTGAGTTTTTGTCAAAATGTAAACATCATAAAAATCTCTTGGTCTTGTGTTTAATTCTCCTCTTCTCAAAATTGTTTCTACTTTTTCAGCTAAGACAGTTTCTAGGTTGTAAGCCCATATACCAATATTTCCTTCTTCAAAAATCATTTTGAATAGATATAACACTTCTTTTGGTGTAATGGCATCACCAGTTGTAATATCTATCTGCATTGCTGTAATAATAGTATCATAATTTGAAAAAATACTCACTCGATAACCACCATATGCATCATCATCCCTAATAGATTCAATACTATTAAATGTAAACGTTACATCATCATCTATTGAAATGTTACAGATTTCTTTAATTGCTTTGGTAATGGAATCATTATCGATTGGATAGTTCTTGATTGTTGCATCCATATCCATAGTTGATCTATTTCCTATTCCCACAAGAGCAGCAATTAGCATGCCACCTTTCAGAATAAACTTGTCCTTATATGGCGACTTTGAGAGACGTTCAAGAAATCGCTCAAACATATAGTTTTGAAGCACCACCTGAGCTGACATATCTTTTTCTCTAGCCAAATTTCTAATTTTTGCTTTTAAACTCATTGCTTTTCCACTCATAATATCACCTCCATATAATTTTTAAGTACCGTTTCTATGTTAAGTTTTTTTGCATAATCCATTAATAATGAATAATCCGATGATTTTATTTTAACGTACCGTCTCAATGCTTCATTTAAAATTTGAATATCTACTCTGCTTCTGCTTTTTATAATGTCACAAATCGTTCTTTCAATATTATAAACTCTAATCTTATTACCAAATGAGCTTTCAACCGATACAACACCAAGCTCATGTAATTCTTTCTTTATATAGTAAATTTTAAATCTATCTGCAATATTTGAAACAACCTTATATCCACTAGGAACAGTCGCCGAATATTCGAATGGTGTTCTATCTGATAGATTATGCACAAAAAGAGCCGTCTCATGAGAGTAAATTACTTTCGAATACTTTTTCTGCATAGCAAACATCTCATCTTCAATAGCATCAACAGCTACATATATCCCTCGATCAAATCTCTCAATTCTACCTTCATTAATCAATTTTTGAAGGTAGTTTCGTGGTATCCCATATTTATCAAAATCAGAACTTAAAATTGTACCATTTTGCTGTTTAATCAATTCTTCGATTTTTTCAAGATAATTCATAGCCATCACCTCCTGTCACAAATATACTTATATTGTATTCCATATAAGTATATTTGTAAATAAGTATCTTGTCCAAAACTCCCTTAGCCATGAATAAAGCTCCCTTCAAAATTAATTTCTAGGAGCATTATCTCATCTTTTTATTCTCTTTTTAATGCGCTTATGATTTGTAGCTTACAAATCCTAATGGAAATGGCACTCTTATTATAGATAATTATTTTATTTATAATTGCTCTACTCATTATATCTTACTTCATTACATATTTTGTCATTCTACCATTACCAACTTTTAATATAATCTCTTTTTCCTGCATCTCTTTAAGCATATTAATAGCATGTGTAGTTCCAACTCCAAGCTCTTCTTCAATGTCATTACGAGTGATTTCTTTTTTCTTTTCTAACAGTCTTAGTATTGATAAATACTTTTCTTCTTCAATATTTTTCTCTTGTACATGGATATTAGGTAATGTAACTTTGAATGCACCTTCAACATTTTCAAATTTAGGCTGTACCGATAAACCTTTGTAGCAGCTTATTATCTTACTAATGCCTGTTCCATATGCCTCAATTAATTTCATTCTATAAAATAAACTTGCGAGTTTTTCATTTCTAGGCTGTGATGCCCCTAGCATGGCTGCTTCTAATGATAAACCAGATACTAGTCCACCTAAAGAAATAATCTCTAAACGGTCAGAAAAAAGATTTATAAAGGTACTCCCACTAAACGCATAGTCTCTGTGAACGATAGCATTTAGCAATGCTTCACGAACGGCATCTTCAGGATAGTCCCTTTCATCTGTACGTAGTAACTCATGGAATGTCGCTTTTGTTCCGTTATAAAAATCAATGGTTTTATACGCATCTGTAAGCTGATTAAATAAAGAACCCGTAAATTCTTTTCTATCCTTAAAAACTAACTTGTCTGTACCTTGGAAAATAGCAAATTTAATTGAGTGTCGGCATTGATCTGAAACGAGTAGTCCCATATTGGTGTATATATTATCGGGGGAAAGGATTCCTAAGTTTTTCATTTGAACTTCCGTAAATTCCAAGTCTCTTCTTTTCAATTCCTCTTCTAATTTATTAAAAGTCAGTTCTTGAATTAGAGAGCGATTTGTCTCAAATGAATCGCCATCTGTCATTTTTATCATCATACGAATAGCATCTTCAGATGCTGGAGCCGCGGTTGTTCCACTTCTCACATAAACGCCTGTAGGTTTAAGTCCTTTATCTGATAAGTAATAAGGCTTTTTTGTGCCTTGGCTAATGGTTATTTTAATAAAAAATTTCTTATCTTCTTGTAGTAGCTCAATATTAGTAAACATGGAAACATCAGGTCTAATGCTATCTCTTAAGGAGTTAGAAATTTGTTGCATGACAAAATCAGCATTATCAACACCAATGATCTCGCCACTATCTTGTACTCCAATGTATATTATTCCGCCATTTGTATTTGCAAAGGCAATAATTTCTTTCTTTAAATCAGATGTATATATTTCTTTTAATTCCACTGTTTCAGTCTCATACAATCTCATTCTATCACTCCTTCTAACACTTACTATCACTTCTAACACAATACTACCACAACGAGTGATAGAACGCAAGAAGAAGCGCCGAAAGATTGCTCTACATGTATAACTTCATCACGTTTTATCAAAATAGAGTCTTTAATACAATAGATAGGGGTACTCCTTTTTCCAATATATTTTTCCAGACTTAAAAAACTATTTTTATAGATAATGGTGTTAGTATAATATTGTAGAACTATATACCCCCTCAACATTGTGAGAATTTAGCTAAAAAAATTCATAAAAGTTCAACTTTTTGTGTCTAAGTTATTGACATAGATACAACAGCCTCTTGTTCTAGCTTGCAATTATTTTCCAACATAAAGTTAATTACGCTTACATACTCATCATGAATCAAAAGTCTTTCAAGGTTTATTCTATCGTTCTTAGTTAGCTTTTTTGAAAATTCTTTATATCGCACCAATGTATCAATATCCATATGATATCCCTTGAATGGAACTTCTGTTTTACTCTTAAGATGTTCTAATATTCTAAACCCACCCGCATCTATATCACCAAAGTGATAATATTGCTTTTGAGGATTCTGTTCATAAAGCTTTTTAATAAACGCCCTACGGACTGTATTATGAAAGCCCCCAAGATAAATAACAAAAAAATCTTGTTCATTAAATCGATGAAAACTTGTCAAATTCTCTATTGTAATTACCTTGCTTCCTAAAACTTCAATGCTTTCAATATCTGGAAGCATCTTAGAGGATATTGCAATATCACTTGATAATTTTAACAAATCAATTGTTTGTCCTGATATTATGATTTTACCAGCACCTTTATAGTTAACATATGTTGGTGTCTTAACCAAGTTAAAACTAGGCAAAATTTTATCTTTCTCCGGAAAATCACCGTATTCATATAATAGATTTTCTACTTTAGTTTGGATGGTCTGAAAAAATTTAGAATCTTTAAATATTCTAATTGAAAATTCTCGGATAAATTGCTCCGTTTCAACAAGCATGACTTCTTTAACTGATAATAGAATTGATTCAAATTCCTGAAAATCATTGTTAAAATATTCAACTGAACGATTATTAGCAATTCTATCTAACTGTTCCTTACAATACTCACTTAGAATTTCATTGTCATTCATATGCTCTAAAAGTAGCAATTTCAATCGTTTATGAATATCCTTTTTAGGATTTCTTTTTAAATACATATAAATTTCACTCAAATTATCTAAAGATAAAAAAACATTTTCATATACTTTTCTAGAATCCATCTTTGCAGAGATATAGCCTTTTCTTTTTAGTACCTCAATCGATTCATTAACATCCCTAAAAATCTCAAATTTAGAATGATCCGTATACTCAATAAACATTTTTGAAATACATACCTTAAACTTCTGATTAACTTGATTATTACCAATGAAACTCCTACTTGCCTCATACTTATCGACCAATGAATTTAGAATTTTCTTTTCATAAATATTACTCATAATCATATACCTCAACAATAGAATGATTTCCTTCTCTCATAGCCATTAATATCGTATCAACTTTTTCACCAATCACTTCCATCTTAGAAGGTGGTGTTGCAAGAATAATTTGGAAATTTTGACCATTAAGAAAATCCATCATAGATGCAATTCGGTTATCATCCATTTTATCAAAAGCCTCATCTAGCATTATTATTCGAATCGTATCACCTAACTTATATAGTTGTACAAAAGAAGCAGCAATAGCTACATAATAAGGGGTTTGTGTCTCTCCACCACTCTTTTCACCATAAATATTAGAAAACCTTAAAATACTTCCATCTTTCTTCTCAACAATTATATCGTAATCAAGATAGCTACGATAATCAGTATATTCTTCAATGACTTTATCACCAAGATCATCGTATGCAGTTAATTTGTCAAAAAGGTCATTCATTTCATCTTTGTATTCATCTTCAAAAGAATTACTCCAGAGCGTAAAACTGCCAATATTTTGATCAGACATAATCATCTTATAAAGGCTCTCTTTCTTCTTATTGAAGGATATATCAAACTTATAGCTGTCCTCTCCATAATAAATGCCTTTAAGCGCTTTATTTAAAGACTTAAACGTAATCGTAAAATAGTGAGCCTCTTGGTTTGAATTTTGAAAAAAGCAAAGACAAAAAGAAGTTTATTTTTCTTAAGGCCTTTGCTTTTACTTATTTATTCTTTGTATCAAGACTTTTACAATATCCTGGTATAGATTTTGACCATGGGAGAAATTCTGATAATTGTTTTTCATTGGTTTTATCAATATTGGGAAGTTTTTCAAACAGATACTCTAGATATGGAAACGGATTAAGTCCGTTTTCTTTTGCTGTTTCTACGATACTGTAAATAACAGCACTAGAGCTCGCACCTCTCGGTGTATTAAAGAAAAGAAAATTTTTCCTGCCTATAACAAATGGTTTTATAGAGCGTTCAGCTCTATTGTTAGAAATTTCTAATCTTCCATCCAAAAGATAATTTTCAAGATGAGATTGTTGATTCAAACTATAGTTTACTGCTACACCAAGAAGGCTTTTTGGAATAACTTTATCTTCAATAGATTTAAGCCATTCAAAATAAGCCGATACAATAGGTTTAGCTTCCTCTGTACGACGTTTAAAGATTTTTTTATAATCAAGTTCTTTTAACTTTTTTTCTATACTAAAAAGTTTGTTGCAGTATTCAAGCCCTGTATTTATATTAGTTGCATTAGGTCTTTCTTTCTCAGAAATGGACATTAGTACTTCTATCCATTTTCTTCGTGCATGTGAAAAACATCCCACCTGTATTACATCCGCTGGGGAACCATCTTTTGTTTTAGAAAGCTTGTGATATCCTGCATATCCATCTGTATGGAGAAATCCCTTAAAACCTTTGAGGAAATTTACAGCATGATCTCCTGATCGTCCTTGTTGATAGTCATAAAGGATTATTGGAACGCTATCAGATCCAGTTCTATAAAGCCACATATAACTCATTGTAGTGGCCTCACGGCCTGGTTCATTTAGAACCTCAGCAGTTGTTTCATCTGCAAAAAGAACTTCTTTTGAAACGAGTTCTTGGTGCATTAGCTTATATAATGGTTTTAAATGTTGATCAGAAGCCCTTATCATCCAATTTGCAAGAGTTTGTCTTGAAATTTCAACTCCATATTTTTTCAATTGTTGTTCTTGTCTGTAAAGAGGCAATGCCTCCACATATTTTCTGCTCATTATGTAAGCAATCATAGATGGAGAGGCCAAACTATTTCTAAGCACAGGGTTTGGTACTTCAGCTCCTACAATATTAGATTCAATACCTTCTCTGTCGCAACTTCTACAAACATAATAGTGTTTAATGTGTTCTTTAACTTGAACCTGAGCTGGAATTACAATTAATTTTTTTCTTATCTCAGTTTTCATCTCTTGCATTTCAGAATTGCATTTTTTGCATATTAAATCATCACCAGTAAGTGTATATTCAACAACTGTTGTTGGTAGATTATTAGTTATTTCAGCCTTGCGGCCCTTTTTCTTCTTAGCCGGAGGCTTTATATCTTCAATAGATACTTCTGGAATTAGCTTGCCAGATACTTCAAATTCAGCTTCATTAAAAAAAGATAACTGATCAAAAGGTGTCTGCTCGCTTGAAGCTCCAAAAAGTTTACTTCTGCTAAGTTTATACTGTTCTTCATACCAATTCAGTTTAGCAGATAGAACTTCTTTTTCAGTTGTAAGTTTAGCAGCATATGATTCAAGTTCTTCTCTTGTCATAGTTGACAAGTCAATATTTTTTATCATGTTTACCTCCGTCGATATGATAATATTATATCATATTTTAAGAGTATTTACAAATGTTAAATACCTTGCAAAGCTTGTAAAACATATACTTTCACTACATAATTGTATAATCTTTTCGAGGTATGAATTTTTCCATAACTAGTCCTGCTAAAAGTCTTTCTAAATCATTTGATGATATTTCAATGGTACTTTCTTCGTCTTTCAAAGAAGGCCAAAAAAACTTTCCGCGCTCTCTTCTTTTATGATATAGAACAAATCCATCAATATCCCATTGAAGTACTTTAACTGCATTTTTTGATTTGTTTATGAAAACAAAAAGCTCCCCGTTAAAAGGATCTTGTCCAAAACTACCTTGTACTATCCCAGCAAGACCATTAATGTTTTTTCTAAAATCAACTGGATTGTAACAAAGAAATACATTCTGATTTTTCAATAGTTGTGATTTCATAAGGTTTTTATCACCTCGAGTACATTTTTTAAATGTACTGAATCAAATGCTGAAGGTACATCTATTGAAATATCTTCAAATTTTATGGTTATTACTTTTGACGCAGTTTCATTAGAAATATCTGTTTTATTTGCAACTATTTCAGTGAGAGCTACGCTACTATTAGCAACCTTTATCCAGTGATGAATAGGATTTTGAATACTTATATCTTGAGTATTTGGATTTTTATCAGTAGTCGTTTTTTCAACCTGTATATTCTTAAACTTTCTAACCCAGTATGAAAAAGTGCTATTTGCGATTCCGTTTAATGTACACCACTTGTGTATGCTTAAGCCGCTATTTAAGTAATCTTGATATCTATCTTCCCAAGTTTTGATAAGCTGTTTATTTTCTTTAGCCATGAATAAAGCTCCCTTCAAAATTAATTTCTAGGAGCATTATCTCATTTTTTTATTCTATTGTTAACGCGCTTATGATTTGACGCTTACTTCAAATCCAGCTCTATCTTTGAATAAAATCTCCATTTGCTCATCATATTTTCGTTTTGCTTTTAATCTTAATCTATCTGGTAAGCATAAATTACTTGTACTATTAAATTCAAAAATTAGTTTTAGATAATTACTATTAGGTAAGTTACTTGATATGTAATTATCCAATATTAATACCTTCTTCTCGTTTGATAGTTCAGATGGAAAATACAAAGATTTTATATCTCTGTCATGCTTTTCCAAGTAATAACTTAATAATATTTCTGCACAAAGTGGATTTATTTCCATATTTGTAACTATTTCTTTTGAAAAATTTTTCACTATATTTTTACATTTCAAAACATCATTTAAGATAAAGTGTTTGTTCAAAATTATATTCCTAAATATCTCGACTGGAATTTTCTCATAAAGCTTATACTTTTCTATAAGTTTCCAAAAATCATCTCTGTAATTGTAATTAATGGCATCAAACATGCTTTCCATTACATCTATATTAATTTCTGAAAAATATTTACCCATTACTTTTGAAAAGCTTTTTATAATTCCACTATAATCGTTCAGTTGTTGTTTAGTCCAATATCTATGATAGATTTTATTTTCAAAAATTTGTTGTATATTATATAATTCAATAATTTCATTAATATCTGTTCTTTTTGCCTCGACCACAAAGTTACAAATAATATCTTCTATTCTCTTTACATAAAATCCTACACTTAAATCATTTACAGAATAGTATTTTACCCTTTTTGCATCCATAACTATCTCAAGCCTTTCTTAAATTAAAGCAATTATATTTCATTTACATATATTAAACCATTTGAAAATGCCTCAATGCATCTTTTATTGCTTCTTCTTTTTCTGTTGGACAAATTGGTTGTTTTGAATCGTTATTTTTATGTTTATTATAGTTTTCTTTTTATTTAATTCCACAAATTTCTTTTACTTGTGCTATATATAAATTTGAAACCTTAAATCCATACTTATCAAGAATATATTGTTTTACATTATTGTAAGTTGCTTTACATTCAGAAGAAATCAAATATAATTCATCAGAATGTAATCCGATGATGATATGTTTTTTCGTCTTAAGTTTGGTGAGTAACGCGATTGTCTCTAAGTGACTTGAGGAGATAACAAATATCCTACTAAAGCCTATTAGCTCCTTAGCGGCAACTACATTTTCTAAAAATATTCGATTATTTTTTATCTAATTGACTATTTTCGTGCACAATTCTATCAAAATCTAAAATTTTACACAATGAAACTGTCATAGAATAATAATAATTTGAAAGCTTTATTCTGAACAATCTATTTAGTTATTAATACAAGTCCAGTTCTAAATCTAATATTTATCTGCGAACTACAGAGAAATAATACTTATCAATCTTTATACTTTTTACATTTAAAATAATTAAATTAAAAGGCTATTGCTCAATAAAAACCTTATCTCTTTAGATCGTTTTTTTCTACAGAGAAAAAATTTACGAATTAACTTTTAACCTTAATCATCACAAATAGCATGATATTCTGACTATCCAAATAATGATCTATATAGATTAGTTAAAAGTTTCCTTTATAATCAAATGGAATCCTATGTGATTCTTGTTCAGAACACACCCATACATATTCACTATTTATGATATCACGAATAAGACGCATTTTACCTATAGGCTCCGATTTGCAAAATGGACACTTTTTCGAAGTAATTCTGAATATATTGCCATCAATGTTTTTATAGACTTTCCCCACATTTCTTATCTTTGCTTTTACATCACTTGTCATAAATGAATTTATAGCTATATTAAGCATATCTTTTTTAGATTCAAATTCGACAAACTTTCCCTTTCTTGTTAACTGAAAAATATGTACAATATCGATTAAAAAGGCCATAATTAAAACAAAGGCTCCTACTGCACATATTATCAAAATTCCAACCAAAAGTAGATGTATATTCAATTGTAAGTTTGTATTTCCAATTGATGATAAAAATTTTCTTAATACATATGCAATAAGTGCAAGTAGTCCCCCGAGAATTGCTTCAATTATTTTTTCTATTAATATTTTTTTGATTGATATTTTTTCTTTTTCAATATCAGTATCCTTATCGTTCTCTCTACCGTTCAAAATTATTGTGGTACTTTTATCATAAATTGTACCATTGTTATTACCATTAATATCTCTCATGTAGTACATCCTCCGCTAAAGCTGAATTGTTCTGCTTAAATAATTATTTGTTAGACCTATGTATAAATTATTTACATTCGATTGTCGAACAAAAATTCATCTCCTTTCAGATAAAAATTCATTATTATCTGAATAGCATATCTTTATAAATTTACTTAAAAAAATTCTTTTGCTTGGGTCAAGTTTCACGTTATCCAAAACCCATAAGTGAATGACTTTCCCAATAACATATGAAAATTTTTCTGCGTCGCTCTTTTGTACGTTATTTCTAGAAACATTAGGTACAATCACTTTTCTCTTAATATTAAAGAACGCAGATTTCAAGCTAATTCCATTAATTATGTAGGGAATTTAAATTGAAAAATTAGGTATACATATATTTTTGATAACTATCTCATCAGTTCTATCCCAATAGCATTTTCCGAAACAC
The DNA here is from genome assembly GCA_041738345.1 of Proteocatella sp. GTDB lineage: Bacteria > Bacillota > Clostridia > Peptostreptococcales > Filifactoraceae > Proteocatella. The sequence continues at coordinate 50,875 of JBGSPX010000033.1, forward strand.
TTGATTTTTTTCTGAAAAATTACTCGAAATAATAGGCATTTAAAGATACGCTACTTCTCTATCATGAACAAAAGTATTTATATCAATTTTTTCTTCAGACTCTTTAATGAGAATCTCTTTGTCACATAAATAAACAAAGCTCGTATAACCTTAAAAATCCTTCAAAGTCTCTCCGTAACCAATTTCCTTACAGTCCGTTTTTTTTCATCCCTAGTTTATAGACTGGATCTATGTCAATATTTTAGACACAAAAAGTTGAACTTTTATGAAATCTGTTTAGCTAAATTCTCACAATGTTGAGGGGTTATATATCCAATACTACTATGGATGCGGTTTCTATTATACCAAGCTTCTATATATTCAAATATAGCTAACCTGGCTACATTAAAATCTAAATACCTATTAATATTAACTTCTTCTTTTTTTAAAGAAGCATGAAATGATTCTATTCCAGCATTATCATAAGGGCATCCTTTTCCACTAAATGAATGGCTTATAAATTTAATACTTTTTACATATTCCATAAAAGCTGAGCTTGTATATTGACATCCCAAATCACTATGCAATATCAAGGATTTAATAGGTTTTTGAATATCAATAGCATTTTTTAATGCTTATAATGCTAACTTAGTATCTATAGTTTTAGAAATAGAATAGCCCACTATCTTTTTACTATGCAAGTCCATAACCGAAGCTAGATAGCACCAACCATCTTTAATTGTGTAAATATAAGTTATATCTATTACCCATTTTTCATTTATAGTAGATGTTTGAAAATTTCTTTTTAAAATATTTTCTTTTTCTACTATATTTATTTTATTTGAGTAAGGTCTGAATTTTTTTGTTACTATTGATTTTATGCCTAGTTTATTCATAAGACGCTGTGTTCTTTTCAAACTGATGCGTATACCTAATAATTTAAGTGATGCATTTATTTTAGGCGCACCATAACGTTTTTTGCTATTTTGATATATTTTTAAGATTTCTTTTTTTATTTTTTGGTTTTCTAATTTTCTATTACTTAATTTCTTATTTAGATATTTGTAATAAGAGCTTCTAGATACCTTTAAGACCTTACACATAAGCTTAATATCATGATATTTTTTGTTGTTATATATGAATTCAAAAACAGAATTTACTTTCTTGCAAATATGCCCATAGCCTTTTTTAAAATTTGAATTTCCTCTTTAAGCTGCGCATTTTTATTTAATAATTTCTTATACTCAGCTGCTGTTATTGTTGTATTTTCATCTAAGGTAATTGGTTGATTTTTCTTTACCCATGTAGTTATTGTTGATTTTGCTACGGCATATTCGCTGCTTAATTCTGATAAGCTTTTTCCAGAGTTATATAGCTCTACTATTGTTTTTTTGAATTCATCTGTATATTGTTTTTGACCTCTTGCCATCTTAAACACTCCTTTTCTTACTTTATATTCTAAAGTGTTCGGCTTTATGTGTCTACAATATTATACTAACACCAACATCTAAAAACAACACAAAGTGAAACAAAAGACATTCTTGAGTTGCTACATTTAAGAAGAATACTTTTTTCAACTATTTTTAGTTCGCAATACCGCCATGAAGACTGGTATGAACAACTTGGCGGTGATGATTCACCTTTAACTGATGCTATTCTTGACAGAAGAGTGCATGATTCATACAAAATCAACATAGAGAGTATTAATCCAACCAAAGACCTATCCATGCGAGAGATTTATGGTATATAAAATAATTCAATTGATTAATTAGAGATTTAGTGGTGGTTCAGTAGTTCCAGACAAGTGGCTCTACTTCTCCTGACTGAATACCAATTTCAGACTTTCCCCTTTGCGTTTGGTCTAAAGCAGTATATTTTTCGCTGTTAGCAAATCTCTTATGTACACCTTCAAATTTCACATGCACACAAAGTCTATCATTCAAATATACAATCTTGATTTCTAGATATATCTTTGGTTCAATATGATTTTTAATAACATTGCTGACATTTCTTAATGTTTTTTCATTTATGATTTGACCAATTGGCGTTCCATCCGATAACACCCCAAAATAAAGTTCTCCGTATTGATGTTTATTTAATATTGCTAAATCGAAATCATTGCTTCTTTCATTTCTCCTATAGACTTTTTGAATTCTAAAGTTTCTGTTTTCATTTCAAGTTTAGGTATATTCATCTCTCTCATTTTGTCTAGCCTTCTTTAATATACTTTTGAAGATCTGGATATGTAGACTTACTGGTAAAATCGCAAACAATAGCCACACTATGCTTTGCTCTTGTTACTGCCACATAAAATTTTGATTGACTCTGATTCTTTAAAGACTTTGAATGATCTTTCATCCAATCTAATATTGGTTTGGTGGGATAAATTAAAACACGTTCAAATGTCAATCCCTTAGACTCGCCCATATTCATTACACCGTAATCATTATTAATTTCTGTCCTTCTTGAATCCCTTAATTGAATAGGATTATATTCTTTTAGATAATCATCAATATCAGATTTCTTTATCAAGAACACACCATCATGGTCTGTAACCTTACTTTGTTTTGTACCACACGGTTTATAATCTGGATAAATTAAATTTGCATAGTCACATATCATTTGATTATTTCTGTAAGAATCGCATAAAGTAGTCTTATCAATTTCACACTCTATCTTTTTACATTCTTTTGAAATAAATTCTTCAATATTCCCATTGTTATATTTTTTATATTTAGCCTCATCATGTGTATGATAAGTTACTTGCCTTGGATCTCCTACCATCAAAATATTACTAGAACTTTCTAATAACATTTTAACCAAGTCTAAATCATACCCTGCTAAATCCTGTATTTCATCAATAAAAATATAATCATAAATCTTCGCTATTCTCTGGATTACAAGCCCCTCTGTTTCCTCATTACATCGAGTGACAAACTTCGCTATTTTATCCGAATACATTTTATATTCTGTTGTAAAGTAAAATTTATCAAATTCTTTTTCTTCCGAAAAATATACTGGTTGTCTATTTTTTGTGTAAAACTTTAATCCTGATTTACTGCTAACTAAAATCATTCCGTTAATTTTTTTTGATGTTAGCACCCCTTGAAAAGGGCGAGCACCATGCTGTAATAAAAAGGAATACCAAGTCTGGATTGTTACATTTCCCGGAACAAATCCATTAAGTTTTCGAAATTTTTTTCTTATTTCCTGTTCGTTTGCAATTGTAAATGTCGTAATCAAAACCGGTTCTTTTATTTCTAGTGCACACTTAACTAAATATGTTGTTTTTCCTGATCCAGCACCAGCAACTATTAATTTATTACTCATTCTATTGCCTCCAATATATATTCAGGAAACATAATATCATTTTCCGTTTCAAATATCTTCAACGCACACTCTGTTTTATTATGTTTCATATATTTTCGCAAATCGTCTTCATTGGTATACGCCGTTTCAAATATATTATTTAATTTTTTTAATCCATTAACTTTTAACATTTTTGGCTCTAATGTATTGTAATTATAACTACTTTCACCTATTTTTAAAGTTCCTGCATCGACCTCTCTATCAAAACATATTTTTACATATGATTTGTTTTTTTCCCCCAGATATTCTTCATATTTTTTATCTAAAGCAGAAATATCTCCATCATTATCAGTTACAACTACAACATTCTTTTTGAGTTTATCTGCAATATCTAAAAATCTAAGAAACGAGGTTCCTACTGAAATGACTTCAATTCCATCTTGTATCGGTAATTTACCATTATTTCTATTCATATAAGCTTTTTGAATTACCAATTCATCCGAATCACCTTCAACTAAAATGGCTTTCTTACACAAAATCAGCCTTAACGTGTCATATCCAGCGACTTTACTGAAGAATTTTTGTGTATCTTTATTTATTCCATAAAATCTTAAAACATTGGTATTATCCAGCAAAATTAAGTTTTCCATACCTAGCTTATTTGCAACAAAACTATTGTGCGTCGAAATCAGCAGTTGTCTATCTGCATATTTATCAGATATACACTTTATTAGTTGATTTAGCCGTGTGTGTGAGAGATGGTTCTCCGGTTCTTCAAGTAATATTATTCCTGCATTCTGGGATGACTTTCTACACAGTGCAAGTTCAGTTTTTACAACGCACTGCTCCCCTTTTCCAATATAATTAAATGGTATATCATCCATCTGTGTTACCAGACTACTCTCCCACGCATTCTTAGTAACTAATTCAACTGACAGCTCAATTTTTTTATTGGTCAAACTTGTATTTTGATTTATTTTTTGGTTTATTTCTTTTATGGATTCATCTTCCATAAAACTATCTCTCATCTTTCTATGTGCCTGCGCAATAGATGTAATATCTTCTGTTTCCAAATTTCCTTTAATGATTCTCGACAAGTATAGATCCGTTCCACTTTGACATCTACAATTTGAGGAATCAATAAGAGATGACTTATAAGGTATGCTTCTAGTAGTTACTATGTCTCTTGCAAATGTTGTCCATACAATATCATAATATTCAATTGGTAAGCTCTTTACTCCATTAGACTTAACTAATGCCTCATACTCATCCGAATATTTATCATTAAATGCAATTTTCAAATAGAATCCTTGCGCATTATTATCCTTATCAGTATTATCATTTCCCTGTAATAACGGTGTATCATTTCCACCAAAATATATTTCGATTAAAATATATGGTAGATTTGGTATAATATCGCTATTTATCCCAACTATATACTCATTGACCACATCTCTATTAAATAAATATTGAGATAGCTCATTCCATATGCTTTTTCCATTAAGCATACCAGTTAAAGAAAGGTTAATCGCTTCTAAAATGGTCGATTTTCCCGCTTCATTATCACCAACCAATATATTCATGCCTTGATTCAAGTACAATTCAAATATGCCCTTATAGCACTTAAAATTCATGATTTTAATTTTACTAATATACATAAACTTACCCCCTATTTTTTGCCAACATTGTTCCATTTTTCTTCATATCCCAATATATAAACTTTTTATAGCATACAAACACGAACGCATTCATTCGATTTATCTGCATAGAACTTTTTCGCACAAAACGCTTATAATTTTATAATATAAAATCACTTTTAAGATACAAAAAAATTTTCCATAATTAATTTTTCTTTTCCGTCAATTATCATCAAAATCTGGCTACATTTTTTAAAGACACTAAAGTATTTCGGCTATAGAAAGTAATGCTAATTCGTGACATTAATTGCAGAAAATGGTAAATACTTCAAAAGATGACGTCTATTAGAAAAGTGGCTTCGCCACGTTAGGTTTTAGTTATAGTTAAATAAATTGTATTTCTATTCATTCTAATCTCGATTGCTATTTCCCAAACAAATTATATCACGATTTGCATTGCTCTTCAACGAAAAGCGAAACCCTTTTCCTATATAGCAAATTTTATATCTAATATATTTATTTTGAGACTAAAAAAACACAAACTTCTCATCTCTCATGAAAAGTTTGTGTTCCCTCTTTATTTTCTATTTACTTCTCTCTACGTGTCAAAAGGCAGATGTTTTCTGTATGCCTTGAGGAGACAATAAAGATGCGTTGATTGGGGGTTCCTTATTAGCAATATTATCTTATTTTTAATTTCGACTAAATTTTCTTTTTCTAATTTCAAAACAAAAACCATAGATTTTTAAACTAGATGTTTGAGTTCTATGGCTTTCCTTAATATTTCTTTTTAAAATTTAAACATTTGTATAGTTTTTGTAAAATTCAGTAAACTAACAATCTGGTTATATTATTCAATTTCAAACTTTAAGTTTCTTGCTGTTTCTTATCTTTTCCATTTATTAAACTTGCCAGTTTTTTTGCAACTGACTTCGCCATAATAGGCGGTACAGCGTTACCTACTTGTTGATATTGCTGATCTTTACTCCCGCAAAATATAAAACTATCCGGAAAAGTCTGCAATCTTGCGGCTTCGCGTACACTAACAGCACGATCTTTAGTTGGATGAATCCACATAGATTTTCTAACATTAACCACTGTTCCACATGGTGCATCATACATTAATCTAAGATAAATTGTATTTTGTGTGCGTGAGGCATCTGTATATGTGTTTGTCTTCAAATCTGACTTTAAAGAATGAAAATTTTCACCTTGCTTGATAGAACGAAAACGTTCCATTGCAATCGGCGTAGTCTTTGTTGTGATATGATTATATAGTACATCGGAATCACGTAACTTCTGAGTAAGCCCCTCTACCTCAATTTTAGGCATAAAAATTCCTTTATCCTTATCCAAATCAAAAACTGGATTGATATTTTCAAGATCTCCAATAGCATCTTTTACAGTATTGTATTGATCTTCATCAAAACTTCCATTAGGGAAAGCAACTATTGGCGCAATATCTTTTTTTATACCCATAAGTATAAAACGCATGCGTTTTTGTGGAGCTCCATATTTTGCAGCACAGAGAACATCGCTTTTGATTGCATATCCATTTTCATTAGAACCCAATATGTTTTCCAAATAATCATATACAGCATAAGAATTAACAATGGCATCAATACCGTGCTCATCCGAAAACTCTTCTACAATAAGATGTTGCTCCCAAATTTCCATAGCCTTTCCGAGCATCCGTTGAAACATAATTGCCGGTTCAATTTTAGTTTTCAGATTGTTTATAGGCACTTTTCCACAGTAATAGTCAGCAATTGCTACAAAAGCTTCTCTACTTTTAGCAGAAACTATGTCTGTGCCTTCAAATTCAAAGTTTAGTTGCTTCTGAATAATTTTTTCTAATTTACATCTATGCTTTTCAAGTGCCACTTCCAATTTTTCAAGATTTTTTGCAGTTTTATATATTACATTCAACTCGCTATAATCAAACTCATTCCATAATAATTCTTTTATTTTTTTCTTATCGTTTACAAGATCAAGGACCCCATCAAATACAAATTCTTTGTCAAGTAGATGAATAGGCGTTTTTTTTACAGAAATATTATATCGTTGTATAATTTCCTTATCGCCTTCTTCCATGTAAAATCTATGTACTTCAGATTTTAACATACTTACATTTTCCATGACAAAAGCCTTTGGTTGCAATTCAACAACAGCTCTAATATACTGCTTTACTAGCATGTTATTCTTACTAATTGCATGATTTTTCTGCCTGTTTGCATTAGAAAACCCTTGACAAGGAGGTCCTCCAATTACTACATCAATTTTGCCATATTGTTCTTGAATTTCTAAATAATTAGCACTGCAAACGTCGCCTCTAACATCCACTGCAGGATGATTTTTTTTATATGTTTGTTGCATATTGGGATTATTTTCAAAAGCAACTTTGATAGTAAATTTATTTGTTTGTTCAAACCCTAAGCTGAGCCCCCCTGCTCCGGCGAATAAATCAATTACGCTATATTTTTCCATTGTATTGCATTTCTCCCTCATATTTTAAAACCGTTGGCCTTGGCCTCTTCCAGCAGGGAAAGAAGTTGCAAGCTCTGATGCGCACTTGGGAATTGGATTGGAATTCTCGTTGCATATTTCAGTGCTTTCATTTGCTCAGCCGAAACGTTTAATCTTTTATTTTTTGTAAACCCTTCTATTTCTTTCCAAAAATCAGCCCCTAGTTCTAAAACCTGTTTCTGTGCTTCTATATCAGAAATAAACTTTTGATCTTTTTTTGCTTCTCTATCAATTACTTTCTTAACTTCCTTATCAATTAGAACTCGTTCCAGCTCTTTTGAAAGCTTGATTGAGCAAATTTTTATTTGCTCCCAGCAGGCCTCTCGCTTACACCACTGTGTAACGTTGATTGTACCTCGTTTCGGATCGGTGATAGTTCTAAAAACAAATTCCGTAATTTTTACAAGTTCACTAGTAATTATATCAGGTATTTGCTGGCGATTCCAGATTAATTGCAAATCCAGATCTGCATCAGTAAACTGTAAACGAATTAATCGATGTAATATGGCAACGGAATAAGTCACAATATTAGCACGATATCCTTGTTCAAACCACGGTTGATGTGAAACTACCCATTCTGTATGCTTAAATAGCAATGCTAACGCTATGGAATCTTTGAAATACTTTTCATTAAACTGCATTTCAGATTTTGCCCAACCTTTATCTATAATCTCTGCAAAACACTTAAAGTTTGTTTGCGCACCTTTACTCACAATATACGGCAAACCATCCCACGAATTGCGATACTTAGCCAAATCTGTTTTCGTTATCATCTGTTTTTTCGGATTCTGAGCCATAAACTTATCTTTTTGAGATTTAGTCATATGCATTTGCGATTGTAAATACTGGCCACGAGCACGCTCATAAAACCATTTAGTTTCGTATTGAGTTCCCCCAGAGGCAGGGGCAAATATTCTTCTAGAAATTTGCTCCATGCGAATATGAAAAGGATGAGTAGCAAAAAAATCAGCATCATTAACCTTGTTCTGGCTATTAGATGATTTGGATATATTACGAATCAACTCAATTGCTTTTTCTGCATCTGAATCCACTTCAGTTAACTTCATTTGTACGTAAATTTGGCTTAAATCCGCATTGTCACGATGTCGTGCATTTGATAATGAGGCTGTCGTTTGACCTCCATTAATAATTTGAAAATCTTTGGCATATACAACCATATAACCATGATCTGTTTCTCTAAATTTCAAATCCATGGCAGTCGCAGAAATGCCATTGTTATATGCAAAAAAATTCTGTGGAATACGCAAAATAGTTTCTCTTATTTTTTTATTTACCGCCACTTTAGTGGAAAGAAAGGATCTGACATTACCCTCTAAAAGTTTACTACCAAAATAATCATAGATATCAGCGAGGGCAACTCCAGGGATAATACAAAGATAACTTTTATAATCATCATTATTTACACTGCTTGCTTCAAGGCACGGAATTCCCTGTCCTTCTGTATAGGCTGTAAAATCAATTTCAATATCCTGTCGTCCAAGGTCGGAGCAACAGACGCGATAAATACGGTCTATATCCCATATTTGACACTCAATAGGAACCCCATGAAATTCACGAACATCAATCTCACTAATTCGATTACTCATAAATCCATCCGTTAACAATATTAACCGATACTTTCGAATGCTCTCTTTATAAAATCGTATCATTTCAATTAAATCAAAAGCAGGAGTGCTAGGTTCTACAGTTCTATAAAGTGAACCTCCAATGGCTTCTTCCATAAAATAAATCAAACGGTCAAACATAGAAGAGGCAAAAGTTCTCGTAATAGATGTCCGTTCTTCATCTCCAGTATAATCAGCAATTATCAGATTTAAGGTCAAATCAAAATCATCTAGTACATAGCCATCCACCCGAATTTTTCTATTATTTTTTCCGTTACCAGTATAGAATGCAAATGTAAAGTCAGATAACACATCCGCACTCATCAAATAACTGGTAGCAACATTGACAAAAGCAGCATTTGATCCCGCTCCCTCTGTTGCAGCAGTAGCTTTAATTTCTTCTAAAAAATCCTTATGAAAATCATGTACATCCACTTTAAACCTCCTAAATTTTCCATTCGTCCAGCATTAATAAATCCAAGCAATATTTTGCGTTTACTACTGCATCAAGGATATTTTCCCGTACTAACTTCGGAAAATTTTCTGCCACTTTATATTTACGACATTCTGCTAAACGATAATTCACAGATAAGTACTTTTCCTTGTCACGACTTAAGTAACCATATTGTGTTAATTTGCATTGAAAAATCTCACGTAACCTAACTTCAGATAGCTTTGATTCTATTTGTGTAATAAGCTTTGGAAGAGAAATTGTTTGTAGTCCACGACTAGTTGTTTTATCCATAAAATAAATTATGAGATATCCTATATACTTACAATCTAGTTGTTGAAGTGATGATATTTGCACATTGGTCGCGGAAATTGATATCGTTTTAATTTCTGACCAGGACTGAATAAAAATAAAATCTTGATCGCTACCCTCTGGTCCAACCCAAGCGGCAATTGCATCCGCTGGTTCAATTTCATTTAGGAGTTCTTGTAAATAAAGGAGCTCTCCGATGAGTCCTTTTTGCTGGGAAGCGGATAAAATATCATTACTGGCTTTCTGCAACAAACGCATCCATTTGCTATATTGATTGCATATTTGTTCTACTGGATTCTTGTTTATTTTTGATGATTCCATGAGATCCCAGCAAAGCTTTATAAAAATTTCATCTAAAGATGGATAATTGAGCACAAACCTTAAAATGAATTGTTGATCTGATTCTACACATTCTACAGTGATTGCCTTAGACGATTTTAATCCATCTATACTACCAGTATTAAGTACTACAAAGCTTTTTTGCCCACTACTATGATATCCAATATGAAAGAAAAGCGGATGATCTCCAGATATAAGAAGATATCCACCCGAATATGGATCTATAGTATTCCATCTATTCTCTAATTCTTTAATAGTCATAGTCATCATCGTCCTCGTCTTCAATATCAACCCAATTTTTCAACTCGTTAATATTGACCATATAATTTGCGGTCCTTTCTTGTCCATCATAAGGAAAGCCCAGCCCTAGTGCAAATACAATATCAGGATCAGAGTCCTTTTCACGGCTTGAGTTTTTTAGAATATGAATGAGTATTAGTGGATTTCTATTGGTATGTAAAAATGTACTATCTTTACTGTTTCCAAATTTTTTGCGAAGTGTTTTTATTTCATCTGCCGTCAAGCCTATTTTAGTACATCCACCTGAACCGATTCGAACATGTCTGCCATATACTTTTAACATGTTTTTACTAGTCAAATCCCATTTCAATGGTCTTCCTTTTGGATGCACTTGTATTATCGAACCATCTATTTGTTCCAACTGAACGGTACCAGAACTGTCTTTATCTTGCGGAATAGCTACATCCCATAAAGTCAATGTTCCATCATCTTCTGCAATATAATCAGAAAGTGCTGTAGGCTGAAAATTAAGATTCCACGGATGAGTGGTATAATTACGAACCAGTTCCATTACCATATTTTTTGGAATATTTCTCCAAATAAATGCTTTAGTGTGTTCTTCATATATACAAGGTTTTACTTCTTTTTCAGCAGAAATAGCTTTCAAAAACGAACGGCAAAGAAACTCATTTTCTTGAATTGTTTCTGCATCGCCCTTCAATCGTGGAGTCTCAATCATCCTCCCTGATACAGTAATAGGTCGTTTAACAAAAGTGGCCGTACGCATTTTGTTGCGTGCCGTAATTAGTAGTGTTCCCGGAGCTTGTCTCACCTTCAATCCAAACTGTGATGGTGTCTGATGTTGTCGTTCCATCTTTCGAAGCTCTGTTTTCAACTCATTGACTGCATCCGTAATAAACCCATACCAATCTATGGCATCCTCTCCAATCCACACCTTAAACAGATCATCATAACCTGGACGATATCCAAACCACCGTCCCATTTGCAACAAAGTATCATACATCATGGTATTTCGATAAAAATAACTGGTGCAAAGACCTTCCAATGTAAGCCCTCTGGACAAACTGTTGCCCCCAACAGCAATGACTCGCATTCCCACATTTTTGTATTCATAGTAGTTAAGAGACGCTGCCCCGTGTTGCTGGTTTACCGATCTTACTTCTATACGTCGTATAGCCTTAAATAGATAATCTTTTAGTAAAACCTTCCAGCTAATTTTTGATATTCTCTCCATCTCAAATTCATCCCAAGTTTCTCTTAATGCTTTGATCAGTCTGATTTTCATTGCTTCTTCGTTAGGTAATTGTGAGTAGTTTTCCACATCAAATTTAATAGAAGTCAGATATGTATCAATTAAATCTGCAACTTGATTTTGTACCTTAGTAAATCTGCTCACGTTGACCAACATAGAGCGATGCTCATTCGAATCCTTGCGTTGATCACAAATTGCGGTTACAAGTACAAAATAACGCACCGCTTTCCTTAAAGTTGGCGGCAAATCATGTAGCTCATCTGCCAGTTCCTTTTTATGCTTGAATACAAAAAATGAATCCTGCTCCTCGTTTTCAATAGGAATTAAACAGTTCGAATACTGGCCTTCCACTCTTTGAAGATATCCGTCTTCGCTCCAATCATCTGCATCGCTATTCCCAAAAATCTTATCTGCACCAATGTATAGCTCTGGTGTAGGCAAAACGGTAAGAAAATCCTTGGGAAATAAATCTCTAGTGTCTTCGTCCATTTCCGAGTCAGGATTGATAAAGATATTGGCAAATGGAGTAGCTGTAATCCCCAAATAGGAGGCTTGTCGAAAACAGTTTAAAATATTTCGAATTGCTTTATTAATTGCTGTTGGGTCTTTTTCTTCCGAATTTGTATTGACAGAAGCATTATCCGCTTCATCGTCGAGACTGTGAAAAAAAGTCTGTAAATTACAAAAAAAGCTTTCTATGATAAAATAAAAATATCATAGGAGGCTTTTTTTATGGCAAAGAAAAATGTACACAAAATTGGTCCGTTGACCGAAGGTAAAAAGAACATAATAGCT
>JBGSPX010000013.1:0-4885 GCA_041738345.1 Proteocatella sp.
CCATTTAGAAAATGGCAATGAGAAAAAAGCGAAGCTTATAAAAGAAAATAATCTAGGAAAGAAAAAATATTTCAAAGCAAAACATAGGCATGATGAAAACGTAAAATCATATATAAACTGCTGCTTGAATAACCTTTTAGAGCAAGAAAAACCAAAAGAGATAGTAATGGAACAGTTTGATTTTGTAAATTGGAATGATAGATTTCCAAAATCAGTAAAAAGGAAGCTTTCAAGGTGGATAAAAGGATATATAAGAGAAAGAGTAGAATATAAATGCAGTTTAAACAGTATAAAGTGTACCTATATAAATCCAGCATATACTTCAAAAGTATGTAATATATGCGGAAGCTTTGGAACTAGAAACGGTGATACGTTCACCTGTCCTAAATGCGGAAAATTCCATTCAGATATCAATGCTAGCAAAAACATATTAAACCGAAAAACTGATGAAGAAATAAATTTATACACTCCATACCAAAAGGTAAAAGCAATTCTTTTAGATAGAGAAAAAATCAGCTAAAAGATTAGTTGAAAAATAAATTGAAATCAGTTAAAAAAGATTATTTAATCACAAATATATGTACCCTAAGAAATTAGAGCATAGATTTCATCAATAAATGAGGGTTGAATACATCTAAGAAATATGTAAAGTTTAAAAATACGGTTGTGGGAGAGATGTATTTGAAGTATAAGTATATCTGAACTGGCTCAACCAAGGCTTAACTAATGCGAAAGCGTTATAAGTGCGAATTATCTAATTTAAGTACATTTGTGTACGTTTTTAGAACCAGGGCCGAATTACTATATGGAAAAAGGAATTGGCAGACAAAAAGGTATGAAAAAACTATTTAAAGTATTAAGTACTATTTTTGCATTTGGATTTATGGTTGGATTTTTTATAAATATCCAAATATACACTGTGGCTGAAGCAATTGGAAATACATTTGGGATTAGCCTAATTGGTGTAGGGACGGTATTCACAATATTACTATATCTTCTTATTGCAGGAGGACTGCCTTCTTTAGGAAAGAGTGCAGAAAAAATAGTACCGTTTATGGTATTATTTTATATAGTCGGAGGCTTATTTATTATATTTAAAAATATAGATCAACTGCCTACTGCGTTCATGTTAATATTTGGAAATGCTTTCACTGGAACTGCAGCAACTGGAGGTTTTGTAGGAGCTACATTTTCTCAAGCTATAAAACTTGGAATGGCACGCTCTGTATTTAGTAATGAAGCAGGATGGGGGTCAGCTCCAATGATACATGCTTCAGCAAAAGTGGACCATCCTATAAAGCAGGGGATATTAGGAGTGTTTGAAGTATTTGTAGATACAATTTTAATATGTACTATTACTGCATTAATTATAATTGTTACGGGACAGTGGAGTTCGGGACTTGATGGTGCAACACTTACTCTTTCTGCATTTGAAGTAGGCATGGGGATGCCGGCAAGAATAGTCATGTCTATAGGTGTATTTTTATTTGGAATAACAACTGCATCAGGCATATATGTCCAGATGGAAGTTATTGTAAGATATTTAATAGGGGATAGTAAGAAAAAAGATATGATATTAAGTTTATACAAGTGGTTATATCCACTGCCAGGTTTAGGGCTGGTATTTATTGCAGTATATTATAAATTTCCAGGGACATCAGTGTGGTTATTCTCAGATGCATCGACAGCGCTACCTATATTTGCAAATGTACTAGCGTTAATAATCTTATCTCCTAAGTTTATAGAGCTACTAAAGGATTATAAAGCTAGATATATGGGAATTGGTGAAATAGACCCTAATTTTAAGGTTTTTTATGAAGGGAATAAAGTAATTGGTGAAGAAAATACGGTTGTAGATGTAAGTTGATTAAAATTTTCAAATATATAAAAAACTATTTACAAAATAAGTGATTCATGATATCATTTCAAAATATATAACTGATAGAGGTTGCGAAACAAATGAGTAATTCTGTGAGTCGGCAGACCATGACCAGAATGAAAGGTAACTTTCGCCGAATTGATTTTTTAGGCATAAATAATCAATGGGGCTGTAGTGAATAACTACAGTACTGTCTACAAATGTAGGTGTGCTATCGGCAAAATGAGAATTTTATCATATCCGGATTATGTTAAAATGCAACTTTTTACCGATGAGCAAATGCTTATCGGTATTTTTTATTGGAGGAAATTATGATATTAGTACACAAATATGGTGGTTCAAGTGTAGCTACTATAGATAAAATAAAAAATATAGCAGCACATATAAAAAAATATACAGAAAAAGGATATAAAATGGTGGTTGTAGCTTCTGCTATGGGAAAAACCACAAATGGGTTAATAGCCCTTGCTAATCAAATCGGAAGCAATCTTTCTAAAAGAGAAATGGATGCCCTTCTTTCAACTGGAGAAATCCAAACAGTAAGTCTTATAGCGATGGCACTACAGAGTCTAGGGGTGGATGCAATTTCAATGACAGGCTTTCAGTCGGGATTTATAACAAATGATGTACACTCAAAAGCCTTTATAAAAGAAATAAATACAAAAAAGTTAGAATCTTATTTAGAAGAAGGGAAAGTTGTAGTCGTAGCTGGATTTCAGGGGATAACTGAAGATGGTCATATAACTACGCTTGGAAGAGGGGGATCTGATACTACGGCGGTCGCAATTGCAGCAAAACTAGGCTGTGACTGCGAAATATATACAGACGTAGATGGCGTTTATGGTGTTGATCCTAGATTATATAAAGCTGCAAAGAAAATTCATCATATATCATATGAAGAAATGATGGAAATGGCAGCCTCTGGCGCAGGGGTACTTGAAACTAGATGTGTAGAATTAGCCAAAAAATACAATGTTAAATTATATTTAGGACAATCTTTAGAAAATCCAGATAAAAAGGAAGGAACTTATGTTATGGAAAGAAATGTTTATTTTGAAGATATGCCAGTTACAGGAATTGGAGTAAAAGATGACACTGCAATTATAACCTTTACTTGCAAGGAGGCTGACCCAAAACGAGTAGCAGATATTTTTGAACTTATATCAAAAAATACTATAAATTTAGATATGATAAATCGAAATATAATAAATGAAAAAGCGGTATTTTCATTTAGCTGTTCAAATCAACAAGCGGATGAGTTTGTATTAGCAATAGAAAAAAGTGAAATGGCAGGAAATCTTGAATTTACAGTAAAAAAAGATTTAATAATAGTATCACTCGTAGGAGTAGGAATGGCAACGCATACAGGGGTAGCATCTAAAGTATTTAGTACGCTTATGGGAAATGATATTCCATATTATCAAATAACTACATCGGAAATATCTATTTCATTTACAATAGACCCTGAAAATAAAGAAAAAGCAGTTAAAGCTTTGGCAGAAGCTTTTGAACTGTAGTTTTTAAATGGTAATATAGATTAAATGAAAATTAAAAAACAAGAAAGGAAACTAAAAATGGATGCAGTTGAAATAATAAATTATATAAGAGATTCAAAAAAGAAAACTCCTGTAAAAGTATATTTAAATTATCAAGGAGAAAGACCAATATTTAAAAATTGTAAAATTTTTGGAACTGGAGAAAGTATTACAATATTTGGAGAATGGGAGGATATAGAGCCGGTTATAAACTCTAAACAATATAATATAGTAGATGTTGTTATAGAAAATGATTGCCGAAATAGTGCTATACCACTGCTTGATATGAAAAATATAAATGCAAGAATAGAGCCAGGGGCAATTATAAGAGCAAAAGTAGAAATTGGAAATAATGCGGTCATAATGATGGGGGCGGTTATAAATATAGGGGCACAAATTGGTGATGGTACTATGATTGACATGGGCTGTATTCTTGGGGGAAGAGCAGTAGTTGGGAAACATTGTCATATAGGTGCAGGCACTGTGCTTGCAGGGGTTGTAGAACCACCGTCAGCAAAACCAGTACAGATAGAAGATGATGTAGTAATAGGTGCAAATGCAGTAGTTTTAGAAGGGTGTAGAGTTGGAAAAGGTGCAGTAGTAGCAGCCGGTGCAGTAGTAGTAGAAGACGTACCAGAAAATGCTGTGGTTGCAGGAATTCCAGCACGAATAATCAAATATAAAGATGCTAAGACATTAGACAAAACTGAAATTGTAGAAGCACTCAGAGTGTTATAAAACTGAATTTGAAATTATATAAAGCATACCACTAATTAACAGTTGTAAAAAACAAATATTAGTGGTACAATTTTTTTATGTAGGCGAGGCTAAAAACCTTGAAAAATTTAAATAAACTATTGACAAGAGCCACTGAATTTATATAAAATATAAAGAGTGATTGTGCTCACGTGGCTCAGCAGGTAGAGCGTCGCCTTGGTAAGGCGGAGGTCGGCGGTTCGAATCCGCTCGTGAGCTCCAAAAACAAAAATATACTTATTAATAGAATACTTTTAGGAGGAAGAAAACAATGGCTAAGGCTAAATTCGAAAGAAACAAACCACACGTTAACGTTGGAACAATTGGACACGTTGACCACGGTAAAACTACATTAACAGCAGCAATAACAAAAACACTTCATGCAAGATACGGATTTGGAGAAGCAGTAGACTTTGAAAACATAGATAAAGCGCCAGAGGAAAGAGAAAGAGGAATCACTATCTCAACAGCACACGTTGAGTATGAAACTCCAAACAGACATTACGCACACGTTGACTGTCCAGGCCATGCTGACTACGTTAAAAACATGATCACAGGAGCAGCACAAATGGATGGAGCAATCCTAGTTTGTTCTGCAGCAGATGGTCCAATGCCTCAAACAAGAGAGCATATACTACTATCAAGACAGGTTGGAGTACCATACATCGTAGTATTCCTAAACAAATGTGATATGGTAGATGACGAAGAGCTTCTT
>JBGSPX010000002.1:0-34803 GCA_041738345.1 Proteocatella sp.
TTTGGACGGAGATAGAACAAAAGAAACAACGAGCATTACAACAAGCAATATGAAAATATAACCAGCACTCTGATGAATGCTGGTTATATTAGAACCTACAATTTAATTATTTTCTTTGTCTCCTTGACAAGGGACGTATCACTTTTGCCTCCCTTTTAATTTTAAGTATGTTTTCTTTTTCTAACCATTAATTCCATAGACCCATTCCATCTATTGCTAGTAAGATATTCCAAAATTTCAAATCCACAATTACTTAAAAGTTGAGCAAAGGTAGTATAGTTAAAATATGTTATATGAGTGGGTTCATTCCACATAGCGTCAGTAAATTTTCTGAGCCTTGAAAAACTACTTTCATAATTAGGTGTAGAAATCCATAGAATCCCATCATCTTCGAGCATATTATAAACTTTATTTAAAGCTTCAGTTGGATTAGTGACATGTTCTATCACATCACCCATAGTAATAATGGAGTATTTTTTATCAGTTTCAAATTTTAAGAAGTCACAACAATTAATCTCTACATTTAACAGATTAGCAATTTTTTGACATACATCTTTTACTATTTCAATAGATTCGATATTATAACCCATTTCAAGCGCAACAGCTATAAATTCTCCGTTTCCGATGCCTACCTCAAGAATATTTTTTCCAGAAGTATGATTAGATATTTTATTTAAAATTTCACTCCATATGTATAGATAAGCAGTATGTTCGGAAATTTCATTTTCTTTACCGATTTCAGGTTTTATAAGTTCTATTTTATCTGAAGTATTCAGATACTGTTTAGGGAATGCATAAGTATACAAATTGTTACAGTTATTACATTTAACCCACAGTTTTGCAGGTAAAAATGGAGCAGAAAAATTTATCATTGAATATGAAAACGCACTAAAATAAGGTTCTCCGTCTTCGCTTTGGCATACAGGACAATTTTCAAAATAAAATTGTTCGTGTTTTTTATCAAAAATATAGTTTTTATCACCATTAAAGTTTTTTTCTAAGTTGGGTTGCAATTCAAAAGCGTTGTTGATAGAAATAAATGATTCAGCGGGATTAGATTTTTGTATAGAAAATGATAGCTTTAACATTAATAAAGGTTTTAGAGAATCTATTTTCTTAGAACATCGTTCTAAAAATGCTAGCATAAAAATAGCATTATCTGGAGATAGGTTTTCGCCGGATAATATACTAGGAGCAAGTTTATTGATTAATATGTCCTCTAAAATGTTGTCAATTGAATCTAGTAACTTTAAAATCATAGTATTTTCAAAATCGTTATTTTTAAGCTTGCTTATTATTTGATTCAGTAAACTTGAATTTTTAGACTCTCTTTTTAATATTTTAATTATAGCTTCAAATCCTTCTGAAATATCTTTTTTTAGAATATTTGTGTCAATTTCTTCTAAAGTATTGTTAGAAATGTAATTTGACAATTCGGCAATAGTATTAGATAGTATTAAAACTTGGCAAAAATTAGTAGTAGTATTATTTTGATTCATATGAACCCCCTAAATTATAATATAAATAGATTATAACGTATTGTGTGAATAAAGTAAATTAAATAAGGATACAAATACTTAATTTAAATATCGATAAAATAGTTAACCTACACTATTGACAAGAATATATCAAAGTGTTATAATGAGGACGTTGAGTTTGGGGTATAAATTCAGCGTCCTTTTTATTTTTTGCATTTCTATAATTATATAATCACTTTATTTTATGACAGGAGGAGGATTAACATGTTTAAAAAATTTACAAATGGATGTGTAAGTATCATGAACAAATACTTACCGGATCCATTTTTATTTGCGATTATCCTTACATTTATAGTATTTGTAGCTGGATTAGCAATGACTGGGCAAGGGCCCAAAGATATGATGCTTCATTGGGTTGATGGGTTTTGGGGGCTATTACCATTTTCTATGCAGATGGCAATGGTGCTTGTTTTAGGAAATACTATGGCATCTGCAGGAATTTTCAAAAGAGGCCTAAAGCATATCGCATCGACAGCAAAAACACCGTCAAGCGCGATAATGATTACGGCTTTTGTATCAGCAATATGTTGCTGGATTAACTGGGGCTTTGGACTTGTAATTGGAGCGCTGCTTGCTAAAGAAATAGCAAAGCAAGTTAAAGGTGTGGATTACAGGCTGCTTATTGCATCCGCTTATTCGGGGTTCGTAGTATGGCATGGTGGAATCTCTGGTTCGATACCACTTGGGGTGGCAGCCGTTGGAGCTGATGGTTTTGTAGCAAATACAGGGGGTTCGCTTACTGAGGCAATACCTACAGCACTTACAATCTTTTCACCTATGAACTTAACTATTTCGATATTGATAATAGTAGGACTTCCATTTGTTTGTAGAGCAATGATTCCGGATAAAGAGCATACAATCGAAGTGGATGCAGCACTTCTTATAGAAGAGTCTGAAAAGGTTTATGAAATAAAAACTCCTGCTGATAAGTTAGAGCAAAGCAGAATTGTGTGGGGATTAGTACTTCTTTTAGGATTTTCATACATAATTTATAATATAGCATTAAATAAAATGAACTCGTTAAATCTGAATTTTGTTAACTTCATATTTATGTTTGTAGGAATACTGCTTCATGGAAATTTAAAAAGATATATAGATGCGTTTGCAGATTCGGCAAAGGGTGCATCAGGAATATTACTGCAATTTCCATTTTATGGAGGAATCCAAGGTATGATGGTAGGTGCAGTAGCAGATGTATCGCTTGCAGGTGTAATATCAACTTTCTTTGTAAGTATAGCAACTGTAAAAACTTTCCCACTATTTACATTTATGAGCGCAGGGATTGTTAACTTCTTTGTACCTTCTGGTGGAGGGCAGTGGGCGGTTCAAGGGCCTATAATGATGCCAGCGGGACTTGAAATTGGGGTTCCAGCAGCAAAAACTGCAATGGCAATAGCTTGGGGAGATGCATGGACAAATATGATTCAACCATTCTGGGCACTTCCAGCACTTGGGATAGCAGGACTTACAGCTAAGGATATAATGGGGTATTGTGTAATTACTCTTTTATTTTCAGGAGTGATTATAATGGCAGGGTTCCTTATATTCTAAGTTGTTATATGAAAAATTGGAAAACAAAAATTTAAAGATAGCGGGTAGGGGGATAATATGCCTTTTTTAATAGGATTGTTTAAATTTACACCAGTGTTTTTGATGGCAGGGCTTATGATAATGAAGGTGGATGCATTAACGGCAGCACCTCTTGCTGCGATATGGGCAGCGGTAGTGGCGGTTATTACTGATAGACTTTCGTTTAATGAAATTGTAGATTGTGCAGTGGAAAATGTAAAGGAAATGCAGCTAGTATTTTTTATACTTATGGTAGCCTATGCTATGGCAGAGGCGTTTATGTC
Organism: Proteocatella sp.; assembly: GCA_041738345.1. GTDB lineage: Bacteria > Bacillota > Clostridia > Peptostreptococcales > Filifactoraceae > Proteocatella. The sequence continues at coordinate 3,392 of JBGSPX010000002.1, forward strand.
TACTGGAGTAGCTGCAGCTATTATAAATATTGCATTAAGTTTGGGAATGACTGCTAAAACAGTAGCGGTTACAGGCTTTTTGGTTACCGCTGTATTATCTATAGCAACAGGAACTTCTTGGGGAACTTTTGCGGCATGTGCGCCTATCTTCTTATGGTTAAATCATATTGTCGGCGGAAACATTTTGCTTACAACTGCTGCAATTGCAGGAGGAGCATGCTTTGGAGATAATATAGGGCTTATTTCAGATACAACAGTAGTAAGCTCTGGGATTCAACGAGTAGAAGTTATAAAGCGTATAAGACATCAGGGGGTATGGTCAGCAATTTGTTTGGTACTTGCAGGAATTACAATATTTATATTCAGTCTAAATTTATCAGGTGCAACAGCAAGTGCCACTGAAGCTATAAATCAAATTCCAAAAGAAGTTTGGGCAAATCTTGAAGAAGCTAGACCGTCAGCAGTTACGCTTCTAAATCAGGTTCAAGAAGGTGTGCCAATGTATATGATTGTACCACTAATCGTAGTTTTGGCAGCGGCGATTAAAGGACTTCCAACACTTGCGTGTCTTGGAATGGGAATAATTTGTTCGCTTGTATTCGGACTTTTTGCAGGTACCGTTGAATCAGTACCAGGATTTTTGGAATTAATGCAAGCTGGATTTGCAGATGCAGGAGGCTGGGTAATTGTAATGATGATGTGGGTAGCTGCTTTTGGGGGTATTATGAGTAAGATAAATGCCTTTGCTCCACTTTCTAATCTAGTTTCAAAAATTTCAAGAAATGTAAGACAGCTAATGTTCTGGAATGGGGTGCTTTCAATAGCAGGAAATGCAGCACTTTCAGACGAAATGGCGCAAATTGTTACAATTGGGCCTATTGTAAAGGAACTTACAGACAACAATGTAGTTGCAAGTGAAGAAGATATGTATACACTTAGACTTAGAAATGCTACCTTTGGAGATGCCTTAGGCGTATTTGGGTCACAGCTTATTCCATGGCATGTGTATATGACTTTTTATGTAGGGATTGCAACCGCAGTATACCCACTTTATGAGTTTGTCGCAACGGATATAATAAAATATAACTTCATGGCGATGATAGCTGTAGGTTCTATATTAGTATTAACTTTAACTGGACTTGATAGATTTGTACCGCTTTTCAAATTACCATCAGAGCCTGATGTGTACCTTAAGAAAAATGCGTACAAATATGAAAAGTCAGTTGAAAAGAAACAAGCTTAATTTGCTAAAACACAGTTTGATATAATAAATTGCAAACCCCCAGTCTCAATTCTTATTAGGAAGAAAAGTGGCTGGGGATTTGCCGTTTTAAATTCAGCAAATGATAATAAATGTTTTGTTTCGTAGCGAACTGTCTAATGTTATACTATTAGTAGAACTAAGGTAAAATTGTTTCAGATTAAGAAAGGATAAATATATGTTTAAATTACCAGAACAAATTAAGCTCGCAAATCTGCCTACAAGAATTTATAAGCTTGAAAAACTTTCGCAAAAGCTAAACAAAAACATCTACATCAAGCGTGATGACGAAACTGGGATAGAGCTTTCGGGAAATAAGGTGAGAAAACTGGAGTTTTCGATTGCAGAGGCAAAAAATCAAGGTGCAACGGTACTTATAACTTGCGGTGGAATTCAGTCAAATCATGCTAGAGCAACGGCAGTCGCTGCGGTAAAGCTGGGGATGAAGTCTGTATTATTGCTTAGGAAACCAGACCATGATAGGTTAGAGGGTAATCATCTTTTAGATTTAGTTGTAGGGGCGGATGTACGTTTTGTAAGTGCGGAGGAATACGCACAAAATCGTTTTGAAATAATGGAAGACATAAAAAAAGAATTTGCTCAAAAAGGGGAAACTGTGTACATAATTCCAGAAGGCGCATCAAACGGTATCGGACTTTTTGGATATATAAACGCTATTTCTGAAATTAAGGCTCAAGAAGAAATGCTGGGAATAAAATTTGATGCTCTAGTTTCCTGTGTAGGTTCTTCGGGCACATATGGTGGGCTTGTAGTAGGGAATAAACTTTTTGACACAAACTATGAGATTGTTGGAATAAATATATGTAATGATGCCGAGTATTTCAAAAAAAGAGCGCTAGGTTATATCAATGAGAGCCTCCCATATCTTGAAAAGTCAGATGCTGAAAAAATAATATTATCAGAAGAAGATTTAAGAATAATAGATGGTTACACTGGCCCAGGCTATGCGCTTAATGTGCCTGAAGATTTTGAGTTTATAAATGAATTCGCAAGACTAGAGGGGATATTTCTTGACCCAGTATACACAGGAAAAACGCTAAACGGGCTTGTGCATGAGATAGAAAAAGGAAATATCGCTGGCGAAAATATACTATTTATCCATACTGGTGGCCTTTATGGATTATTTCCAAAAGCTTCAGAAATGAAATTTTAAGTTTACAACTCTTTTATTTTGTGCAACTTTGTGTTACAATATAATTAGAGAAAGGATGTGATTTTATGGGTACAGTTACAGTGCGTTTAAATCCCGACGAACAAAAGCTTTTTAGTGAATATGCTAAATTAAGTGGCATACCTTTATCTACGTTGTTTAAGAAAATCATGGAAGAAAGAATTGAAGATGAATTTGATATGAAATGTATTAGAGAATATGAGAATGATGTAAGTAATAACATATCTCAAACATTAGATCATGAAGAACTTAAGAAAATGTTAGGACTATAATATGTTATACAAGGTAGTTTATGATAAAAAAGCCATAAAAAGTCTTTCTAAATTAGATAAAGCTCAACAAAAAATGATTATATCTTGGATTGAAAAAAATCTAGTAGATACAGATAACCCAAAACAGCATGGGAAAGCCTTAAAAGGAAATTTAAAAGAATATTGGCGATATAGAGTAGGCGAGTATAGAATACTTGCGGATATAAACGATGACGAAATAAAGATTATTATATTTAACGTAGGACATAGACTAGAAATATATGAATAGGGCAGTTATACCCCAATCTCAATTCTTATTAAGAAGAGCGGTTGGGGAATTTTTAATTTATACGGAAATAATTGTTAGATTGCACCTTTGACAATGAAATGTTATAATAAAAACAGTAGCTTAAATTAGAAAATTGAAAGTTTAAATGCAGATTACTAGTATGTTTTTTCAAAATAAAACTTTAGAAAGGACTTTTTACTATGAACAATGATATAAGATGGATGCAAAGATTTGAAAACTATAAAAAAGCTTTTTCACAGTTAAAAGAAGCCATGGAACTTATGGATGTAAGAGAACTTTCTAAGTTAGAAAAACAAGGAACGATACAAGCCTTTGAGTATACGCATGAATTAGCATGGAAGATGTTGAAAGATTTTTTGGAATACAAGGGAAATACTGATATATATGGGTCGAAGGATGCAGTCAGAAATTCATTTAAATTAGGAATAATTGAAGATGGAGATTCTTGGATGCAGATGATAAAAAGTAGAAATCTTACAAGTCATACATATGATGAGAGTACTGCGGACGAAATAATATTTTTAATAAAAGATATGTATTTTGAAGAATTTGAAAAACTCATAGAAAAGATGGAAATTCTAAAAATTGAAGAGAGTATATAATGATGAAGTATGGACTGAAAAATGAAGTTATAGAACATATAAATAAAGTTTTTGAAAGATATCCTAAAGTACAAAAAGTTATAATTTATGGTTCTAGAGCAAAGGGAAATTATAAAAATGGTTCAGATATAGACCTCACTTTAGTTGGGGAAGATATAACTATTCAAGATGTAAATAGGATATATATTGATTTAGATGAGTTATATTTGCCCTATATGTTTGACATATCTATTTATAAAAATTTAGAAAACCTAGATTTGATTGAACATATAAATAGAGTGGGATGCGATTTTTATGTAAGCGAGAAAGGATTTAAATAGATGTCTGATAAAAAAATAAAGCAGCAAAACCCAAAACCGAAATTAAATTATGAAGAAAATATGAAAAGGAAAGAGGCCGAGTTTGCTAGGGAACTAGGAAAAATAGGTTCTGCGCTATGTATAATTTTAGTAGCATTTTTCTTTAAAATACCACAAAATTTGAAAAATTTATATTATCTGATAGCAATACTGCTTGTAATATATAAGCCGATAATAAGAACTTTCAAATCAGCATTGAAAACTCATAAAACCAAGCAAAGCAGTATAGATTGGCTTGAGGTGCTTGCAATCACAATTACAGCAGTAACGGTACTTTTTGGACAGTATATGGCAGCAGCAATATTTATGACAATTGCAGAAACTTTGGCGATTATAAAAAACAGACCGATATAGATAGGGGAGGAAAACGTGGCAGCAAAAATTAAACTTGAAAGAACATCAGTATTAACGATTGCAAATTCTAAGGGTGGTTCTGGAAAAAGTACCACGGCTTCGATGCTTGCAAGAACTTTGGGGGAAAAAGGCTACAAAGTATTAGCGATAGATTGTGATTCGCAGATGGATCTTACAAATACTCTGGGTTTTACAGTAGACGAATCTCTTGAGGAATTTGGACTTACACTTATAGATTTTAACAAAACTATATATCAACTTATAAAAAATAAGGGTGAGGTAAATGATTTTATTATTCCTACAAAATACAAAAACTTGGATATAATTGCAGGGGATGATTATATTGGTAGAATCGAGTTTGACCTTCATCATGAATATCAAAGAGAAAATATTTTGAAGAAAATCATGAAGCCGATGATAGAAGAAAACATATATGACTTTATAATATTTGATACCTCGACTCATTTAGGGGATTTGGCAGCAAATATCTTAAATATTACAGAGCATGTTATAATTCCAGTGCCTATGGCGATGTTTGGAATAAGAGGGATTAGAACGTTTATAGACTTTTTCAATCAATTTGCAGATATGAATGAAAAGCTATCTATAATGGGCATACTTATGACTATGTACAAACCTAGCAATAAGATAATGAATGAGAGAGCAGAAATGCTTTTAAATAATATTTTTGGAAGTGAACTCATTTTTAGAACTAAAATTTCTATAGATACAAATATAGAAAAAGCACAGTGGAACAATGTTACCGCAGTGGAGTATGCGCCCAAAACTAAAGCTACACTACAGTATCATGATTTAGCGAAAGAGGTGCTGAGACGTGTCAAAAAATAAGACTATGGATATAGGCTCTAATATGAGCTTTAAAAATATTTCAAGAAATAGTGCAGCTAGAGAGAGGGCATCTTATTCGCTTTCTGAGATAAAGCCTGAACTTGAAAAGTCTGACCAAATTGTAAAGATTGATATTGTAAAATTAGAAAGTGCGCCTGATTCGTGGAATTTTTACCCACAGCTTGCAGAGGATGAGTTTGCAAATCTTGTAAAGTCCATCTATGAGCATGGACTGCTGCATCCTATTGTAATTAGAAAAACAGGGAATAGCCATGTGATTTTATCTGGGCACAACAGAGTAAGAGCATATAAGTATATAAAATCTGAGCTTGAGAAGTTAAGACCTGAAGAATCCAAGGAATATGACCAGATAATGGCCGTTATAAAAGAGGATATAAAGGACGAACAGGCAAGAGAGATTATAATAGATGCGAATTATGTGCAAAGACAGCTAAGTCAAAAGCTTATGACAAGAAGTATAATTGAAAAGTATAAGCTGGTTCAGGAAAGACGTAAAAATTCTGAGGATGACAGCTACAAAAATATAAAAACTAGAGAAATAGTAGCAAGTGAATTTGCACTTAGTGGAAGGCATGTCGATAGATACCGCAAGCTTGAAAGTCTGCACTCTGTACTTTTAGAAGAGTTTTATGCAGGTAGAATTTCGCTTGAGCTTGCCTCAAAGCTAGCAGGGCTTAAACCAAATGTGCAGGCGTACATGGCAAATAAATATCTAAGGGCAGTAACTAAGTATCCTGCAAGAATACTTGAAAATCTTAAACCTTCACTGACACTGTCAGATGTAGATAGGATAGTCGATGAGATTATAGAGGATTATGACCAAGTTAAAATTAATTTGAAAATAGATGGTAAGAGTAAAAATTATACGATAACAGATTTAGAGTTGATTGAAAAAATTAAATCGCTTTTGGAAGACAATTTACAATAATTAGTGAGGGGACAAATTATGGAAATATTGGCATCTTTTTCAGGTGGTAAGGACAGTATATTAAGCCTGGATAGGGTAATTGATAAGGGGCATATTCCAGTGGGGCTGGTAATAACTACAAACCGTGATGGCAATTCATGGTTTCATGATGTGAGAGTAGATGTACTTGAGGCGGTAAGCGATAGCCTTAAAATTCCTATATTTTTCTGTCCGTGCAGAAGTGGAAATGATTATACGGCAGATTACGAAAAGGCCTTAAAGCAGATTATTGCGCTTACAGGTGCAAAGGGGTTTGTGTTTGGCGACATAGATATAGAAGACCATAGAGCATGGTGTGAAAATCTTGCAAAAAGTGTGAATGTAGAGCCTATTTTTCCACTTTGGCAGGAAAATAGAGAAATTTTAGTATCAGAATTTATAAATAAGGGTTATCAGACTGTAATTAAGAAGGTAAATAAGAAATGTCTTACCTCAAGTTATCTCGGGCGTACGCTAGATAAGCATTTACTTGAGGAATTTAAGACTCTTGGAATTGATGTGGCAGGTGAAAATGGAGAATATCATACACTTGTGTATGATGGGCCAAAATTTAATAAACCACTAAATTTAAGATTTGGAAGAATAACAGAAGATGAATACTGTTTTTCTCGTGATATGGAGGTAATAAATTAATTTTATATTAAACAGGAGGCGAGCATATTGGATTTAAACAACAGCTATTATGATAACGTAGAACATAAAATTGAGATTTCGGAAAGTAAGAAGATACCGATAATAGAATCTCGTTTGAAAAAGAGAATTGTTACTGTGCCAGAGGTGATAAGAGAGGCTACAGGCATCAAAATTTTTGGCAAAAGAATAAAATCTATAATATTTACTACGGATTTAGCGATAATAAATAACAACAATGCGGATGCAGTTATTGCAGTATATCCGTTTACGCCCCAGCTTTCTATAACTCAGGCAATAATAGATATATCTCCAACTCCTGTATTTTGTGGAGTAGGTGGAGGGCTTACTTCAGGGCAGCGTTCGGTGGATATAGCGCTCCATGCAGAACTTGACGGAGCATATGGAGTAGTTTTAAATGCGCCTTCAACCAATGAACTTATAAGTGAAATGAGAGACCGGATAGATATTCCTATAGTTATCACAGTAGTTTCAGAAAATGAAGATTTTGAAGCAAGAATTAAAGCCGGGGTAGGGATATTTAATGTTTCAGGTGGACCAAATACGGCAAAAATAGTTAGAAAAATAAGAGCTATACATCCAGAATTTCCAATAATTGCAACCGGTGGGCCTACCGATGCAAGTATTAAAGAAACTATAGCGGCAGGTGCAAATGCAATTACTTATACGCCTCCTAGTTCAGCGGAATTATTTGCAGGCGTAATGGAAAAATATAGAGAACAAATTAAATAATTTTTTCAAAAATAAAATATTTTTTTGGAAAAACTATTGACATTGAAAAAAATAAGGTGTATTATCATAAAAAAACAAAATTGAACGAATTAAACGCTATGACGAAGATTAGTAATTAGAATTTTTTAGGATTAAAGAGAGCAGTCGTTTGCTGAGAGACTGTATCCGGTTTTAATGAATCTCCTTCTGAGCCGCTTTATGAAAATAGAGCCGTCTAACCCGCGTTACAGGGAACGAGTGAGTAGAGCCTTAGAAGTTTTGAGGACTGCTAATTTGGGTGGCAACGCGGAAGACGTGTCTTTTTGTAATAATTACAATTATGAATTTACAGCTTTCGTCCCTTATTTTTAGGGACGGGAGCTTTTTTTATACCCAAAATATATCAAAAGTTTCCTATCCCGATTATAACTAAAGCCAAAAAAATCGGAGGAAAATGACATGGAGAACATCAAACTATTTATACCGGGACCGGTAACTGTAAGACAAGAGGTACTTGAAAAAATGGCAACGCCACAGATTGGGCACAGAAGCAAGGAAGCTTCAAAACTGCAAAGGGATATAAGTGACAAGCTTAGGATTTTGTGGAACACCAAAGAGGAGATACTGCTTTCAACTACTTCAGGCAGTGGGCTTATGGAAGGCGCGATAAGAAGCTGTACTAAGAAAAAAGCCGCAGTATTTTCAATTGGGGCATTTGGTAAACGCTGGTATGAGATGGCAAAGTGGAATAATGTGCAGGCAGATTTATTTGAGGTGGAGCTTGGAAAAGAGACTACGCCAGAAGCTGTAAATGCGGCGCTTGTTACGGGTGAGTATGACCTTGTAACTATAACTCACAATGAAACGTCAACTGGGGTTATGAACAATCTCGAAGAAATTGCAAAAGTGGTTAGGATGTATCCTGAAGTAATATTTTGTGTAGATATGGTAAGCTCAGCGGCAGGGTACAAAATAGATGTAGACAGACTCGGCATAGATATATGCATAACCTCTAGCCAAAAATGCTTAGGACTTCCAGCGGGGCTTGCGATGTGCACGTTCTCACAAAAGGCGGTAGAAAGAGCAAAGACAGTAGAAAACAGAGGATTTTATCTCGATTTACTTCAGCTTTACAACTTTATTCAGAAAAAGGATTATCAGTATCCATCTACACCTAGTTTAGCGCATATGTTTGCACTGGATTATCAGCTAGAATATATTCTAAATGAGGAGGGGCTAGAGAATAGATTTGCAAGACATCAGCAGATGATGAAGCTTGTAAGAGATTGGGCAAAGACTAAATTTGATGTACTTGCAAATGATGAGACGGCTTCAAGAACGGTTACTACGGTAGTAAACACAAGAAATATCGATGTAGCAGAGCTTAATAAAGCGCTTAAGCAAAGAGGAATGCTTATTTCAAATGGATATGGGGATTTAAAGGATAAGACTTTTAGAATTGCGCATATGGCGGATACTACGGTAGAGGAAATACAGTTTTTATTAAATACTATTGATGAGCTTTTGGATATATAGGGGGTAGAATGATGAGAATATTAGCAAATGATGGAATAGATAAGGTGGCGCTTAAGGCGTTTGAAATACACAATATGACAGTGGATACAAATCATTATGAAAAAGAGGAACTAAAACAAAAACTTAAAGAAGCAGATGTCCTAATAGTGCGTTCAGCGACTAAAGTAGATAGAGAAATCATTGATGCGGCTAAAACTGGAGCGTTAAAGCTTATAGTTAGAGCAGGGGTTGGGATTGATAATATTGATGCAGAATATGCAAGAAAAAATGATATTGAGGTACAAAATACGCCAAATGCAAGTAGTGACTCTGTAGCAGAACTTGTAATAGGGCATATGTTCTCACTTGCTAGATTTATCTCTATTGCAAATGTTACGATGAGGGATGGCAAGTGGAATAAAAAACAGTACGAAGGAATTGAACTTGCAGGTAAAACACTTGGAATTATTGGTTTTGGAAGGATAGGAAGAGCCCTTGCAGAAAAAGCAACCGCACTTGGCATGAGAGCAGTGTTTTATGATGCATATGTAAAGGATGATAGAAAATTTGAGTATAGAGAGCTAGATAAGCTTATTGAAACGGCAGACTTTATATCACTTCATACGCCATACACAGGAAAATCTATTATTGGTGAAGCAGAATTTGCAAAGATGAAAGATGGTGTATTTATACTAAATGCAGCAAGAGGTAAGGTTATTGATGAAGGGGCGCTTTTAAAAGCACTTAATACAGATAAGGTAAGAGGTGCAGGGCTTGATGTTTTTGAAAAAGAGCCTACGGTGAATTTTGAACTAATAAATCATCCTAAAGTATCTGTAACGCCACATATAGGAGCCGCTACAAAGGAAGCTCAGGAGAGAATTGCTAAGGAAGTTGTAGAAACTGTTTTAAAGTTTGAGTATAAGTTAATTGATAAAGCAATATAAAAAGTAATTGACAAAGCAATGTAAATTGTCCATTATTAGATATAATAGTGAATTTTTTTAAAACTCGGGAAAAAAATAAAATTTAAAAGGAGAAAGAGATGATAACACTAAAGCCATTTGAGGCATTAAGACCGACAGTTGATATGGTAGAAAAAGTAGTAGCCCCACCTTATGATGTAATAGACACTGCAACCGCTAGAGAGATTGGCAAGAATCCACATAGCCTAGTGCATATTACTAGAAGCGAAATTCACTTTGATAAGAGTGTAGACCCTTATTCAGAAGCGGTTTATAACAATGCAAAAGAAACGCTAACTGCGTTTGAAAAGGAAGGTATTTTATTTAAGGAAGATAAAAAATCGTACTATATCTATCGTCAAATAATGAATGGAAGGTCTCAAAGTGGGATAGTAGGATGCGCCGCTATAGATGACTACAAAAACAATCTTATAAAAAGACATGAGTTTACACGTGTCGATAAGGAACAAGATAGAATAAATCATTTTTATACTTGTGAAGCTAATACAGAGCCAGTATTTTTGTTCTATAAGAAAAATGAAGCGCTAAAGAAGTTTATTGCAAATTATATTCAGCACAATGAGCCTGAATATGATATTGTAACTGACGATGGTGTGGCGCAGATACTTTGGGTAGTAAATGCTGATGACAAAGTAGCGGAGATAGAAGCTATATTTAAAAATATAGATGAACTTTATATTGCGGATGGTCACCATAGAACGGCATCTGCCTATAATGTAGGCATGAAAAAACGTGAGGAAAATCCGAATTATACAGGAAAAGAAAATTTTAATTACTTCCTTTCAGTGGTATTTTCAGCAGATGAGCTTTTCATAATGCCTTACAACCGTTTGGTAAAGGATATGAATGGGCTATTAAAGGATGAATTCATGGCAAATGTAGCAGCAAAGTTTGAAATTAAGAAGATAAAGCTTACGGAAAGAGAATTAAATGATGTAAGACTTAAGTTTGTAAAGGTTCAGCCTAGAAGTAAAACTCATATTACGATGATAATGGAAGATGAATACTACAAGCTTGTACCAAAGGAAGGCGTTTATAATAAGGAAGATATAATTGAATCGCTTGATACTTCGATTTTACAAAACAATATATTAGAGCCAATTCTTGGGATAGATGACCCTAGAACTAATAAACGCATAGAATTTTTTGGGGGAGAAAATATGCTTGAGGAGATGGAAGCTAAACTTCTTATAAGATATAGACATGGCCTTGGTTTCTTACTATATCCTACACAGATAGAGGATATTATAAAGGTAAGTGATATAGGAAATGTAATGCCCCCAAAATCTACTTGGTTTGAACCAAAGTTAAAGAGCGGACTTTTTTTACACAAATTTTAGATTAACTGTTATAATAGTAGTTATTATAATTTATTAAAGAAGAGGAAAATATATATGAAACTACTAATTGATAGGATACTAAAAGATGGTGAAGGCAGAGAAGGCAAAGTGATTAAGGTTGACTCTTTTATCAATCATCAGATGGATATGAATATGATGGATGAAATCGGAAAAGAGTTTGCAAGAAGATTTAAGGATTTGGGGATTACTAAAATACTTACAATCGAAGCTTCAGGAATTGGTATCGCAGTAATAACTTCAGTGCATATGGGGTACATTCCTGTAGTATTTGCCAAAAAATCCCTTCCTAATACTATGACCGAAAGATACTATGGCGCAGAAGTGAAGTCGTTTACGAAGGGGACAGTATCGCTTGCGAAGGTTACTAAAAAGTATCTTAAGCCAGGTGAAAAAGTACTTATAATAGATGACTTTATGGCATATGGTGAAGCAGCAAGAGGGCTTGTCAGCTTAGTAAAACAAGCGGGCGGCGAAGTAGTTGGAATTGGTTCTGTAGTAGAAAAAGAATTCCAAGGCGGCGGAAATAAGCTTAGAGCAGAGGGCTACAAAGTGGAATCGCTGGCTATAATTACAGATATTGCAGATGACGGGACACTTACATTTAAGGGTTACGAAAAATAGAACAAAACATCAAAAAACAGCAGGGTAATCTTCGGAAAAAGCTCTGCTGTTTTTTTGTACAAATAGAGTTTTCGAACTATAATGCACTGTAAAATTGGGTATAATTCGGAATATATCGAATTATGGTTTTAAAAATATCGAACATTCTACGTTTTTTTTGCTCAAACTATTTACATATTCCGAACAATCGGATATAATTATCTCATAAAACATATTAAAAAAACGAGGGAGAACTAAGATGAAAAAGTTATTATCATTAGCGTTAATATTAGTTTTATCATTATCGATATTAGTAGGATGTGGTGGAAGCGGCACTTCAACAGAAGAAGGTTCAGCAGAGCCAATTACAGTAGGATTTATATATGTAGGGCCAGTTGGTGACGGTGGTTTTACAGATGCCCATGATAAAGGAAGACTTTACTTAGAAGAACAAATGGGGGATAAAGTTAAGACAATCTATCAAGAAAGTGTACCAGAAACTATGCAGGATGTAAAAAATGCAGCGAAAATCATGATAGATGAAGGCGCAAGTATAATTTTTGGAACAAGCTTTGGATTTATGGATGCAATAGAAGAACTTGCAAAAGAATATCCAGATGTTAAATTTATGCACTTCTCAGGTTACAAGAAAAATGATACTAACTTTGGAAACTACTTCGGCGCTATGGAAGAAGCAAGATATCTTTCTGGTATAGTAGCAGGTATGAAAACAGAGTCAAATAAAATAGGTTTTGTAGGCGCATTCCCACTTACAGAGCTATTCATAGGAATAAATGCATTTACACTTGGAGCACAGTCAGTTAATCCAGATGCTACAGTTCAGGTTATATGGACAAACTCTTGGTATGACCCAGCAAAAGAAAAAGAAGCGGCAGAAGCACTTCTTGCAGCTGGTTGTGATGTTATAGCACAGCACTGTGATACTACAGGACCTCAAGTAGCAGCACAAGATAAAGGGGTTTGGGCTATAGGTTACAACTCAGATACAGCAGAATCAGCACCAGAAGCATTTATGACTGCACCAGTTTGGAATCATGGAATATTCTATGTACAACAGGTTCAAGCTATAATAGATGGAACATGGACACCACAGAGCTATTATGGAAATCTAGCGGATGGATATATAAATCTTCTTGAGCTTACAGGTGTAGCACCAGAGGGCGCTAAAGAAAAAATAGAAGAAGTAAAAGCACAGATGGTTGCTGGCGAATTCAATCCATTTACAGGAGAAATAAAAGACCAAGCAGGCAATATAGTAGTAGCTAAGGGCGAAAAACTTGACAGAGAAAAAATCTGGCAGATGAACTATTTAGTACAAGGTGTAGAAGGAACTACAAAGTAAGAAATTACAAAACAACATAATAAATATTTGCATTCTCAGGATGACTAAATTCTGAGAATGTATTTTTTAAAAGATGAAAACAGACGCTGTGGAGGAGTTATGGAAAAAAATAAAGCTATAGAAATGATAAATATTTCAAAAAGCTTTGGAAGTATTCAAGCAAATGAGGATGTAAATCTTACGATATATGAGGGTGAGGTTCATGCGCTGCTTGGAGAAAATGGAGCAGGAAAAAGTACACTTATGAATATGCTGTCAGGAATATATCGCCCAGATAGTGGGTCAATAATAGTTGACGGAAAAGCTCAAAATTTTAGTTCGCCAAGTGACCCGATTTCGCTTGGAATAGGGATGATACATCAGCACTTTAAGCTTATTGATGTACTTACGGCAAAAGAAAATATAATTCTTGGTCAAAAAGGCAATTTTTTTATAAAAGGAAAGATGCTGACTAAAGAAATAAGAGCTATTTCAGACAAATATAGACTTGATGTAGACCCTTCTAAAAAAGTGTATGATATGTCTGTAGGCGAAAAGCAAACGCTTGAAATTATAAAGGTACTATACAGAGGCGCTAAGGTGCTTATAATGGATGAACCTACTGCAGTACTTACTCCTCAAGAAATAAAACGTCTGTTTAAAATAATAAATAATATGAAAGCTCAGGGTTGTGCGATTATAATAATAACGCATAAGATGAATGAGGTTATGGAGATAAGCGATAGAGTTACAGTGCTTAGAAAAGGAAAGTCTATTGCTACGGTTGAGACTGCAAAAACTACCTCGTCAGAGCTTGTAGAGATGATGGTAGGAAAATCAGTAGATTTATCTATAGAGAAGCCTCAGACTAAAAAATCAGAAAAGCCAATGCTTGAACTAGATGAAGTTACAGTGCTTGACAGCGAAAAAAGATATGCCCTAAAAGATGTAAGCCTCGATGTGTATGGTGGAGAAATCCTTGGAGTAGCAGGACTTGCAGGAAGTGGACAAAAGGAACTTTGTGAAACTATAGCAGGGCTTATGAAAACTAATTCAGGAAGAATTTATTTTGAAGGTGAAAACATAATTGACAAAACGCCAAGAGAAATAATAAATATGGGCGTAAGAATGGGCTTTATTCCAGAAGATAGACTTGGAATGGGTCTTGTAGGGTCTATGGATCTTGTGGACAATATAATATTAAAAGATTATCAAAAACAACCTGGAATATTTTTGAATAAAAAGCTTATGGAAGATAAGGCACACGAGATAGTGGAAAGGCTTGAAATTTCTACGCCTAGCATATTTCATCCAGTTAAAAAGCTTTCAGGAGGGAATATCCAAAAAGTACTTCTTGGAAGAGAAATTGATACAAATCCAAAGCTTCTAATTACAGCATACCCAGTAAGAGGGCTAGACATAGGGGCTTCTTACAAAATATATGACCTTTTAAACGAGCAGAAACAAAAAGGAACTGCGGTACTTTTTATAGGAGAAGATTTAGATGTACTTCTTGAGATATGTGATAGAATTGCAGTTGTTTATGAGGGCAGAGTAACCGGTATAGTAGATACTAAAACTACAACTAAGGAGCAGGTAGGAGTGCTTATGGCAGGTGGAAATATGGAAGATGTAGAAAAACTTATGCAGCAGCAAGATAAGAGCAAGGGGGTGGAGTAATTGTTAAGTCTTAAAATAATAAAAAAAGACGAACTTGAAGGTAAAGAGGCAATGCTTGTAAGAGCTAGTGCAATTATACTATCCTTTGTATTTACTGGAATTTTTATGATTATAATAGGCTATAATCCAGTAGAGGTTTTTTCTAAGATGATAAAAGGTGCGCTTGGAACTCCGATGAGATTTCAAGAAACGATAACTAAATCTATTCCCCTAGTAATCGCATCTCTTGGAATCCTTGTAGCATTTAAAATGAAATTTTGGAACATAGGTGGCGAAGGTCAAATTATGATGGGTGCACTTGGGGCAGCATTTGTAGCACTTAAGTTTGGCGAAGGAATGAATTCTTTTGTACTAATATCTCTAATGATGTTAGCTTCGATAATATGTGGTGGAATATGGGCACTTATTCCAGCGTTTTTTAAAGTTAAACTGGGCACTAATGAAACGATATTTACACTGATGTTTAACTATATTGCAATAAAGATTGTACAAGCGCTTCAATATGGGCCGTGGAAAGATCCAAGCGCTTCAGGCTTTCCAAAAGTACCAAACTTTGTAGAACAAGCATATCTTCCTAAAGTACTTGGAATTCATATAGGTTGGATTATAGCGCTCGTACTTGTAGCAGCTATGTATATATTTATGAAATATACTAAAAAAGGATATGAAATAGAAGTTGTAGGAGAAAGTGCAAATACGGCAAAATATGCAGGTATGAATGTAAATGGAATAGTGATGATGTCACTTATTATTTCAGGTGGTCTTTGCGGTCTTGTAGGAATGATACAGGCTTCTGCAATCGAGAAGACTCTTTCGGCAACACTTTCAGGAGGCATAGGTTATACAGCAATTATAACTACATGGCTTTCAGGGCTTAAGCCTCAATATATATTAATTACTTCAATTGCATTTGCAATTCTGCTTCAAGGTGGAGTGTATATTCAAATTGCAATGCAAATCCCATCGGCAGTTGCAGATATGATACAGGGTATTATTTTATTTTTTGTACTCGGAAGCGAATTTTTTATAAAGTATAGAATTGTAAAGGGGGATAAATAAATGATAGTAGATATATTAGCTGCCGCAATAACGGCAGGGATGCCCCTGCTTTTTGCAACTATAGGAGAGATATATACAGAAAGATCGGGAAATTTAAACCTTGGCGTGGAAGGTATGATGATAATGGGTGCCGTTGTAGGGTTTTCAACGGGCTATGTTACTGGAAATGCATTTTTGGCACTACTTGGAGCTATTTTAGCAGGTGGTTTTGGGGCTGCAATATTTGCACTACTCACAATTACACTTAGAGCTAATCAAGTAGTTACAGGACTTGCACTTACAATATTTGGAACAGGTTTTGCAAGCTTTGTAGGAAAAGCTTATGTAGGAAAAGCGGCTCCAGAAACTATAAAAACTTTTTTTGAAGTAGTAGATATTCCACTGCTTTCAGACATTCCATTTGTAGGAGAAATTTTATTTAAACATGATGTATTTGTATATTTTGGATATGCGATAACTATATGGACGCTTATATATTTTTATAAGACTAGATGGGGACTTAACCTAAGATCAGTAGGTGAAAGTGCAGCTTCAGCAGATGCGTCGGGAATAAATGTAGATTTATACAAGTATGTGCATACTATAATAGGTGGGGCACTTGCAGGGCTTGGTGGCGCATATCTTTCACTCGTAACTATTCCTGTGTGGCAGGAAGGGGTTACAGGAGGAAGAGGCTGGATAGCGGTAGCACTTGTTATATTTGCCTCATGGAAGCCAGTAAAAGCAATGCTTGGGGCCGTACTTTTCGGAGGACTTGATATAATTGGATTTAGACTTCAAGGTATGGGGATTCATGTGTCACAGTATATAATAGATATGCTTCCATATCTTACTACTATAATAGTGCTTATAATAAGTACTAGAAAAAATAGACATGAGGATATGCCACCAGCAGATTTAAGCATTCCTTATTTTAGAGAAGAAAGATAAAATTTAAATAAATATATTCCTAAGATAGTATCCGTAAATTTGGAAACTATCTTTTTTTTCGTTGAAGACAGTTATATTTTGGGTATAATCTTAAAATATAAATATAGTTTGGAGGGATTTTTATGGAAAATTCTAAGTCTAAATATATTCAAATATTTATTTCGTCGCTACTTATAGTGGTTCTAATTTTTGTTGCGGCATTATTTTGGTTTGAAGGTATCGTTGAAAAATCAGCAAGAACAGAATTTGAAAATAATACAAAGTCAAAACTTGAAGTAATAAATTCTGCTGCAAATTTGAGATTTCAAAAAATATATGAAGATATTGAAATGTTTGCTAAACATGAGCTCATAAAAAAAGAGCGTAGTCCGATAACTACATATTATCAAAATAAGATGAGAGTTTTGATGAAACCTATGGAAGGCAATAAACGAGAGCAGGACATATTTAAAATGTTTCAACTTTATGGGGAAACACATGACGATATAGAGTATGTGTATTTTTCTACACAAGAGGGGGGATATGTAGTATGGCCTCAAACTTATATAACTGCGGGTTATGATCCAAGAATAAGACCTTGGTATATAAGAGGACTGTCGGCAATAAATGAAGTACTTCAAACTGAGCCTTATCAAGATTTAGTTACAAGTAAAAAGATAATTTCTAATGTAAAGCTAGTTAGAGATTCAAGTGGAGAAGCACTTGGCGTGATTGGAATTGATATAAACTTAAGATCGCTTTCTGCAATTTTAGAAGCTGTAAAATTACTTCCAAATGAGCACTACATACTTGTGCATAGCTCAGGTATAATACTTGAAGATACGATGTATCCTAAAAATAATATGGAGTATATTTTTGAAGCATATCCAATGATAAATAGAGAAGAAATGAACTTGGGTGAAATATATACATTTAATATGCAGAATCGTGAAGTTTATATAATGAAAAATCAAATTGAAGATTTAGGATGGTGTGTATATTCGATTTCAAATAAAAATATACTTTTAAGGCAATACAAGGCACTTAGAAGTAATTATTTTATAATGGCAACGTTAGTAGCTTTAGCAACTTCTTTGGTGTCACTTACAGGGGTATATCTTATTCTTAAAAATAGAAGACGACATAGGCAGCATATGTATAATCTAAAATATTTTGACAGTTTGACTAAACTTAGAAACAAGGCGCTTTTTGATAGAGATGCAGTTGAATTAATAAGTAAATATCCTCAGGACATAAATCATGCGCTTATAATAATGAATGTGGACAATTTTAGGGTAGTTAATGAAGCCAAAGGTTATGAATTTGGGAATAAACTACTTATTGCAGTAGCAGAAAAGCTTAAAGGGTTCATAACAGAGGGCGATATTCTTGCAAGACTTGGAAATGATGAATTTGTTGTTTTAAAATCAAATATAGATAATTACGAAGAACTTTATAATTATATATTAAGATTAGATAAAAACTTAAATAAAATATATAGTGTGTCGGGCGAGGATATATTTGTAAGTTTAAGTATGGGAATAAGTATGTATCCTAATGATGCTACAAATTATAATGGTCTTTATAAAAATGCAGTTTCAGCTTTAAATAGTTCCAAAAATAACAGTGGAAATAATTTTGAATTCTATAATCAGGATATAAATACAAAAGCTATATACAAATACGAAATAAAAAATAGATTAAAGACAGCATTAAATGAAAAAGAATTTAAACTCTACTATCAGCCACAGATTGATATAGAGCAAAAGGAAATTATAGGGATAGAAGCGCTGATTCGATGGGAAAGCAGTGAGGGGTTTATTCCACCTAATATATTTATTCCAATCGCAGAGGAGTCAAATCTTATAATTCCAATAGGAGAGTGGGTGCTTATGAGCGCTTGTAGGTTTGGAAAACGCCTCAACGATATGGGATATAATATGCAGCTTGCAGTAAATATATCAAGACTTCAATTTAAATATCCATATATAAGTATTCTTTTAAATTCTATTCTAGAAAAAACAGAGTTTCCTCCACATTTACTTGAACTTGAAATTACAGAGAGTATTCTTATGGGAAATAATGAGGAATGCAGCATCATTTTAGAAGACTTTAAAAAGATGGGAATAAAACTAGCAATAGATGATTTTGGAACGGGCTACTCTTCACTTTCTTATTTAAAGAAATTTGATGTAGACAAAATAAAAATTGATAGGAGCTTTATTAAAGATATTCCAGAAAATGATGATGGAACTATAGCTAAAGTCATTATAGATTTAGCAAAAATTTTAAATATGGAGGTTATTGCTGAAGGCGTAGAAAATAAAGCTCAGAATGAATTTCTCAAAGCAAATGAATGCATACAGGTGCAGGGATATCTTTATGCAAAGCCACTATGCGAAGAAGATTTGATAAAATTTGTAAACGAATTTAAGCATAATGAGGGAGGCAATATATGAAATGGCTCAAGAAGAGTTCGATACGAAAAGGGGGCGCACTTTTAGTAGCAGTGCTTATAGTTTCATTTACAATCTATGCTGTAGCTTCTGGAGTTCAGGCGTACAGATTTTTTGAAAAAAATAGCAAAGATAAGCTTATTACCGATGCAAATTATATTGCTGCGGAAATAGATGGTTTTGTAGGCGAATATATCGCAATTGTAGAGCAGATGGCTACGAATTCAGATTTTGTAAAACTGCTTGATCAGGTAGATGATAGGTATAAAAAAAGAGAACATCCACTATACAAGGGGGTAACAACTCAATTTCAAAACATAAAGCGTATAGATGAAAATATAGCGCTTGTTTGGATGGGATTTAAATCCCCAACAGGAAGTGATTTAATTACGGATATGTATGAGTATGATACAAAAGAGAGCTATAATTTAGATGTAAGATCATGGTACAAGGAAACGCTTGCAAATGGAAAACTCACAGTGACAAATCCATATATAGATGCGGTGACAGGGAAACCAATATTATCAATAGCGAGTCCTTACTATAAAGGAAAAGTTGATAAAGGTGCATTTGCAATTGATGTAATGATGGATGATATTTATAAAATGATGAGTGAATATACTGTAGGCAATTCAGGGTATACGGTGCTATTTAATTCTAAAGGGAATCTACTTTATCATCCTGAAGTTGATATTGGAATCCTTCTTGAGGAAAATCCAGACTATATAGAATTCAATGAATTTGATGAAAAAATGCTTGAGGGAAAACCATGTATTTTAGAGTTTAAAAATAATGAAGATGAGTATTTTATTGCAAGTGTACCACTTAAAAATACAGATTGGATAGTAGCTACCGTTATTCCGCAAAGTGAGGTTATGGCCCCAATATATAAAGTAATGATTAATAATTTATGGATGCTTGCAGTAGTTATAATGCTTGTGGCACTTTTTATAAAATTTATGACAAATTTAATATCAAAGCCTATAGTCGATATTTCTAAAGAAATAGTGACGTTTGGAGAAGGAAATCACAATATTAGATTTCCTGAAAACTATTATGACAGGGATGATGAGATTGGAATTTTGGCAAATGGACTTGATACTATGGCACAGAGCATTGAACAGTATATAACTGAAATTGAGCAGAAAAATGAAGACCTCTCTAAGGAAATAAGCCAAAGGAAAGCATTTCAAGAAAAGCTTGAAATGATGCTAACGCTACTTTCTTCGACAGATGAAGGTATTTTTATTATGAATTCATTTACACAGTGTATTTATAGCAACAGTGCTTTTGAAAAAATGACAGGCTATAATGAACTTACGCTTAAAAATTTAAATATGCTAAAATCTAATGTACCAATAAATGAAGATATGCTTAATGTCATAAAAACAGTAGGACATTGGAATGGAGATGTAGAGTATAGAAGAGGTGAAGATTTACTTGTACTTTATGTTAAAATCGAGGAAGTGAGTCATAATAATAAACTTTACTATATCGGGAATATAAATGATATTACCGCATACAAAAATAAAGAAAAAGAGCTGTATACAATACAACATTTTGACAGTCTTACCAATTTATACAATAAAGCTTCTTTTGAGGAATTAACTAAGAAGTTTTTGGAGCAGCGAGTAAATCAAAAACTTAAGCATGCAGTAATAATGATAAATATAGATAACTTTAGATTGATAAATGAAGCTAAGGGTTTTGATTTTGGGAATGAAGTGCTGATAAAGATAGCAAGAGAACTTGAAATTCAAGTTAAGGAATCTGATTTACTTGCAAGACTTGGAAATGATGAGTTCGTAATTCTCAAAACAAATGTAAAAAATGATGAGGAACTATACAATTATGTGTTAGATTTATTTAAGCATCTTAATAAAAATCATGAAGTTTCAAAAGAAGAGCTTTTTACGAATCTTCGATTTGGAGTAAGCATATATCCTTCAGATGCGACCGATTATGCTATGCTACTTAAAAATGCAACCTCGGCGCTAAATAGTGTTAAAAGTGGAAGTAGTGGAAGTTTTGCATTTTATAATAAGGATATGAATGATAAGTCTATATACAAATATGAACTTAAGAATAGACTTAAAAATGCGATTGATGCAGAAGAATTAATTCTTTACTATCAACCACAGATTGATATTGCAAGCAATAAAATAATTGGTATGGAAGCGCTTATTAGATGGAAGACTTCAAATGAAATAATTCCTCCAAATATATTTATTCCTATTGCAGAAGAATATAATCTTATAATTCCACTTGGCGAATGGGTGCTTTATAAGGCTTGTGAATTTGGATACAAACTTTATGAGAGAGGCTATCGCATTCAAGTCGCCGTAAATCTTTCGAGAGCTCAGTTCAAAAACCCTTATATAAATATCCTTGTAAATTCTGTGCTTGAAAAGACTAAATTCCCAAGCAACCTTTTGGAACTTGAAATCACAGAGAGTATATTGATGGAGAATGAAGAAGAATGTGAGGTTATTTTGGAGAACTTCAGAGCAATGGGAATAAAAACGGCAATTGATGATTTTGGAACGGGATATTCTTCACTTTCATATCTAAAGAAATTTGCAGTAGATAAGATAAAGATAGACAGAGCGTTTATAAAGGATATTCCGCATGCGGATAATGGAGCGATTGCAAGAGTAATAATTGATTTAGCTAAGATATTGAATATAGAGGTAATTGCAGAAGGTGCAGAAGAAGAGGCTCATGTTAATTTTTTAAGAGAAAATGGATGTCCACAAGCGCAAGGATTCTTTTTCTCCAAACCAGTGTCAGAAGATGATATAATAAGATTTATAGAGGAAAATTTAAATTCTTAAACTTTACAGAACAGGAGTGGAAATTAGAATGAAGAATATAGTAAGTGCAGAATATTTATATCAAAATAGAGGTAAGGTAGTTTTAATTGATGCTACTAACAATTTTATGATACCAGAAGAAGGCAAAGCAAAATATGAAAAAAGACATATTGAAGGGGCATTTCACATAGACCTAAAAGAAGATATGTCAAGAGAGATTACTGTTCATGGGGGAAGGGATCCACTCCCAGAAGATATGAACCGCTTTAAAGAAAAGTTAGAAAGTTTTGGAATAAGTACAGATACTGAAATTATAGTATACGATGAAGATATTGTACCAGCAAGCAGATTTTGGTGGATGGCAAAATATATAGGACTTAAAAATGTAAAGGTGTTAG
The DNA here is from genome assembly GCA_041738345.1 of Proteocatella sp. GTDB lineage: Bacteria > Bacillota > Clostridia > Peptostreptococcales > Filifactoraceae > Proteocatella. The sequence goes on from JBGSPX010000002.1 coordinate 26,039, forward strand.
ATGGAGGAATAAATGCGTGGCTAAACTCAGGGTATTCGCTTACAGATAAAATTCCGGAGATGCCTTTAAAAGGGCATATAGAGATGAGTCTTCAAGATGCTATGATAGTAGATATAAGTGATATAAGAAGCGCGATAAAGGATGAAAATACGCTTATAATTGACTCGAGGTCGCCTGTTCGATATAGGGGGGAAGACGAACCTATAGATGTAAAAGCAGGGCATATGCCAAGTGCAAAAAACTATTTTTATGAAAATGTATTAGAAGCAGATGGAACTTATAAAAGTCTTGAAGTGATAAAGGCTCAGTTTAAAAATGTAAATTCGCCTTTAGTAATATGTCACTGTGGTTCAGGAGTATCAGGTCCGGTAAATATAATTGCACTGGACGAGATTGGAATAAAGGCAAAGCTTTATGTAGGTAGTTGGAGCGATTATATAACGTATGAAGATAGTGTAATTGAGGTGGGAGAGTAATGCGATTTGTACAGCTTGAGGGCAGTGAAGCGTCTAAAACTGTAACTACTTTGAAAAAAAGTGTATTGTTTAGAGATATGAGCAAGGATGATATTGAAAAGGTAATGATATGCTCAAAAGCAAAAGTAAATACATTTCCTAAAAATAGTATTGTATTTAATGAACTCGATGTTCCAAATCAGCTGTATATACTTTTAGAGGGAAGCATAGCTATATGTAAGGATACGGCTTCAGGGAAAAGACTTATTGTAAATGTGATTGAAAATAAAGGCGATGTATTTGGCGAAATATTCCTCTTTATGAAGGATAAGCATTATGATTTTTATACTACCGCGACTAAAAATTCTAAACTAGCAGTAATTTCTAGGGAATTCTTTTTAGGATATTGCGAAAATAGATGTGATTTCCATGCCAAACTGCTTTCTAATATGATGGAAATTTTGGCAAATAAGGCCTATTATTTAAATCAAAAAATTCAAGTGCTTTCAAGCGGAACTTTGAGGCAGAAGATTATAAAATATCTTTTGGATAATTGTGATGAGAATGGTTTTGTAAAGATGGGCATGAACAGAGAAGTATTTGCGGATTATCTTACGGCGGCAAGACCTTCGCTTTCAAGAGAACTGCTAAAAATGCAGGACGAAAATCTGATATTTTGTGAAGGCAAGGATATAAAGATATGCGATATTGAAAAGCTTGAACAAGAGATGTAACTTTTTAATATAGTAATGAGATCAATAAATAAAATCTCCATGAGCTGTAAAAATCATGGAGATTTTATTTATTGAAGTTTATTTTGTTTTTTATATAGATTATATGAATAAATAAAAGGTAGTATTACTAATAATACAATTGAAATAATAGTAATAGAAAAGGAAATATCTAAAAAAGTGTTAAGTAAAATTGTAGTACCACCTAATACCCATAGGAATCCAGAAAAACGATGCGTTTTATTCCAGTTATCTTTGTTAGAAAGTGTCCATGGAAGTTTAATTCCAACTGTATAATTCTGTTTGCATTTTGGCATATAGTTTCCGCAAATTATTAGGATTAACCCCAATATTATTTGAGATATAAATTCAATAGGGATATTCATGCCCATAGATTTAAAAATGCTTATAGGTATCATTGTGATTGAAAGCACCGGAATAAGCCATTTTAAGATTTCTTTAAGGCTTATGGATGCATTTTCGGCTTTGGGATCTTTATTTATTCTGAAATTAGAATACAAATGAATAATAGCCAATAGAACTGGTAAACCAAAGACTACAACTGGCTTTGACAGATAATTGTCTGCTACGCCAGCATGATTAAAATGGACGGCTATTTGTTCTGGTAGTTTTTTATAGAATATAAAAGCAAGTAGCATGGGTGAAAGACATATTAGGGTAGATAGTATTGTAGATTTATTTTTCATCTTCATTGCCTCCAAACTGTGAGAACCACAACATTATTTCCTCAAGAACTGAAGCATTCAGTTCGTAGAAAATAAAATTTTTATATTTACTTTCGGTAATTAGTCCAGCTTTTTTTAGCTGTGCTAAATGATACGATATGGTTGCGCCCGTCATATCGAAATGCATTCCGATTTCGCCAGCAGACATTTTTTCGTGTCTGAGAATTATTAATATTTCACGTCTGACGGGGTCGGAAAGCGCTTTAAATGTTTCGTGAAATCCCAAAATAAAACCTCCTATAAAACTATTTAGAAATTTATCTAAATACAGTTTAACGAAATTAACAAAAAAAGTCAACATCTATTTAGAAAAAAATCTAAATAGATGTTGACTAATAAAATATTATTGATATTTAAAATTAGTTATAGAAAATTATTTCATTTTTATTATATCAGTGCCCATATATGGTACAAGTACATCTGGCACTTTTACAGAACCATCTGCCATTTGGTAGTTTTCAAGAATTGCAGCTACAGTTCTTCCTATTGCTACTCCTGAACCATTTAATGTGTGTACGAATTCTGGTTTTGAAGCTTTGTCACGTTTAAATCTTATATTAGCACGTCTTGCTTGGAAATCTTCAAAGTTTGAACAAGAAGAAATCTCAACATATCTTCCGTAGCTTGGCATCCATACTTCAAGGTCATATTTAAACGCCGCTGTAAAACCTAAATCTCCAGAACAGATTTGAACTACTCTATATGGAAGACCTAACATTTGAAGTACTTTTTCTGCATCTGCAGTAAGGCTTTCTAATTCTTTGTAAGAATCCTCTGGTTTTGTGAATTTTACAAGTTCTACTTTATTGAATTGATGCTGTCTTATAAGACCTCTTGTATCTCTTCCTGCTGAACCTGCCTCTGCTCTAAAGCATGGAGTATATGCACAGTATTTTATAGTAAGCTCATCTGCGCTTAAGATTTCATCTCTATGGATATTAGTAACAGGAACCTCCGCTGTAGGTACAAGGAAGTACTCATAGCCTTCTAGCTTAAACATATCTTCTTCAAATTTTGGAAGCTGTCCAGTTCCTATAAAGCTCTGTCTATTTGCGATAAACGGAGGAAGAATTTCTGTATAGCCATGTTCTGCTGTATGTGTATTAAGGAAGAAGTTCATTATAGAACGCTCAAGTCTAGCACCTAAATCTTTGTAAAGAGTAAATCTAGCGCCTGTTATTTTTCCGCCTGTTTCAAAATCAAGTATGCCAAGGTCTGTTCCTACATCCCAGTGAGCTTTTGCTTCAAAATCAAATTTTGTAGGCTCGCCCCAAGTTCTTACTTCTAGGTTATCTTCATCAGTATCGCCTTTTCTAACATTTTCATTAGGTACGTTAGGAATTGCTAGCATTTTGTTGAATAATTCGCTTTCAACCGCTTTTACTTCTTCATCTAATGCTTTTATTCCGTCAGAAAGTTCTTTTAACTGTGCCATAAGCTCAGTAGTATCCTTACCTTCTTTTTTGTATTGAGGGATAAGTTTTGAATCCTTATTAGATTCATTTTTCATAGTCTCAACTTTTTGAAGAATTTCGATACGTTTATTGTCAAGGGCAATAACTTCATCAAATGAGAAGTCAGCTTCACCTCTAAGGTCCATAAGAACTTTGATATTTTCTAAATCTTGTTTAATACGTTTGATATCTAACATAATATACCTCCTATATAAATAAAAATAAAAATTGGTTTCTTAAAAATGGGCATAAAAAAAACCTTTCCATCCAAAATAGGACGAAGGTTCTCCGCGGTACCACCTAAATTAGCAACAAGTGCTCATCTTAAACCCTTTAACGCAGGAAACGTGTAAGTTTTCTTACAAACTCCAAGGTAGATTCGGCTATTTCAAGTGCAGATTTTCACCAACCATCTGCTCGCTGAAACTCAAACATAACTTACTAATCCTTTTCAAAGTCTAATTCTATAGTTATTATAAAAAATATATTATCATCTAAAATACAATTTTGCAATAGTTTTTTGCAGGATATGGTATAATAAGTTAGATAGACACAGTAGGTCTTCTATGGTAAAATATGTTGTTAAAATTAAATTGACAAAAAATGTAAGGAGGATATAGTATGGCAAAAAGAGGTGGTTTTCCAGGCGGAGCAATGCCAGGAAATATGAACAATATGATGAAACAAGTTCAAAAGATGCAAAAAGATATGGAAAAAATGCAGGGTGAACTTGGTGAAAAAGAAGTTGAAGCTTCAGTTGGTGGTGGCGCAGTAGTTGTAAAAGCTAACGGAAATAAAGAAGTGCTTTCTATAAAAATAAAGCCTGAAGTTGTAGATGCAGAAGATGTTGAAATGTTAGAAGATTTAGTGCTTACTGCGGTAAATCAAGCGTTAAAAGCAGCAGATGATATGATGGCGAGTGGAATGGCGAAGATATCTGGTGGTTTAGGAATACCGGGGATGTTCTAATGCAGCATTTTTCAAGTAATATAGATATACTGATAGAGCAATTTGCAAAGCTTCCAGGGATAGGTAGAAAAACCGCCCAAAGATTAGCATTTCATGTAATAAATCTATCTCAAAACGAAGTAACAGAACTTGCAGAAGCAATAGTTAAAGTAAAACAAAATCTTATCTATTGTGAACAGTGCTGTAATATTGCAGACAGTAGCCCATGTGCAATATGTGGGAATCCATCAAGGGATAATGGCATAATTTGTGTTGTAGAAGATCCGAGAGATGTGGCAGCTATGGAGAGAACTAGAGAGTACAGAGGGAAATATCATGTGCTACATGGAACGATATCTCCAATGGACTCTATAACGCCAGAAATGTTAAAGATAAAAGAACTTGTAAAGCGTATGGCAGACAAGGATCTTAAAGAAGTTATTTTAGCTACAAATCCAACAATAGACGGTGAAGCAACGGCTATGTACATAGCCAGACTGATAAAGCCATTTGGCATAAAAGTTACACGAATCGCACATGGACTTCCAGTAGGTGGCGATATTGAGTATGCAGATGATGTAACTATAACAAAAGCTCTTGAGGGAAGAAGAGAAATTTAGACACATACTTATCCACGATACTCACAGAAGCTGTGGATAAACTACTGAAAACATGTGGAAAACGCTTAACTTATCCACAAATAATATTAATTTCAAGGAGATAAAATGAAAGATATAAGTATATTTGATGTAATAGGTCCAAATATGATAGGACCTTCAAGCTCACATACAGCAGGAGCGCTTAGAATATCGCTTTTAGCATATAAAATAGCAGAGCAAGATATAAAAGAAGTGAAATTTGTACTTTATGGTTCTTTTGCGCAGACATACAGAGGGCATGGAACGGATAGAGCATTGCTTGCAGGAATAATGGGCTTTGGAACTGAAGATGAAAGAATAAGAGATGCTTTTCAATATGCAGATAAACAAGGGCTAAAATATACTTTTGAAACAAATACTACAAATAAGAGTGTACATCCAAACACAGTAGAGATAATAATGAAAAACTCTAAAGGTGAAGAAAAGTCTATAATGGGAGAATCTATTGGAGGCGGAAATGTACAGGTTAAACAAATAAATGGAATAGATGTAATGTTTACCGGAAAATACAGCACTATAATAGTTAGACAAAAAGATAGAAAAGGTGTAGTAGCGCATATAACAAAATCATTAAGTGACTATGAAATTAATATTGCATTTATGAGATTATACAGAACTCAAAAAGGTGAAACTGCTTATACTATAATAGAAGCAGACCAAAAGATAGACAGACAGGTCGCAGATAAAATAATGGAATGTGAAAACATAGAAGATACGACTATAATTGATGTATAAACTAAATGTGTATTAAGAGAAATGGAGATAGTTAACGTGAATAATATTAAATTTGATTTTGCAAATGCGGTGGAGCTTTTAGCGCTAACTGAAAAAACAGATATGAAAATTTCTGAGATAATGTTAAAAAGAGAAATTGAGGTTTTTGGAAAAACTGAAGAAGAAGTAAAAAAAGACCTTATGCATTCTTATAATATAATGAAAAATTCCACAAAAAAGGCACTTACAGAAGACTTAAAGTCTATGGGAGGATTGCTTGGTGGAGAAGCTAAAAAACTTAAGGCAAGACAAGATAAAAATCCAGTATGTGGAAGCCTTATGTCAAAGGTTATCGCATATGCAATGGGTGTACTTGAAGTAAATACATCGATGGGACTTATAGTAGCAGCACCTACAGCAGGCTCAGCAGGAGTTATACCAGCGGTATTTACAGCAATACAAGAAGAATATGATTTTTCAGATGAAACTATGCTAGAAGCATTATTTACAGCTTCAGCACTTGGATATATGATAACTAGAAATGCGACAGTTTCTGGCGCAGAAGGTGGATGTCAGGCAGAAATTGGAGCAGCATCAGCTATGGCGGCAGGTGCTATGACAGAGTTAATGGGAGGTACACCATCTCAGGTACTTGATGCAGCAAGTACAGCGATTTCAAATATGCTAGGACTTGTATGCGATCCAATAGCAGGACTTGTAGAAGCACCATGTCAAAAACGAAATGCTATGGGTGCAAGTAATGCGCTTATAAGTGCGGAAATAACACTAGCAGGAATAAGAAATCATATTCCATTTGATGAAACCATAGAGGCAATGTATCAAGTGGGAAGATCACTTCCATTTGAATTAAGAGAAACGGCACTTGGAGGATTAGCAGGGACTAAAACGGGTTGCAGTTTGTGCAAACAAATATTCGGTTAAAAAAAGGGAGTTTTTTTACTCCCTTTTTAAACAAATTCCACAAACTAAGAGTAAAATAAATTGAAAGCAAGGAGTAACGATGAAATATATTTCACTATCGTCTGGAAGCTGTGGAAATTGTCACTATATAGAAAACAGTGATACCAAAATAGTCATAGACGCAGGTATTTCAGGCAAAAAAGCAGTAGAGAATCTGTCTTCACACAATAAAAATATGGAAGGTTTAAATGCAATTCTTGTCACCCATGAACATTTTGATCATATTCAGGCAGTAGGAATACTTAGCCGAAAATTTGACGCACCTATTTATGCTACAGAAAAAACTTGGGAAAATATGAGACATCATATTGGAAAGATTAAGGACTCAAATATAAGGGTATTTAAACGAGGAGAAGCGCTTGGAATAGGGAGCATAGATGTGGGGACTTTTGAGATAAGTCATGACGCGGTTGAACCTGTAGGCTATACACTGAAAGCTAACAATCAAAAAATTTCAATTGTGACAGACTTAGGGTTTGTTTCGGATGAAGTTTTCAAAAATATAAGTGGCTCAGATATTGCAGTTATAGAATCAAATTATGACCCACAGATGCTAGACTACTGTAGTTATCCATATGTGCTTAAACAGAGAATTCGTTCTGATTCGGGGCATCTTAGCAATGAGGAAGCAGGCTATTTAGCTGCGGCACTTGTAAGAAAAGGAACAAAAAAACTACTACTGGCACATCTTAGTAAAGAGAGCAATATGCCTCAAATTGCGTTTCAGACGGTAGCAGGAATTTTAACAGATCAAGGAATAACTCCTAAGGATGTAAGTATGGATGTCATGCTTAGAGGAAAGGTTTCAAAAATATACTCGATAGAATAGAGGGATGAATATGAAGAAAAACAAGGTACTTCTTATTGCAATTATCTCAGCGATTATGGGTAGTATGATAACTATAATACTACTGCCGGCGATAAATGGACTGCCAATTATGTCTAATTATTCAGGTGGGGCACAAACTACTATAAATGTACCTGAACAAGATACTGAAAATATCTATAAAGCAGTTATAAAGAAAGCAATGCCTTCTGTAGTAGGGATTACAACGGTTGTAGATGTAGGCAACTTATTTACAGGGCCAATGCAGCAGACAGGAATAGGGACTGGGGTTATTGTAGACCAAAGAGGGCTTATTCTTACAAATTCTCATGTAATTGAAGATGGAGCAGGTAAGGATGTAACTGTACTTTTCGAAGATGGTTCAAAGACTAAAGCTGAGATACTTTGGAATGATAAAACTTTAGATTTAGCTATGCTAAAGGTTAACAAAACAGGCCTTCAAGTGGCGGAACTTGGAGATAGTGATAGTGTAGAAGTGGGAGATATATCAGTAGCCATAGGAAATCCACTTGGACTTGAGTTTCAAAGAACTGTGACAGAAGGTATAATAAGTGGACTTGGTAGAAAGATTCAGACCGATACTAATACTACAATGGATAATTTAATCCAAACTAGTGCAGCTATAAATCCTGGAAACAGTGGAGGACCACTTTTAAATTCTAAGGGGCAGGTAATTGGAATTAATACAGCAAAAGCACGTTCTGGAGAAGGTCTTGGGTTTGCAATTCCAATAAATATAGCAAAACCGATAGTAGAACAGTTTATAGAAACTGGTTCATTTGAAAAGGTAACGCTTGGAATACAAGGGATTGACGCAGATTATTACAAACAAGCTACAGGAATTGACCCAGGTGCTGAAAAAGGTGTTTTTGTAGCGAAAGTAGAACCAAGTTCAGTGGCTTCAAAATCAGGACTTCAAGTAAATGATGTAATAGTTAAAATGGACAATGCGAATATAGAAAAAATGCAAGATTTAGTGAAATATCTCTATACGATTAAAAAGGGTGATTCAGTTAAATCAGTAGTATTAAGAGAAGGTAAAAAAGTTAATTTAGAATTTAAATTTTAATAAATAAAATGATAGTGTGGTATTGATACGTCCCTTGTCAAGGAGACAAAGAAAATAATTAAATTGTAGGTTCTAATATAACCAGCATTCATCAGAGTGCTGGTTATATTTTCATATTGCTTGTTGTAATGCTCGTTGTTTCTTTTGTTCTATCTCCGTCC
>JBGSPX010000023.1:0-9953 GCA_041738345.1 Proteocatella sp.
AGAGATGGTAATGCCAGGAGATGACGTAAACATGATCGTTGAACTTATCACTCCAATCGCAATCGAAGAAGGACTAAGATTTGCGATAAGAGAAGGTGGAAGAACAGTAGGATCAGGCGTTGTTGTTGCAATACTAGCTGACTAATTTCACATTAATATAGAAAAGACCACATTAGTGGTCTTTTTTCACGTGTACAGAAATTCTGATTAAATATTCATCGTAGTTTTTTACAGATAAAGAATCGATTAATAATTCTTCATAAAAAAACTCACCTAATAAAAAATTATATTTATGAGCATAATTTTTTAATCTTTCGTAAGTTTCACCTATCGTATCAAAGCTTCCAGTATGATAAGCTGTAAGGTAAAATCCTTGTGGCTTTATATGATAATTTAAGGAATCATCATCATATTTCTCATCAATTTTTATACCGAAATTACTATATTTAATATAATTGCAATTCAAGATATCATATTTGTGATGAATTCCAATCATTGAATAATGTGCAAATAATTTTTTTTCATTACACAAATTAATAAGCTTGGCAATATATTTTGTGATATTCAAATCGTCAGTTTGTATAGCTTCTTCAGAGGTTATAAAATATTCATCTTGAATAAATTTGAAAATATCAATTCTTGAGCTATCTAGATCGGAAGCATTTTCAGTTACTTGGATTTTATTTTCTATTAGGCTTTTAATTTTTGTTAAATCATGAATTTTTTTTGAAATAATATCGTTTTGGATTTTTAAAAGAGATACAAGTCCATCTGGACTACGGTTATCTAAGTATGTTTTTATCTCTTTTAGTGACATACCTAAATCTTTAAATATAGTTATGACATCAAAGGTGTCATATTGATTAACTGAATAATAACGATATCCATTTGAATCTATTATTTCAGGAGAAAATAATCCAATTTCATCATAATAAAATAAAGTATGTTTACTCACATTACAAAGTTTTGCAAATTCTCCACTACTAAAGTGTTGTTTAAATTTTTTATCCATATAAAATCTCCTATTGACTATAGAGTTACTCTATAGTTTATCATATAATATGTTAGAGTACAAATAGGAGGAAATATGGAGAATCAAATTTCAAAAGAATTTACATTTATGTCACTTATACAATTTGCATTACCAACTATAGGAATGATGATATTTTCAGCACTATATACAATTGTAGATGGTATTTTTGTTTCAAGGCTAGTAGGAACAGATGCACTATCCTCGGTAAATATAACATATCCTTGCATAAGTATTATGATAGGGATAGCGATAATGTTTGCAAGTGGAGGTTCAGCGGTAGTAGCTACTAATATAGGTGAAGGAAAAAATCAAAAAGCATGTAAAAACTTTACATTAATAGTTATATCTGCATTTTGTATAAGTTTAGTAGCAAGTATTTTAGGTATTATTTTTATTAATCCGTTAGTAGATATATTGGGTGCTGAAGGAGATATGATAAGATATTCTACGATTTATTTGAAAATATTATTAACTTTTATCCCGGCGGCAGTACTTCAAATAGTTTTTCAAAATTTTTATGTAGCTACAGGTAAACCGGGGATAGGGCTTGCAGTATCAGTGCTTTCAGGAGTATTAAATGCGGTACTAGATTATGTATTTATGGGACCTATGAATATGGGAATAGAAGGTGCAGCATATGCTACGGCAGCAGGTTATGTAGTAGCAATGATACTTGGAGTATTTTTTTTCGCATCCCAAAAGCAGCATATTCATTTTTCTAAACCAGAGTTGGATTTTGAGGTAATTAGAGAAACTTGCTTTAATGGATCATCTGAAATGGTTACTAGTATATCGACAAGTGTAATAACATTTTTATTCAATTTAATTATGATGAAATATCTTGGAAGTGATGGAGTAGCAGCGATAACGATAATACTTTACTGTGAATTTTTATTAAGTGCACTTTATATAGGATTTTCAATAGGAGTAGCTCCAATTTTAAGTTATAACTATGGGAATCAGAACTATGAGAGACTTAGAAAAATATTTAATATGAATAGAAATTTTATAATAGTCACATCTGGAATTGTGTTTTTAACAGCTATTGCATCAGCATCGTTGATTACAAGTATATTTGTAGATAAAACAAATCCAGTCTATTCAATAGCAAAACATGGCTTTTATTTATTCTCATTTAGTTTTTTATTTTCGGGGATAAACATATATAGCTCTGCATTTTTTACAGCCCTTTCAAATGGAAAGGTATCAGCAATAATTGCTTTTTCAAGAACTTTTATTTTCTTTATTTTTGGAATCACGATGCTTCCTAAAATTCTTGAGGTCGATGGCGTGTGGCTTGCAGTTCCATTTGCAGAAATTATGACACTTATGCTAGTGTCTAGATTTATAAAGCGATATAATCATATTATTAAGTAAATATATTATTTATTAAATATTTTTGACATTCAAAGGTTAGAGTTTGATACTAATTTTTGGATGTCAATTTTTTTACACAAAAAAATGATAATATATTGACAAATTCATCTTAATGAAATATTATATACATAAAGAAAGAAAAATTCATAAAAATGAAAAATGAAATTGGAGGATGAAACATGTTGCATGTAAATGAATATTTTGAAGGTAAGGTAAAATCTATAGGTTGCAGTAATTCAGAGGGAGAGCTTACAGTAGGGGTTATGGCGATAGGTGAATATACTTTCGCTACATCTAAAAAAGAATTTATGACTGTAGTAAGTGGTGCATTAGAAGTGTTGCTTCCAGGAGAAATAGAAATTAGAGTTGTAACTAAGAATGAACAATTTATAGTACCTGCAAATGAAAAGTTTCAAGTAAAAGTTCCAGAAACCACAATATATACTTGTAGATACGAATAGAAAAGAGGCATACTATGGAAAGTTTGGTATTTAACATACAAAAATACTCAATTCATGATGGTGATGGCATAAGAACTACAGTATTTTTTAAAGGATGTCCGATGACTTGTAAATGGTGTCACAATCCAGAGAGTCAATCATACAGACCTTCCATATTACAAAATACAGAAAAGTGCACAAGCTGTCAAAAATGTACTACTATTTGTCCAGAAGGCGCAATTACTTACGAAGATGGGAAACTTAAGACATCTGAAGAAAAATGTAATCTTTGTGAAACGTGCATAGATGGCTGTATAAATAACGCTAGAGAAATTGTTGGAAAAAACTACACTGTAGATGAAATCATGAAAGAAATAGAAAAAGATAAGCTTTTTTATGAGCAATCAGGTGGAGGAATAACCCTTTCTGGTGGAGAGATTATGACTCAGAATATGGATTACATAATAAAAATACTAAAAAAATGCCATAGACTGGGATATAGGGTAAATATTGATACCTGTGGACATGCTAAATTTGAAAACTTTGAAAAAATACTCCCATATGTGGATACTTTTTTATACGATATAAAACATATGGACAATGATATCCACAGGGAACTTACGGGGGTAGACAATGAGTTTGTGCTTGGAAATTTAAGAAAGTTAAGTGAGAACGGTGCTAAGATAAACATAAGAATGCCTCTTGTTGAAGGGATTAATAGCACAGATGAGCATATAGATAAGGTTATAGCATTTTTAAAGGAATTAAAAATATACAAAATTAATCTTTTACCATATCACAACACAGGAAAAAGCAAATACGATAGACTTAATATAGCCTATGAGGGTGATGAATATGAAGCACCAAGTAATCAGAGAATGGAAGAAATAAAGGTAAAATTTGAACAAAATAATTTTTGTACTCAAATAGGAGGTTAATATGGAAAATGGAATGAATGAAAGAGTAAGAAATCTTAGAAAGCAAAGTATGGAAGCGGTTCCTCATATAGATATTGAAAGAGCAAGACTTTTTACAGATGCTTACAAAAAATATGAGGGAAGTGTATCTATCCCAGCATTAAGAGCCCTGTCTTTTAAATATTATATGGAAAATAGAACCCTTTGCATAAATGAAGGAGAACTTATAGTAGGAGAAAAAGGAGATTCACCACAAGCAGCACCTACTTTCCCAGAACTTTGTTGTCATACGCTTGAAGATATGAATGTAATGGATTCAAGAGAAATTATATTCTTTAAGGTTAAAGAAGAAGATAAAAAAATTCAAGAAGAAGAAATTATTCCTTACTGGGAAAAACGTTCCGTACGCCATAAAATTATAAATAGCGTTACACCTGAATGGAGACAATGCTATGAGGCGGGAATATTTACTGAGTTTATGGAGCAAAGAGGGCCTGGACATACGGTTGGTGGTGATGTATTCTATAAAAAGGGATTTCTAACTTTAAAGGAAGAAGCTCAAGCTGCTATAGATAAACTTGATTTTTTTAATGATAGTGAAGCACTTACCAAAAAACATCAGCTTGAAGCTATGAAAATAGCGTGTGATGCGATAATTGTATATGCACAAAGATACAGCGGTTATGCAATGGAATTATCAAAAAAAGAGAAGAATCCAATAAGAAAAGAAGAACTTCTGACTATTGCGAAAAACTGCTCAGTTGTGCCAGCTAATCCTCCGCAAAATTACTATCAAGCAATACAAATGTACTGGTTTGTTCATATTGGAATAACTACAGAACTTAATCCTTGGGATGCATTTAGCCCAGGAAGATTAGATCAACATCTGTATCCATTTTACAAAAATGATACTACAAATGGAGACCTTGATGATGAAAAAGCTCTAGAATTATTAGAATGTCTATGGGTAAAATTTAATAATCAGCCAGCACCTCCAAAGGTAGGAATAACACTTAAAGAAAGTTCGACATATACAGATTTTGCAAATCTTAATACAGGTGGAATTGCCCCAGATGGAAGTGATGGAGTGAATGAGGTGAGTTATCTTATTTTAGACTGTATGGATGAAATGAGACTTCTTCAGCCAAGCTCAAATGTACAGATAAGTAGAAAAACTCCTCATGCATTTTTAAAAAGGGCGTGTGAAATTTCGAGAAAAGGATGGGGACAACCTGCTTTTTATAATACAGATGCAATAGTGCAGGAACTTTTAAATGCAGGAAAAACACTTGAAGATGCTAGAAAAGGTGGCACTAGTGGCTGTGTTGAAACTGGAGCATATGGAAATGAAGCCTATATTCTTACAGGGTATCTAAATCTACCTAAAATCGTAGAGCTTACGCTTATGAATGGGTATGATAAAGTTTCGAATCAGCAACTTGGACCAAAAACAGGAGACCCTAGAGATTTCAAATCATATGAAGATTTCTTTGAGGCTTACAAGACACAAGTAGAGTATTTTGTAGATATTAAAATAAAAGGTAATAATATAATTGAAAAAATATATGCAGAATATATGCCAGTACCATTCCTTTCAGTAGTTACAAATGATTGTATAAGTAGAGGCAAAGATTATAATGCAGGTGGAGCAAGATACAATACTAACTATATTCAAGGGGTTGGTATCGGAACTATAACAGATTCACTATCAGCTATAAAATACAATGTATACGATAAACAAAAATTCAGTATGGATGAGCTTTTAAAAGCTGTGGAAAACAATTTTAAAGGTTATGAAGAAATCCACAATATGGTGCTTAATAAAACTCCTAAATATGGAAATGATGAGGACTATGCAGATGAGATAATGCAATCAGTATTCAAACTTTATCATGACACCGTAACAGATAGACCTAATATGAAGGGTGGAAAGTATAGAATAAATATGCTTCCAACTACATGCCACGTTTATTTTGGGGAAGTTATGTTGGCAAGCCCAAATGGAAGACTTGCACACAAACCCGTTTCAGAAGGAATATCTCCAGAAAAAGGTGCAGATACAAAAGGGCCTACAGCGGTTATAAAATCTTGCTCAAAAATGGACCATCTATCTACTGGAGGAACGCTTCTTAATCAGAAATTTACTCCATCAGTGGTAGCAGGAGACAATGGACTTGAGCAGATGGCGAATCTTGTGAGAACCTATTTTAATATGGATGGGCATCATATACAATTTAATGTAATTGATAAGCAAACACTTATAGATGCGCAAAAAAATCCTGATGATTACAAAGATCTTATAGTTAGGGTTGCAGGCTATAGCGATCACTTCCATAACTTAAGTAAAGAACTTCAAGATGAGATTATTGGAAGAACAGAACAAACTTTTAATTAAAAATTAATAATAAATTAAAACCAAGGTGATTTATATTGCCTTGGTTTGTATGTGAAAAAGGAGAATATAATGGATAAAAAAATAGGATTTATAGGTTGTGGAAATATGGCAAAAGCTATGATTGGAGGGATAATAGCTTCGGAGTTAGTAAGTGCAAAGAATATCATAGCAAGTGATGGCTACTTAAAAGGATTAGAAGATAGTCGTGAAAAATATGGAATAAATATAACTCAAGATAATAAAGAAGTAGCATCAAATAGTGATGTGGTTTTTCTTGCAGTAAAGCCAAATATGTATGAGACAGTAATAAAAGAAATATCAGAAGCTACTAAAAATGAGACAATTATAGTTACTATAGCACCTGGAAAAACTTTAGCAAAAATACAAGAAGCTTTTGGTAAAGATGTAAAAGTTTT
Source organism: Proteocatella sp. (assembly GCA_041738345.1). Classification (GTDB taxonomy): domain Bacteria; phylum Bacillota; class Clostridia; order Peptostreptococcales; family Filifactoraceae; genus Proteocatella. The sequence continues at coordinate 6,579 of JBGSPX010000023.1, forward strand.
AAGAACTATGCCAAATACACCAGCACTTGTAGGGGCAGGGGTTACAGCTATTTGTCCTAATAAGAGCATAACAAAAGATGAACTTGAAATGCTTAAAGCTATTATTGGAACCTTTAGTTTAGTTGAAGAAATAGAAGAAAAACTTTTTGATGCAGTAGTTTCTGTAAGTGGGTCATCGCCAGCATATGTGTTTATGTTTATAGAAGCAATGGCAGATGCCGCAGTGATGCAGGGAATGCCAAGAGATAAGGCATATAGATTTGCAGCACAGTCAGTTATGGGAAGTGCTAAAATGGTATTAGAAACTCAAAAACATCCAGGTGAACTAAAAGACATGGTATGCTCTCCAGGAGGAACAACTATAGAGGCAGTTGCGGTACTAGAGGAAAAAGGTTTTAGAACCTCAGTAATCGAAGCTATGAGAGCATGTGGTGAAAAATCATCTAAAATGTAACAAAATTCACAAATTCAATTGTCAAACAATTCGGAATAAGTTATAATAAGGTGAGATTCTTTATCAAGGGAGAAAAGTGAAATGAATGACATGATAGACATAGGATTAATCGTAAATAGACTTAGAAAAGAAAAAAAGATAACATTGAAAGAACTGAGTGAAAGATCAGGTTTATCGACAGGCTTTTTATCACAGTTTGAACGAGGAATGACTACGATTGCAGTAGACTCACTTATTATAATCGCAAAGATTTTAGATGTAGATTTAGATGTGTTTTTTGAGAAGAAGGTAACTAATACAAGTAAAGAAATGCTTATAAGAAGCTATGATAGAGAAGTATCTTCAGTTAACTCTAAATACATTCAGTTTAATTTAGTGAAGGATTTAGTAAAAGCAGAATTTTTACCTAGAATATATGAAATCCTACCATCGAAATATGATTCAAAAGCTACTGAAAATTATGTCCACGAAGGTGCAGAATTTATATATGTACTTGAAGGCGTCCTCACGATGCATATAAAAAATAAGAATTTTGAAATGTATCCAGAAGATAGTATATATTTGGATTCCAAAACACCACATAATTGGGAAAATAATACGAATAAGATAGTTAGAATACTTACAGTAAACTATCCAAATCCATATATTAACTCCAAAAATCTTGTAGATGATGGATATAATATTTTTGAAAAACATTAAAATAAAAATAAAAAAATCACGGTGTAATCTTATGATAAATTAACTGTGATTTTTTTATTTTTATTTTTATTTTATTAACACTAAAGTAAGGGTACATATGCTATAATATGAAAAACGAATATGAAAAAAAGAATAGGAGAATATATTTTATGAAAAAAAGATTAAGTATGCTACTTGCATTTACTATGATATTTACAATGTGTGTTTCTCAAACCACAATGTCTTTTGCAGAGACAGTACCTTATTCAGGAATAGATATTTCTACAGGGCATAGTTTTCCAGTGAATGTAATTATGGGACCTGATGAAAAACTATATGTTTCTGAGTATAGCGGGAATAAAATCATAAAAATGGATAAAGATGGACAAAATAAATCGACTTTTGCCACAGGATTTAGTCAACCGATTGGGATGGTGTTTGATAATGCTGGAAATTTATATGTTGCAGAACATAATGGTAGTAAGGTAACGAAAGTAAATACTTCAGGAGTTACATCTTTAGTTAAAAGTATTGGTGGTGGTTATTTAACAGGGATTGTCATTGATAGTAATGATAAGCTTTTTACACTGGACTATACTGCTGGAAAAATATATAAAATGGATGTAGATGGAAACAATTATAGTACATTTTTATCAGGGCTTCCAACTACTTCTTTAATTGGGATGTGTATTGATGAAAATGACAATATATATATAACAGATCGTACTAGTGGGAAGATATTAAAAGTTGAACCAAATGCTGCATTAACTGATTTTGCCACAGGACTGACTAATATACAAGGCATTACATTAGGGGAAGATGGCTATTTTTATGCAACTACAAGTTCTAGACTTATTGAAAAAATAAACTCAAATGGAGAAAAAATAAAAACTTTTAGTACAGGAACTATAAATCCATGGGGATTAACTGTAGATTCAGGCGGTTATATTTATTTTGGAGAATCATCATCTACGGTAAGAGTGATTTTAGGAAGTGCTGAAACTCAGGATACTAAAACCATTAAATTGAATTTAAATAAAGAAATAGTTGGAACAGAGGCTGATCCAGAATCGTTTACTATTTCAGGCGTTTTCTCAAATCCAGATGTTACTTCTGCAGTAATTTCTGGTTCGAATATTACTTTGACATTGAGTTCAAAAATGACATCTTTAGATACAAATATAAAAGTAAGTTATAAAAAAACAGGGACAAATGATTTGGTAGTATCAGGAAGTGCTGTAAAATTTGGTGAATTTAATAATTTGACTGTAAAAAATAATATAATAAGGGTTTTGAGTGCAGTCGCAATTCCTCAAATTAATGTGGAAAATGGCACAGATATATCAGTTGTTAATCTTCCAAACAGCGTTACTTTAAATCTTAGCAATGCTACAACTACTACAGCAGCAGTAGTATCTTGGGATATTGGAACTCCAGCGTATAATGGAAATGTTGCTGGAGCGTATACTTTTTCGGGAGAATTTGATTTAGAGGATAATGTATCTAATCCAAATAACATAAAAGCTTATGTTAGTGTAGTTGTAAATACTACATCTGCCTCACAACATATCATTAGCTTTGAATCAAATGGAGGTAGCGTGGTGCCATCACAAACTGTAAATGATGGAGAAAAAGCTATAAGACCTTCTGATCCTACTAAAACAGGTAATAGTTTCTCGGGATGGTATAAAGAATCATCTATTATAAATGAATTTGATTTCAACACACAAGTGACTACAAGTGCTACGCTTTATGCAAAATGGATTGGTAATAGTAGTGGTGTAGGTGGTTCATCATCAAGTCCAGATACTCCATCTACCCCGCCTACAAATCAAAATACAAATGTAATAATAAATGGAGAGAGCTTTTCTGTAGGTAAAGAGGAAAAACGTGACCTTGGCAATGGAAAAACTGAAACCAAAGTTACTGTTGAAAAAGAAGCAGTACTAAAACAAATTGAGGCAAAAGCAAGCTCCGGTGGAAATAATACCATTGAAATAAGAGGAAATGTTGGAGAAAATGGAGCCCTTAGAATCGGACTTACAGGTGATATTGTTAAAGCTATGGAAGACAAAAGTTTTGATTTATCAATAAAAAAAGATAATGTAGATTATAGAATTCCAGCAAAAGAAATGACAATAGATAAAGTTGCTCAAGAATTAGGACTTTCAGGAAGTGAATTACAAAAAATAGAAGTGGAAGTAATAATTTCTCCAGTCTCAGATGAACTAAAAAAATCAATA
>JBGSPX010000009.1:0-99359 GCA_041738345.1 Proteocatella sp.
AAACATATCCAACCACAACTTGCATTTGCAAAAGAAAACGGAATAGAGATTGTATTTGGAAATCCACAAGATGAGATTCCAGGTAAAAATATAGTACTTCCAGCACATCCATCAATGATAAAAATAAAAGATATGGATATGGCAAAGCTTAGAAGATCGCTAATCAAGAATGCATTAGAAATGACAGGAAAAACTCCTACAGAAGAAGACATCGAATACTTGGCTAAAGAGACTAAAACTGATGTGGAATTTGTAAAAAATGCATTAAACGAACTTAAAAAATAGATTTTAAAGTAAAATCAGGAGGATTAATAAATGAAAAGAGCAGACGATTTCGCTCAAAGAAGAGCACATCTTTCAAACTTAAGTGATCAGGAACTATATGAAAAATTTTGGGCACTTGCAAGTGATATAGTAGATCCATTACTTGAACTTGGAGAAAAAAATACAAGTCCAGCAGTAGAAAGATCAGTGCTTTTAAGAATGGGATTTTCATCAATTGAGGCAAAATCAATTGTTGATGGTGTAATAGATAGAGGACTTATGGGAAAAGGTGCAGGGCATGTAGTATACAAACTTGCAAAATCTCAAAATATAAAAGTAAGAGAAGCTGGAGTTGCACTTGCTGAAGGAAAACTTTGGACAGAGGCAGTGGCACTATTCAAAGGAGGTAACAAATAATGTCAGAGATGAAATTAGTTCCAAATGAAAAACTAGACATAGAAAATATATTAAAAGATCTTGAGTCATATAGACCTAAAAGAAGAGGGTGGACTTGGAGAGAATCAAATAAGGGAGAACAATTAGGTCCATTTACATTTAATGATTGTTCAAAACCTTTGAAAAACAGTGTACCACTACCATCAGCAAAATACTTTGATAATATAGATCCACAGCCAATGCCAGTTATAACAACAGAAGTAGCATCTGGAAGATTTGAAGATGATATAAGACGTATGAGAATGGCGGCTTGGCATGGAGCTGACCATATAATGGTTATAAGAACTGCTGGACAGTCTCACTTTGATGGGCTGATAGAAGGAACACCTCAAGGTGTTGGTGGAGTACCTATAACTAGAAAACAAGTTAGAGCACAAAGAAAAGCACTTGATTTAATAGAAGAGGAAGTTGGACGTCCAATAAACTACCATTCTTATGTATCAGGAGTTGCTGGCCCAGATGTTGCGGTAATGTTTGCAGAAGAAGGAATAAATGGAGCGCATCAAGATCCACAGTACAATGTACTTTATAGAAATATAAATATGATAAGATCTTTCGTAGATGCTTGTGAGTCTAAAAAAATAATGACTTGGGCAGATATCGCTCAAATAGATGGAGCGCATAATGCAAATGCTACGGCAAGAGAAGCTTGGAAAGTAATGCCAGAACTTATGGTGCAACATGCTTTAAACTCAATGTTTTCAGCAAAAGTGGGAATGAAAAAGTCAAATATTTGCCTTTCAACAGTTCCACCAACTGCACCACCAGCACCATGTATGTACCTTGACCTTCCTTATGCTGTAGCACTTAGAGAGATTTTCAAAGAGTACAGAATGAGAGCACAGATGAATACAAAATATATGGATTCATCAACAAGAGAAGCTACAGTAACACATGTACTTAATCTTCTTACATCAAAACTTACAAGTGCAGATATTCAATCTACAATCACTCCAGATGAAGGTAGAAACGTGCCATGGCATATAAATAACATAGAGGCTTGTGATACAGCAAAACAAGCACTTGTTGGTATGGATGGGCTTATGGAAATGGTTGAACTTAAAAATGAAGGTATTTTAAGAGATAGAGTAAGAGAAATAAAAGAAAGAGCTGTATTATTCTTAGAAGAAATTAAAGAAGTAGGTGGATTTTTCCATGCAGTTGAGCAAGGCTTCTTTGTAGATTCAGGATGCTATCCAGAAAGAAATGGAGATGGAATTGCAAGACAGATAGAAGGCGGCGTGGGTGCTGGAACTGTATATGAAAGAGATGAAGATTATATGGCACCAGTTACTGCACACTTTGGTTACAACAATGTGGCGCAGTACGATGCTTCAGCAGTTGGAAATCCATCAGCACTAATTGGAGGATGTACATTTGAAGATCCAGATAAAATAATTTACATTGACGAGCTTGATGAAACAGATAATGTAAATGTAAGAATGGAAGAGACTAAAGAACTTAGAAATTCTCCTCTTGTAAAACCAGAAGTAGAGTGGATGGGTGATGGAATAGTTCTTCTTACAATGTTCTTGCCAGTAGAAAAAAGAGTTGCGGAATTTGCAGGACTTGAAATCGCTAAAAAACTAAACCTTGAAGATCCAGAAGTTATATCAAGAGAAATTATGCAAGAAGCTGAAGGAACAAGAATAGAAATCAAAGGTAGAGTAGGATTTACAATAGATACAAGTACATTAGTAATACCTCCAGAACAAAAAATACTTTCTGATGCAGAAATAAGAGCTGATATTGAGGCACAGCCGATGAAAATAGTTTGTGGAACAGTTGGAGAAGATGAGCATTCAGTTGGACTAAGAGAAGTAATAGATATTAAACATGGGGGAATTGAAAGATTCGGTATCGAAGTTCACTATCTTGGAACTTCAGTTCCAGTAGAAAAACTAGTAGATGCGGCAATAGAGCTTAATGCAGATGCAATTCTAGCTTCTACAATAATTTCTCATGATAATATTCACTACAAAAATATGAAGAGAATTCATGAACTTGCAGTAGAAAAAGGAATAAGAGATAAAGTTATGATAGCGGCAGGTGGAACTCAAGTAACTCCAGAAATAGCAGTACAAAATGGTGTAGATGCTGGATTTGGAAGAGGTTCAAAAGGCGTTAATGTGGCAACATTCCTTGTTGAAAGAAGACGAGAAATGAAAGCGATGAAAGAAGGTAAATAGATGAGAGTTGACGTATTAGTTGCCGAGATAGGGTCTACTACTACGGTTGTCAACGCTTTCAATGATATAGCTACCCCTGATCCTAAGTTTGTAGGTCAGGGGCAAGCTCCAACCTCAGTACTAGATGGAGATGTAAGAATAGGGCTAAAAGGAGCAATTGACGACCTTGCAAATAATCTTGGTACAGAAAAAATCGAGTATGATGAAATGCTGGCTACTTCAAGTGCTGCTGGAGGTCTAAAGATGACAGTTCACGGACTAGTATTTGATATGACAGCAAGAGCGGCAAAAGAAGCAGCGCTTGGAGCAGGCGCTATAATCCATCAAGTAACGGCTGGAAAGTTAAGAAGAACGGATTTAAAAAAAATAAAAGATATAAAGCCTAATATAATCCTTATAGCTGGCGGCGTAGATTATGGGGAAAGAGATACAGCACTTTATAATGCAGAGCTTATAAGTGAATTAGGCTTGGATATACCTATAATATACGCAGGCAATATAGAAAATAAAGAAGAAATTCAATTAATATTTGAAGAAACTCATGCAAGCACAAGACTTTATTCTGTGGACAATGTTTATCCTAAAATTGATGAACTTAATGTAGAACCAACAAGAAAAGTAATTCAAGATGCATTTGAAGATCATATAATACATGCCCCTGGAATGGAGCACGTAAGAGATATGGTCAATGGTCCTATAATTCCAACGCCTGGAGCGGTAATGGAGTGTGCAAAGTTACTATACGAATATATAGGTGATTTAATAGTCCTTGATGTTGGCGGAGCAACGACAGATTTACATTCAGTAACTGCGGGTTCAGAGGAGATTTCAAGAATACAGGTAAGTCCAGAGCCTTTAGCAAAAAGAACGGTTGAGGGAGACTTGGGAGTATATGTAAATATGCCTAATATTGTAAAGGTTTTAGGAAAAGATAAGCTTAAAGAAGAACTTCAAATAGACATTGATAAGGTTATGGCAGAATATAAAGCTATACCTAAAAATGAAGAAGAGATTAGATTTGTTGAAAGACTGGCTTTAGAAGCGGTACTTAAAGCAGTTGAAAGACATGCGGGGAAAATACGATATGTTTACGGACCATCGGGGAGAAATACTTTAGCAGAAGGAAAAGATCTTTCGCAGGTTAAATATATAATAGGTACTGGGGGAGCACTTACGAGATTGCCAAAACGAGTAGAAATAATGAAACAAATTGCTAGACATAATGAAAGTGGAATGTTATTATTCCCAAATACAGATGCGCAGATACTTGTAGAAAATGACTATATAATGGCATCACTTGGGGTACTTTCCAAAAAGCATGAAAAAGCGGCAATTAAACTTTTGGCAAAAAGCTTAAATATTGATATTCCTGAAAAGAAAAGGAGCGAACAAAAATGTATCCAAGATTAGTCATCGACTTAGAAAAAATAAAGGACAATGTTCGTGTAATGAGAAAGCTTACAGATAAAGCCAATTGTGAGCTTGGACTTGTTACAAAATCTTTTTGTGCAGACAATGAAATTGTAAAGGCTATGGACAGCGTAGGCATAGATTTTTTTGCAGATGCAAGAATTCAAAATATAGCATCCTATGGAGAGACAAAAACTCCCAAAATGCTACTTAGACTTCCTCAGCATTGCGAAATCGAGCAGGTAGTTAGGCATGCCGATATGAGTTTAAATTCAGAACTTAGCACTATAAAAATGCTAGATGAAGAGTCTGCAAAACAAGGAAAAATTCATAAGATTGTACTTATGATAGATTTAGGTGATTTGAGAGAAGGTATATTTTTTGAAGATGAAGCTGTTATAATGGATACTGTTAAGCAAATATTAGCTTTAAAGAATATAAAACTTCATGGAATAGGCGTTAATCTTACTTGTTATGGGGCAGTTATTCCAAAATATGATAACCTGTCTAAACTAGTAGAAATAGCTAAAAAAATAGAAGCTAAATTTGATATTAAGCTTGAAATGATATCTGGAGGAAACTCTAGTTCTATATATCTTATAGATAAGGGAGAACTGCCAGAGGGAATAAACAGCTTGAGAATTGGAGAAGCATTTGTTTTAGGAAATGAAACCGCTTATGGAGAAAAAGTGGAAGGCACTCATAATGATGCGATAACTTTTGAAGCTCAGATAATAGAGCTTAAGGAAAAACCAACACTTCCTATTGGCGAAATTGGACTAGATGCATTTGGGCAAAAACCATATTATGAAGATAAGGGAATTGCAAAGAGAGCTATATTGGCGGTTGGAAAACAGGATACAGACATTGATAGTATGACACCACTTGATCCAGATATAGAAATTCTAGGTGCAAGTTCAGACCACATGATAATGAATATGACTGATTCAAAAATAGACTATAAAGTTGGAGATATAGTTAAATTTAAACTTGGTTATGGAGGACTTTTGAAACTATCAACAAGCAAGTATGTAGATAGAGTATATAAATAATTAAATTAATTTAAATTTGACAAAGTTTGACTTAATAAGTATAATAAAATTAATATTGTAAATGGTTAGGGAATTGGGTGAAAAACCCAAACAGACCTGCTGCCGTGATAAACGAGCTTTTTTTTAGGATAAAATCCAGCCACTGGGAAACTGGGAAGGCAAAAAAAGCGCTTGAGTTTTAAGTCGGAATACCTGCCATTTATTTTTTGCGTAGTTAGCTTCACAGGGAATTGAAGTGCGCAGGTTTTTTGCCAATATTTTGAATGCAAATTAATCTGATGATGCTTTGATTTCTTTAAGTAGAAATTCAAAGTATTTTTTTTTGGAAAAAAGGAGATTGTTATGAAAATTAACAAAAGATTATTGTCGGTTTTAATGGTTTTAATTATGGCATTTACTAATATTACATCGGTTTTTGCATATACAGATAAAGATGTAAATTCTAAAATTAAATCCACTTCAAGCTACATATTAAGTACGGTAAAAGAACCTGTTCCAGGCTCAATTGGAGGAGAATGGGCAGTACTAGGACTTTCTAGAGCGGGGATATCTGTTCCGAAAAACTATTATGAAAATTACTATAAGAAGGTAGAAGCTAATGTCAAAAAAACAAAGGGAGAACTTCATAATAAAAAATACACAGAATACTCTAGAACTATAATTGCACTTAGTGCTATAGGAAAAGACCCGTCAAATGTAGGTGGATATAACCTTTTAGAAAAGCTAGGAGATTTTGATAAAACTGTATGGCAGGGAATTAATGGACCGATATTTGCACTTATAGCCCTTGATACTAAAAATTATAAAATTCCACAAAATAAGGAAGCTAAAACTCAAGCTACTAGAGAACTCTATATAAAAGAAATTTTAAAGCAACAATTAAAAGATGGAGGATTTGCCCTTACTGGAGAAAAAGCAGATGCTGATATAACTGCGATGGCGCTTCAAGCATTATCAAAATACCAAAACAAAAAAGAAGTTAAACATGCTACTGAAAAAGCACTTAATTGTCTTTCAAAGATGCAAAATAAAGATGGAGGATATGAAAGCTGGGGAAGTGCTAATTTAGAAAGTAGTGCTCAGGTACTTACTGCATTATGTGAGCTTGGGATAAGTCCAAAGGATAAACGCTTTGTAAAAAATGGAAATACGGTAATTGATAATATGATGACATTTTATACAAAAGAAGGCTTTATTCATACAAAAGATGGAAGTGGAAATTCTATGATGTCCACAGAACAGGCGTTTTATGCACTTGTTTCATATCAAAGACTTACAGAGGGAAAAAGCTCATTATACAGAATGAGCGATGTAAAATAGTTAGATATAAATAGAAAGGTTTTTAAATGAGAAAAAAATTAATATTAATTTTATTTGTATGCATTATGGTAATTACAAATACAGTACTGCTTTCTGGATGCAAAGACTCTAAAGGCACAGACCAAATTACAGAAGGGCAAGATCAGTATCATACTGACCCAATTCCAGAAGGAAAGCCTAAACCTGTAGAGCCTCAGAATGCAAAAGTAACGGATAAGAAAATGCACTGCACTTTATCTATTGAATGTAGCACTATACTTGATAATATGAAAGATTTAGATGAAGAAAAAATAGAACTTGTTCCAGAAGACGGAATAATTTTTGCAAAAAAAGAGGTTGAATTTAAGGAAGGTGAATCTGTATTTGATGTTTTAAAAAGAGAAACTCAAAATAATAAAATTCATATGGAATTTGTGGATACCCCTATGTACAACTCAGCGTATATAGAAGGCATAAATAATCTTTATGAATTTGACTGTGGAAATCTTTCAGGGTGGATGTATAAAGTAAATGATTGGTTTCCAAACTATGGCTGTAGCAGATATCAGCTTAAAGATGGTGATGTTGTAGAGTGGGTTTATACTTGTGATTTAGGAAGAGATGTTGGAGGGTATTTTTTTGAAGATGAGTAGAGATGAATTTTCAAGATATCATCCTATTATAAATATGATTTATTTTGTATCGGTTATATCATTTGGAATGTTTTTTCTGCATCCGCTATGTTTAGGGATAACTCTTTTTTCAAGTTTTGCATATTCGATTTATCTAAATGGAAAAAAAGCGTTACTATTTAATCTAAAATATATGATTCCTATGTTAATTATGACAGCTTTAATAAATCCCGCTTTTAATCATGAAGGCGCAACGATAATAAAATATCTAGATAATGGCAATCCTGTAACGCTTGAATCTATAACTTATGGAATTGCATCATCGGTTATGCTCATATCTATAATAATGTGGTTTTCCTGCTATAACAAGGTTATGACTTCGGATAAATTTATATATATTTTTGGAAGAATAATTCCAGCGCTTTCGCTGATTTTCTCTATGGTGCTCAGATTTGTGCCACGCTTTAAAGCTCAGATGAAGCAGATATCATATTCTCAAAAGTGTGTAGGAAGAGATGTTTCTAATGGGAGATTTATAGACAGAGTTAAGCATGGCGTAAATATAGTATCAATAATGATGACCTGGGCATTTGAAAATTCAATAGAAACCGCGGATTCAATGAAAGCGAGAGGTTATGGGCTAAAAGGAAGAACCGCTTTTTCAATATTTATTTTTAATAGAAGAGATAAAATCGCACTTATTATAATTTCTGCTTTAAGTTTAGCGGTAATTATAAGTGCAAATTTAGGAGCCTATTACTACAGATATTTTCCATCTATGAAAGGAATTAAAGTCGAATTTGTAACTTCGATAGCGTTTGTACTATATTTTTTATTATGCATAACCCCTTTAGCGATTAATTTATTGGAGGATTTAAAATGGAAACGTATACAATCAAAAATTTGAGTTTTGAATATCCTAAAAGCGATTCTCCAGTATTAAGTGATATAAATTTTTCTATAAAAAGCGGAGAATTTGTAACCATATGTGGAAAATCTGGATGTGGAAAATCCACATTACTTCGTCACTTAAAGACAGTACTTTCGTCACATGGAAATCGCTGCGGTGAAATTATTTTTGAAGGCAGGCCGCTTGAAGAAGTAGAACTTAGAGAACAGGCTTCTAAGATAGGCTATGTACTTCAATCACCAGATAATCAGATTGTGACCGATAAGGTATGGCATGAACTTGCTTTTGGCCTTGAAAGTTTGGGTTATGATACCTTGACAATAAGAAGAAGAGTAGCTGAAATGGCAAGTTTTTTTGGAATTCAAGAATGGTTTCACAAAAATGTATCAGAGCTTTCAGGCGGTCAGAAACAGCTTTTAAATTTAGCATCTATAATGGCGATGCAGCCTAAGGTACTTATTTTAGATGAACCTACAAGTCAGCTTGATCCGATAGCGGCTACAGATTTTTTGGAAACTATAAGCAAGATAAATAGAGAACTGGGAATTACAATAATAATAACCGAGCATAGATTAGATGAAGTATTAGCAATTTCAGATAGAGTAGTTGTAATTGACGAAGGACGTGTGATTGTAGATGATACGCCTATAAATGCAGGGCTTAAGCTAAACGAATTAAAACATGAAATGTTTACTGCGATGCCCGTTCCTATGAGAATATTTGCCGCAGTAGAAAGTGATTTGAAATGTCCTATAACAGTAAGAGAAGGCAGAACTTGGTTAACTGAATTTTCGTCTAATAATAAAATAGAGCATACAATTATTGAACCAAAATATAACACGAAAAATGATGACATAGCTATTGAATTAAAAGATGTTTGGTATAGATATGAAAAAGATTTACCAGATATAGTAAAAGGGCTTAGTTTAAAAATCAATAAAGGTGAATTTTATGCTATGGTAGGTGGAAATGGAACCGGAAAATCTACTACACTTTCATTGATATCGGGAATTAGAAAACCCTATAGAGGAAAACTTAAACTTCATGGTAAAGACATTTCAAAAATAAGTGATTTTGAAAAGTATAACGGTTTATTAGGTGTGCTTCCCCAAAATCCACAGATGATTTTTGTGAAAAAGACTGTAAAAGAAGATTTGTATGAGATGTTTAAAGGCAGAAAGCTTGAAAAAGAATATATTGAAGACAAAATTAGAACTGTGATTAAGCTTTGTGAGCTAGAAAATTTATTAGAGATGCATCCATATGACCTTTCAGGTGGAGAACAGCAAAGAGCAGCACTTGCTAAAGTGCTTTTATTGGAGCCAGAGATACTTATACTGGACGAACCAACCAAAGGGCTAGATGCATATTTTAAAAAGAAACTTGCAGCAATCTTAAAAAAATTAAAATCAATAGAAACTACCATAATAATGGTTTCGCATGACATAGAGTTCTGTAGTCATTATGCAGATAGATGTGCGATGTTTTTTGATGGCGGAATCGTATCAGAAGATACCCCCAGAAAATTTTTCACAGGAAATAGCTTCTATACTACTGCAAGTAATCGTATGGCAAGGCATATTATACCAGAGGCTATTTTAGAAAATGATGTAATAAGGGCATGCGGTGGAAAAGAAGAAACTCAAAAAGAGCTATCTGATTTTGATATAAAACGAGATAAAAAACCGCCTAATGAAAAAGCCTTAAAAGAACTTAAAAAAGGGGTGCAAATAGAAGAAGAAAATAGAAAGCTATCTAAGCGAACTGCGGTAGCTACTATGCTAATACTTGTTGCAATACCATTTACACTTTGGTTTGGAATCTATTACTGGGATGATAGGAAATATTATGCGGTAAGTTCCCTTATAATTCTTGAAACCATGATACCATTTTTTATGGTATTTGAAAGTCGAAAGCCTCAAGCGAGAGAGTTACTTATAATATCAGTGCTTTGTGCTATTGCAGTAACTGGAAGAGTGGCGTTTTTTATGCTTCCACAATTCAAACCTATTTTAGCAGTAGTAATAATTGCAGGAGTATGTTTTGGGGGAGAAGCAGGGTTTTTGGTTGGGGCAGTCTCTGGCTTTGTGTCAAATTTCTTCTTCAGTCAAGGACCCTATAACCCTTGGCAGATGTTTGCACTAGGCATTATAGGTTTTTTAGCAGGGATATTATTTAGAAAAGGACTACTTATAAGAGAAAAAAAATCCCTTTGTATATTTGGAGGATTATCAGCGCTTATAATATACGGAGGAATAATGAATCCAGCTTCTGTAATAATGGTTCAAGAAGTTATAACTAAGAAAATGATAATATTATCATATATTTCAGGCTTTCCATTTGATTTAATCCATGCAGTAGCTACCGTTATATTTTTGTATATAATCGCAGAGCCTATGATGGAAAAATTAGATAGGGTTAAAGTTAAATATGGGATATTGGGATAGATGTATTAAATTAAAATTAATTTGGAGGAAATGTGAAAAATAAATTAAAAAAAAGATTAGCTTTTTTATTAACGCTAATAATGATACTTTGTAATACCTTAGGTTATGCTTCAGCAGAGGAGCAGAACATAAGCGTAACTTTAGATATAAATACAGATAGCATATGTAGCAAAGATGGATTGTCAAATTTTGGTATAGAACCTATTCTTACAACGGGAAGCGTAACTCTATTTGTGCCAAAAGACAGTTCTGCTTTTGATGTATTTAAGAAAGTGGCAGATGAAAGAGGAATTTCATATACTGCAAACAATACAGGTTATATCAGTGAGATAGGTTGGGCAGGAAATAATCTTTCTAAAGATGATGATCCCAATAATCCTTTTGGAATATCAATAAATAGTAGTATAGCTTCTTATCCAGGCTGGATGTATTTAGTAAATGGAGAAGAACCTCCTGTGGGAGCAAATGATTATAAACTTTCAGATGGAGATCATATAGAATTTAAGTATGGAATAATAAATATATGGAATGATACTACTTTTACTCAAAATCATTATGACTGGGAGTTTATTGAGCTTGTTGATAAACTGAAAGCTAAAATAGAAGAAGCGAAAAATTTAACTTCTTCAGGGACATATACAGATTCAGAAAAAGCCAAAATACAAGATTCAATAGATAAGGCATCGTCATTAACAATCAACTATGATACTTATATGGGACTATGGATTGCATATTTTGCAGAAAATCCTGTTATATGGGGAGGCGAAAATTCTGAAATAGGAAAAATTAATTCATCTCTAATAGAGCTTGATAATGCCATAAATAAAGTTATAGAGGTGGAATCAGTTGAATTTCCAGAAACACAAAAGAATTTAGAAATAAAAGTAGGTGAAAAAATTCAGCTTAAAGCTTATGCTTTACCTCAAAATTCAAATCAGATTTTAAAATATGAAGTTATCACTGGAGAAAAATATATAAAACTTACAGAAATGGGTATGCTAGAAGGTTTAGAAAGCTATGATGGACTTATAATGATTAAGGCTTCATCTAAAAATGGTAAGTCAAATACTATAAAACTTAAAGTAATCGCATCAGGAAATCAAGAAAAAGTTACGTATAAAGAAGCACTTTCAAATTCACTCAAATATATAAAAACTAATATATCATCACCTAAGTTAAATGATGAATGGGCTGTTTTTTCAGTTTTAAGAAATATAGAATCTGATGTAAGTGGATATGGAAATAAGTATATAGAGAATCTATCAAAAACTGATTTGTTAAAGGTTGATAAAACAATTGATATATCAAGAATTATAATAGCTGTAACTTCAGCAGGTAAAGATGTTGAAAATATAGGTGGACAAAATATATTAAATCCATTATCTGACTTTAATGAAGTAAAAAGAAATGGTATAAATGGAACCATATATGCACTTATAGCTTTAGATTCTGGAAAGTATAATATACTTGAATCTAAAAGTGCAACTATTCAAAACTCAAGAGATTTGATGATATTGGAAATAATGAATAATGAGCTTAATGGAGGGGGATGGGCACTTTCTGGAAATAATCCAGATGCAGATATAACGTCAATGGCACTTCAAGCATTAGCTCCATATTATGAAAAAGAATATATAGTAAAAGGAAAATCTGTAAAAGCTTATGTAGATAGAGCAGTTGCTAAACTTGCTGAAATACAAACAGCAGAAGGCGAATATTCAAGTGCTGGAGTTATAAATTCATGCAGTAGCGCACAAGTTTTAACAGCACTAAGCGAACTTAAAATAGATCCATTAAAAGACAGCCGATTTATAAAAGGCAAAAACAACATAGTTGATGTAATTTTAAATTATTATGTAGCTGATGGAGGTTTTAAATTTACTTCAAAATATGGAGTAGATGATATGGCTACACAACAATGTGCATATGCACTTACAGCATATAATCGTTTTATAAATCAAAAAAATCGTATATATGATATGAGCGATGTGGAATTCAATGCAGAGAAAACTGTATTAGAAGCTCAAATAAAAGTTACTGAACAAATGGATAAAAGGGATTATACATTTGAAACTTGGGAAAATCTAGAAAAAGCGCTATTAAATGCTAAAACTGTAAAAACTAATGTATATGCAAAACAAGGCGAGATAGACAGAGCTACAGTAAAACTTGAAGATTCAATAAAATTATTAAAATTAAAAATAATTGAAAAACCAAAATTAGAAAATGGTAAAATTGAAATTCCTTTAGATAGTAGCAAAAATTTTGAAATTGAAATAAAGAAAGATGAAAAAGCAAAGATAATAATTCCTGAAAATGCAGAAAGTAAAATAGTTTTAAAAACAGAGACTAAAAAGCCACTAGCAGAAATAAGAGTACAAAAAGGCAATAATGAATTTAAAATTCCAGAAGGAACTCAAATTGAAAAAGGTAATGCAGAAATAGAACTTTTTATAATGAAAAGTGAATCCCAAAAATCACAAATAAAAGAGGAACTTTCGGATAAAGTAAAAAAACTAGATCCTAATGTCAAAGACATAAAAGTAGAAGACGCATTCAAACTAGGAAATACAGACAAAATAGAATTTAGTGATTATGTAGAACTTATATTTACGAATATGGCAGGCAAAGGTGCCGCTTATGTAGACAATACGGGAATGCATATAATAGAAAGAGTAACAAATGACGCTGAGGGAATTGGAAAATCAGAATATGCATTTGACAGAGGTGCTGACCTTGTAGTAAAAACAAAACACTTTACAGATTTTGTAACATATTCAGTTCAAAAAGATACTGGTAATACAGGTGGAACTGGTGGTGGATTGCCTTCTAAAGACTTAACAGTGAATCTTTCAATTGACAAGAAAACTATAAATAAAGGTTATGTAATAAATCCTACCTCAATCAAAATTAATAAAGGTGACACAGTATGGGATGTAACTAAAAAAGTAATGGATGAAAATAATATTTCATATAATTATAAAGGTAGTGGCAGCAGTGTATATATAAGTGATATTGCAGGCGATGGAGAATTTGACCATGGAAAAAATAGTGGCTGGATGTATAGCGTAAACGGAAGTTTCACTAAAGATGGTTCAGGTCAGTACAAACTAAATGGTGGAGAGACTATACAGTGGAGATACACTACAAATTTAGGTGAAGATTTAGGTGCAGATAACTCTTCTTTCAAATCCAACAATGTGGTTTCAAATGAAGCGGAAAAAGGAAGCACCATAGTAAAAGCAGAGGCTAAAGTAGATAAGAAGGAAGCTAAAGTAGAAGTAGATTCTAAACGCATAATTGGAGCAGTAAAAGAAGCTGTAGAGAAAAAATTAACCCAAATAGTCATAGAACCTACAGTAGAAGATAAAAAAGCGGAATTTAACAAAGTTAGTGTAGTTTTAGAAAAAGAATCAATTGAAAAAATAGCTAAAGAAGCAAAAACTTCGCTTAAACTTAAAACTAAATTTGGAGATGTAAAGCTTTTTGCAAATACCCTAGAGAACCTGCTTAAAGAAAAAGGCAATACTGTAACTATATCTATAAAACAAAATGAAGATAATTCAGTTAATGTAGAGGTAAGGTCTGGACTTGATAGTTTAGATAAAATATCTGGAGGTATGATAGTTACTTTACCAGTAAGCGAAGCTTCTGTTTCAAATATAATGGTTAAAGTAGCAGACGATAACACAGAACAAATTCTTATGAAGTCAGTATCAGCAGATAAAGTGTTATCAGCAAAACTAGATGGAAGTACTAAAGTGAAAATAGTGCAAAGAGAAGTAGATTTTGCAGATACTTCGGCGCATTGGGCGAAAGAAAACATAGAATTTGTGAGTGCAAGAGACATAATAAAAGGCACTAAAGCAAATGAATTTTCACCAAACAGTAGCGTAAATAGAGCGATGCTTACTACGATTCTTCATAGATTTGAAAATGAGATGCAAGTAGAAGGACAAAACTATAGCGATGTAACAAAAGACGCGTACTATGCAAATGCGGCACTTTGGGCAAAAACAAAAGGTATAGTTTCGGATACTGATAAGTTTGAAGCCAAAGAAGAGCTTACAAGAGAACAACTTGCACAAATGATATATAACTATGCAAAAGCATCAGGCGAAAATGTATCAAATATATCAAAAGCAAATGTACAAAAATTTGAAGATTTTAGCACTATAGATTCTGCATCACAAGATGCGGTAGCATATTGCTATGAAAAAGGAATAATTGGAGGAAAAAGTGAAACGAAATTAGATCCTAAAGGCAAAACTACAAGAGCCGAAGTTTCAGCTATAATCCAAAGATATATTGTAAATTCAGTAAAATAATAATCAAAATCACAATATGTAAATAACTAATAAGTAAAATACAAATTAGAATTTAATAAAAATTGTAATCGGTCAACAATGTTGTTAATAGGGAATTAGGTGAAAATCCTAAACAGACCTGCTGCCGTAATAAACGAGCTATTTGCAAGGCTTAGCCAACCACTGGGAAACTGGGAAGGTGCAAAATAGCGTTTGAGTTTAGAGTCGGAATACCTGCCAATTACTTGCGTTACAAGCTTCACAGGGAATTGAAGTACGCAGATATATTTGCAATGCCATTAAATCTTTATTTGGCTTGTAATCAATCTGGATAAATACTTTGATTTCATATTTTATGAAGTCAAAGTATTTTTTTGCTTTATTTAGAAAGCGTACATATTCCTTTCCACAGTTATCGCCTTAAATTTAAGGCTTATATATAATTAACTTAGAAAATGGGAGGAAGAAATGAAAAAACAATTCAAGAAATTTTTATCAGGCTTTATAATAGCTACGTTAATGGCTACAAGCATAGGGTTTGGTGATTTAGAAGCATTAAGAACTGAATCCAAAACGGAAAATGTAAATTTAAATGCATTAGAACCACAACTTGGGGTATCAACAGAAACCACTACTGGAAGTGCACTTGATTTAAAAGAAGATACCATAGAAGAAAAAACAAAGATAGCAAGCGTTGACGAAGATAAATTTACATTTAATAAAGAAACAGGAGAGATAACAGGATATAAGGAACAGACACCTCCAGAAAATCTTGTTATTCCAGAAACTATAGATGGGGTAAAGGTAAAAGGAATAGGGATAAAAGCATTCTACTATTCATCTTATAAACCAACTATAAAAACACAGATAAAAAATATAACATTTCCAGATGGTTTGGAATATATAGGAGAATATTCATTTCAAGGAAATTTATTCGAAAATATAGTTATTCCAGATACTGTAACCAAAATTGAACAACGTGCATTTTGGGGAAATCAAATATCTAATTTGAGCTTGCCAGCAAATCTAAAGACTATAGGTAATGATGCATTTGAAAAAAATATGTTATCATCTATAAATTTACCAAGCGGTTTAGAATCTATAGGTTCAAATGCTTTTAAAGATAATATGTTGACATCTATAAACTTACCAGAAGGATTAAAAAAAATAGGAGCAGGTGCATTTACTTTTAATGCAATTGATTCAATAGAAATTCCAGACTCTGTAAATGATCTTCCTGTGAAAGGAAATAGTGTTTTTTGGAGAAGTAACACAAAAAATTCAGATTCAAAACAAAAATTTACAAAAATTTATTCTAAAAACAGTTATGTGGATACAAAAAATACACAAGGAATTATTAATCCAGCTTCAGTCACTGTAAAATATATGAATGAATCAGGAGAAGAAATATTACCTTCAAAAAATATAGTAGGTGTAGAAATAAATAGTGTATCATCAGGGAAATTAGTAGATGGTGACAAGCATTATTTAAGTGATTATAATACACCTTCTAATGAGTATAAAGATTATAATTTTATAGTAGATTTATCAGCAAATTATTTTAAAATAGGTCAAGAACAAGAATTAGCACCAGAAGAAATAGGTGGATATAAAACTCCAGAAAAAATAAAACTAACCTTAGAAAAAGACAATAATGTAGTATTCACATACAAATCAGCAGGAAGTAAAAAATTAACACTAATTGGAGAAGGAATCACTTCAGATAAATCTGGGAACATAGGGGTGAATTCAAACGTTAAAGTAGTTATACTTCCTCCGGTTGGGAAAGTAATAGATAAATTGAATGTTAACGGCGTAGATAAAAAATCTGAAATTCAATATTCAAATTTAGAATATAGCTATGCATTTAAATTTATGGAAGATACAACCATAGAAGCCATATATAAAGATGACAGCATAGCATATGATAAAGAATTTAAATTTGAAGTAGATAAAACTAAATTTATATTAGGTGAAAAAGCTAAATTATCAGCACTTTATAGAGGGCAAGCAGTAGATTTAACAACATCAGGGATTGAATTTAGTACCGCTCCTGAGAATATACTTAAACTGGATACAAAAACAGGAGAAGTAAGAGCATTAAAATCTGGAACTGTTATACTTACAGGAATGTTAAAAGGAAGACCAAATACATCCCAAAGCATTGAAATAACAGTAGAATCATTTGTATCAAATATGAGAGTTGAAGGATATGGAAAAACAATCGCACCTTTAGCTAAAATAGAAATATCAGATTTAGATTTAAAAAAATATAACATAGATACAGAGTTTACAGAACCAAAACCAATACATTGTATAATAGCTGCTTTAGAAAAAGTAGGAATTGACTGTGCGGATTCAAAAAAAGGAATGAATCATAATAATGGCTCATATATAGATATGATAGATGGGTTAGCTACATTTAGTACAGGAAGATTAGATGGTTGGATGTATTTTGTAGATAATGGTTATGCAAACCAAGGTGTAAATGCATTTGATATCCATAGTGGCCAATCTATAGTGATGTATTTTGTTGAAGATTATACAAAAAATACATTCTCATGGTTTGATAAAGAAGCTAAAACTTCAAACCAAAGTGAAGAAATAAGCTTAAATCTTACTGGAACCTTATATGATATGAATACAAATAAATCAACTACAGGTCCAGTTTCAGATGCAGTAATATTAGTGGATAATAAGCCATATGAAATAGATGGAAAGCTTGTTAAGACTGACAAAGATGGAAATGCTGTATTAAAATTTGAAAAAGATGGAAAATATATCATTTCAGCAGAAAAAACTGAAATTCAAATTGATAAAAAGACTAAAAAAGAAGTTACAAAAAGAATAATCACTAGACCGTATTGTGAAGTAACTGTTTTAAAATCAGAAAAAATTGCAGATAAAACTAAATTACAAGCAACAATTACTGAGTTTGAAAAATTAAATATAGATGCTTACACAAAAACAAGTGTAGATACATTTAAAAATGCTCTTGTAAAAGCTAAAGAAATAAATGCTAAAAAAGATGCAACTCAAATTGAAGCAGATAACGCATTAGAATCACTTAAAAATTCAATATTAAAACTGAAAAAAGAAGATGTAGCTGTACAGTGGGGTTCATTTAGAGGAAACAGTGAAAATCATGGAGTTGTAAATACAAAACTTCCAATTCCAGGATTAGAAACAAAAGCTAAATGGATTCAAAAATATGGAGCTGGCTGGAGTGGCAATGGAATGGCATCTATAGTAGTAGACGATAGCATATACATTGTGGGTTCTAGTAAACTCCAAAAAAGAAGTTTAGTAGATGGATCTATAACAAAAGATGTGAAAATTCCAAATGGTATAGATTTTTATAGCAATTTAGGATACGGAAATGGAAATATATATGTGCCATCTGCAAATGGTACAGTAACTGCATTTGATGCCAAAACACTAGAACTTTTATGGACAAGCGAAAGTGTAGGAGATTTCCAAAATCTTTCAGCTGTACAATATAATGAGGGGTTAGTTTATGTAGGCTTTACTTCAGGCGGAAACAGCGGGGGGGTATTTGCAGCATTTAATAGCGTTACTGGAAACGTAGAATGGAAGTATGGAGAAGGTACAAGCTACTATCAAACAGGAGCAGTAGTATTTGGAGATAATGTTATTTTTGCAGGTGGAGATGGAAAATTAGTTTCAGCTGATGCAAAAACAGGAAAAGAGATAGCTACATTAGACTTAAATGGTAGCGTAAGATGTATTCCAGTAAAAAATGAAAATTATGTATACTTAACAACAAAATCAGGAGAGGTATACAAAGTTCAAGTTAATGGAGACGGAACTTTTGGAAACCAGTTATCATATAATTCAGGAACTCAAGGAACTACATCACCGGTAGTATATAATGGCAGAGTATACGCTGGATTTGGAGGAATGGGAACAGGCGGGAAAGTAGTTGTATTAGATGAAGCTATGAAACTAATATATGAAGCAACACTTCCAGGACCAACTCAGTCATCTCCTATATTAACAACAGGGTATGCAGATAAAGAAAACAACAACAAAGTATATGTGTATTTTTCACTAAATAATGCAGATGGAACAATCGTAGCTTTAGAAGATGATAGTAAAAATACAAAAGCAAATGTGAAAACCGTATTTAATCCAGATCCAAAGCAATATTCAATGTCAAGTCCTATAGCAGGAACCGATGGAACTATTTATTATACAAATGATTCGGGACATATCTTTGCAATTGTAGGCAAAACTGTAATTGAAGAACCACCAGTAGAAAAAATAGATTACAAAAAGCAACTAGAAGATACTTTGAAATATCTATCAGATAAACTAACAAAACCTTCTGTAGGTAATGAATGGCCTATACTTTCATTAGCAAGAAGTGAATATAGCTTAGATAAAGCTTATGTAGATAGTTATATTCAAAATGTAGAAAAAAATGTAGCGAATATGAGTAAAGCTACAGACTATGAAAGAGTTGCAATAGCAATTACAGCACTTGGTCAAGATGCAGAAAACATAGGAAATAAAAATCTTTTTGAACCATTAGCAAATTTTGATTACCTAGACAGACAGGGAATAAATGCTTCAATATTTGGGCTTATAGCAGCAAGCACTAGAGGTTATGAAATTCCAAAAGTAGAAGGCACTGTAAATCAAAATAGTAAAGATAACATGCTAGAGTATATTTTAAGCGAAGAACTTGATGGCGGAGGTTGGGCACTTTATGGAGAAGTTGCAGATCCTGATATAACCGCTATGGCTATTCAAGCACTTGCACCTTATTACAAACAGGGGAATCAAAAAGTAAAAACTGCAGTAGATAGAGCACTTGTAGTTTTAAGTAATCTACAGACAGCGGATGGAGATTATTTAAGCTGGGGAAGTGCAAACCCTGAGAGTGCAGTACAAGTACTTGTAGCACTTTGCGAACTTGGAAAAGATCCAATGGATACAAAAAATGGATTTGTAAAAGATGGTAAAAGCCTCATAGATGGAATAATGAAATACAAAGTAGATGGAGGGGGATTTAAACACTCGCTTTCTGAAACATCTCCAAACGGTATGGCAACAGAACAATGCGCATATGGACTTGTAGCTTATGAGAGATTTGTAAATGGAAAAACAAGTTTATATGATATGTCAGATGTTGAATTTAAAACAGATAAAACAAAATTATCAGATTTAATCAAAGAAGCTAAATCAAAAAATAAAAGAGATTACAAAAAAGAATCTTGGAAAAATTTAGTTTCATTATTAGAAAGCGCTAAAAAAGTAAACTCAAATCCTACTGCAAAACAAAAAGACATAGATGCTGCGATTAAAGACTTAGAGTCAGCACTTCTTAAATTGGAATTAAAAAAATCTGAGAAGTTGGAATTAAAAGATGGAAAAGTTGAAATTCCGCTAGACGATGATAAAAACTTTGATGTGGAATTGAAAGCAGATCAGAAAGCACAGATAGTAATTCCTGAAAATACAGAAAGTAAAGTACTTTTAAAGACAGAAAGTAAAAAAGCATTGTCAGAAATAAAAGTTAAAAAAGGAAAACATGGGCTAAAAATTCCACAAGGAATAAAAATTGAAGAAGGTCATGCTGAAATAGAACTTTTCATAATGAAAACAGAAGCACAGAAAGCTGAAATAAAAGATGAACTTTCAGATAAAATTAAAAAATTAGATTCTAAAGTAAAAGATGTAAAAGTAGAAGATGCTTTTAAAATAGGAAATATCGATAAAATAGAATTTAGCGATTATGTAGAACTAGTATTTACGAATATGGCAGGCAAAGGTGCAGCCTATGTAGATGATACAGGAATGCATATAATTGAAAGGGTTGCAGATGAGAAAGCGGTAATTGGAAAAACAGAATATGCATTTGACAGAGGAAATGACCTTGTAGTAAAAACCAAACACTTCACAGATTTTATAACATATAGTCTTGAAAAAGATGCTGGAAATACTGGTGGAGGCACTGATGGCTCAGGAGGAACAGGGGGTTCTGGCGGAGGAATACCTTCAAAAGATTTAACTGTAACGCTTTCTATAGATAAGAAAACTATAAATAAAGGATATGTTATAGACCCTACAGTAGTAAAGATCAATAAAGGAGATACTGTATGGGATGTAGTTAAAAAGGAAATGGAAAGCAGAGGAATTGATTACAGATACAATAATTCAAATCAATATGGAAGTGTATATGTAGAATCAATTGCAGGCGATGGAGAATTCGACCATGGAAGATGGAGTGGTTGGATGTACAATGTAAATGGTAAATATCCTAACTATGGTTGTAGCAAATATATTTTAAATGGTGGGGAAAATATTGAGTGGAGATATACAACAAACTTAGGAGAGGACTTAGGGCAGGATAATTCAGCTTGGGGTAAACCAGGAGAAAGTACCAAAACAGAAACAATAGAAAAAGGAAGCACAGTATTAAAATCGGAAGCTAAGGTGGATAAAAAAGAAGCTAAAGCGGAAATTGATTCGAAATTTATTAAAGGGATAGTATCTGAAGCTGTAGAGAAAAAACTAACTCAAATAGTCATAGAACCTACAGTAGAAGATAAAAAAGCAGAGTTTAACAAAGTTAGTGTGGTTTTAGAAAAAGAATCAATTGAAAAAATAGCTAAAGAAGCAAAAGCTTCGCTTAAACTTAAAACTAAATTTGGAGATGTAAAGCTTTCTGCAAATACATTAGAAAACTTGCTTAAAGAAAAAGGAAACACTGTAACTATATCTGTAAAACAAAATGAAGATAATTCAGTTAATGTAGAGGTAAGGTCTGGACTTGATAGTTTAGATAAAATATCTGGAGGTATGATAGTTACTTTACCAGTAAGCGAAGCTTCTGCTTCAAATATAATGGTTCAGGTAATGCCAGATAAAACTGAACAAATTCTTATGAAGTCAGTAGCAGCAGATAGGATGTTATCAGCAAAACTCGATGGAAGTGCCAAAGTGAAGATAGTGCAAAGAAAAGTAGATTTTGCAGATACTTCAGTGCATTGGGCAAAAGAAAACATAGAATTTGTAAGTGCAAGAGACATAATAAAAGGCACTAAATCAAATGAATTTTCACCAAACAGCAGAGTAAATAGAGCAATGCTTACTACGATTCTTCATAGATTTGAAAATGAGATGCAAGTAGAAGGACAAAACTATAGTGATGTAACAAAAGAAGCATATTATTCAAATGCAGCACTTTGGGCAAAAACAAAAGGTATAGTTTCAAATACTGATAAGTTTGAAGCCAAAGAAGAGCTGACAAGAGAACAAATTGCAGAAATGATATATAACTATGCGAAAGCATCAGGCGAAAATGTATCAAATATATCAAAAGCAAATGTACAAAAATTTGAAGATTTTAGCACTATAGATTCTGAGTCACAAGATGCGGTAGCATATTGCTATGAAAAAGGAATAATTGGAGGAAAAAGTGAAACGAAATTAGACCCTAAAGGCAAAACTACAAGAGCCGAAGTTTCAGCGATAATCCAAAGATATATTGTAAATTCATTAAAATAATATATGTAAATTGTAATATGAATCAAGTAAAAAGTATGAGAACTGTATTTGTGTTCTCATACTTTTTACGTTTTAAAAAAGATGTACATATGTTAAAATAATAAGTGAAAAATAAATAATTATGGGAGAAATTTATGAAATATATAGTAGCACTTGATCAAGGGACGACGAGTTCAAGAGCAATAATATTTGACAAATCACAAAATATAGTAAGCATGAGTCAAAAAGAGTTTACACAGATATATCCTAAAGAAGGTTGGGTGGAGCACGACCCTGTAGAAATTTGGGCTACACAGTACGGTGTGCTCCAAGAGGCAATGGTCAAAAAGAACATTACTCCAGAAGAAATTGCGGCGATAGGAATAACTAATCAAAGAGAAACAACCGTAATATGGGACAAAAAAACAGGTGAACCCATTTATAACGCTATAGTATGGCAGTGCAGAAGAACGGCTTCAGTTTGTGATGAGCTAAAAAAGCTAGATGGCTTTGAAAAGTATGTAAAAGAAAATACAGGACTGGTATTAGATGCATATTTTTCAGGTACAAAAATAAAGTGGATTTTGGATAATGTAGAAGGTGCAAGAGAAAAAGCAGAAAAAGCAGAACTTCTTTTTGGAACCATAGACACCTGGCTTATTTGGAAGCTTACGTCAGGTGCTGTTCATGTTACCGATTATACAAATGCATCAAGAACAATGCTGTTTAATATAAAAGATTTGAAGTGGGATGATAATATAATTTCTAAGCTTGATATTCCACAAAATATGCTTCCAAAAGTCGCAAATTCATCTGAAATTTATGGATATACTACACTTGGAATGAAAGATGGACATAAAATTCCAATAGCAGGTATAGCAGGAGATCAGCAGGCAGCGCTTTTTGGGCAAGCATGTTTTAATGAAGGCGAAGCTAAAAACACCTATGGGACGGGCTGCTTTATACTTATGAATACAGGTGAAAAGATGGTAAATAGCAAAAATGGACTACTTACGACAATTGCCATAGGTATTGATAACAAAGTGAATTACGCACTAGAAGGTTCTATATTTGTAGGCGGCGCCGTAGTCCAGTGGCTTAGAGATGAACTTAGAATTGTACACGACTCAAAAGACACTGAGTACTTTGCATCCTCAGTAAAAGATACAGGTGGCGTTTATGTAGTACCAGCCTTTGTAGGACTCGGAGCTCCTCATTGGGATATGTATGCTAGAGGTTCTATAATGGGTATAACTAGAGGAACTAATAGAAATCATATAATAAGAGCCTCTTTAGAATCAATTGCATATCAAACAAGAGATGTACTCGAAGCTATGACGCAAGATACTAAAATTGAACTAAAAACGCTTAAAGTAGATGGAGGGGCTTCGCAAAATAATTTTTTAATGCAGTTTCAAGCAGATATAATAGGTAAAGAAGTTGATAGACCAACGGTGGTAGAAACCACAGCGCTTGGAGCGGCATATCTTGCAGGGATAGCTGTAGGATTTTGGAAAAATAAAGAAGAGATTTCTAAAAAGTGGGTAGTTGATAGAAAGTTTATCCCATCTATTTCAGTAGAGGAAAGAGAAGCAAAATACAGAAAATGGAAAAAAGCGGTTGAAAGATCTAAGCTTTGGGAAGAAGACTAGATATAAAATAATTAATATGATAAAATAAAATATTAGAGAAAAAATAATGTATGAATTATAAATGAGGTAAATAATGAAAGATGTAAAACTTACTCAGATGACAAGAGCGGCTGGCTGAGCAGCGAAAATAGGGCCAAAGGATTTGGCTAATGTACTATCAGTTATACCAAAATTTAAAAATGATAATTTAATAGTGGGGCTTGAAACCTCTGATGATGCAG
The DNA here is from genome assembly GCA_041738345.1 of Proteocatella sp. Lineage (GTDB taxonomy): Bacteria > Bacillota > Clostridia > Peptostreptococcales > Filifactoraceae > Proteocatella. The sequence continues at coordinate 24,355 of JBGSPX010000009.1, forward strand.
CGGTATACAAAGTTTCTGATGATAAAGCTATAATATTAACTTTAGACTTTTTTACACCAGTAGTAGACGATCCATATACATTTGGGAAAATTGCAGCGGCAAATTCACTTTCAGATGTATATGCTATGGGCGGGGAACCTACAGTAGCAATGAATATAGTGTGTTTCCCACAATGTGAAGATATGGCTATCCTTAGAGAGATATTAAGAGGCGGTGCAGACAAAGTTGTGGAAGCAGGGGCTATATTAGTTGGAGGCCATACTGTAGATGACAAGGAACCTAAATATGGACTTTCAGTAACCGGCGAAGTTCATCCAGATAAAGTTAGAGCAAATTCAGATGTTAAGGTTGGGGATATACTTGTGCTTACGAAGCCTATTGGTACGGGTATAATAAATACCGCAATAAAGGGCGAAGTTGCTACTGAAGAAGATTATAATGAAGCGGTGCTTGTTATGGAGTATTTAAATAAGTATCCAGCAGAGGCGCTTAAAAAGGTTGAAGTAAATGGGGTTACTGATGTTACAGGCTTTGGATTATTAGGACACGTTTTAGAAATGGCAAAGGGCTCTAAGTGTAGTATACAAATAAATTCAAAAGATGTACCTATGCTCAAAAATGCAAGAGAATATGCTAATATGGGTATAATTCCATCAGGAATGTATAATAATATGGAATATATATCGCCTGATGTTCAATCGGATGAGACTGTGCCTCAAGAGTATATGGATGTACTTTATGACCCACAGACCTCAGGAGGACTACTTATAAGTGTTTCACCTGAAAATGTAGAAAAACTTATATCAGAGCTTAAGGCTTCAAAATCACTGTGTTATGATATCATAGGAGAAGCCATAGAAAAGCAGGAAAAATACGTTATCGTAAAATAGAAAAGGATATGAAATTTTATGAAAAAACACCTATTAAGAGAATTACCATCTGTAGATGAAGTATCTAGAAATGATGAGATTGAAGCGTTAAGTCAAAATTTAGACCAAGAATATCTTACAGAAATAATAAGAGAAGAAATAGGAAATATAAGAGTTCAGATTTTAAAAGATATATATTCATATGATGAAATAAACATTCAAAATTTAATAGATAATATAAAGAATAGATTAAATAGTGATTTTGATTTTGGACTAAAAAAAGTAATAAATGCCACAGGTGTAGTGCTTCATACAAATTTAGGAAGAGCTCCGATGTCACTTAGCGTAAAAGAAAAATTTGATGAAATCCTTTATGGCTATTGTAATTTAGAATACGATATAGAAAAAGGCTCAAGAGGCTCAAGACATGACCACTTAAAGGAACTAATTCTAAAACTTACAGGCGCAGAGGATGTGATCGTAGTTAACAACAATGCGGCGGCGGTGATGTTAGTACTTTCTACTATGTGCAAGGGTAAAGAAGTCATTGTATCAAGAGGCGAGCTTGTAGAAATTGGAGGCTCATTTAGAATTCCAAAGGTTATGGCTCATAGTGGGGCATATCTCAAAGAGGTTGGAAGTACTAACAAAACTCATATAAGAGATTATGAAGAAGAAATAAACGAAAACACTTCAGCACTTATGAAGGTTCATACAAGTAATTTTAAAATGATGGGCTTTACAGAAGCAGTTTCTATAAGTGATTTAAAACCTTTAGCAGATAAGTATAATCTTCCAATAATTGATGATTTAGGAAGTGGAGTATTTTTGGATTTAAGAAAATATGGGCTAGAATACGAACCTACTATTTTAGATTCATTAAACCAAGGGTCAGATATAGTTACCTTTAGTGGGGATAAACTTTTGGGTGGACCTCAATGTGGAGTAATAGTAGGAAAAGCAAAATATATAGAGATGATGAAAAAAAACAATCTCTTGAGAGCACTTAGAGTAGATAAAATGACGATATCAGCGCTTGCTATGACGCTTAGTCTATACTTGGATAAAGAAAATCTAGAAAAAAATGTACCAGTACTTGCGATGCTTTCTCAAAAGCCAGAAGCTTTAAAACAAAAAGCAGAACAGCTACTAAAATTGGTTGAATTTGAAGAAAAATCAGCAAGTATAAATGTGGTAGAACATAAATCTCAAGTAGGAGGCGGTTCACTCCCAGCACAGTATATGGATACCTATGCACTCGCTGTAAATCCTAAAAAAATGTCAGTTAATGAGCTTGAACAGCAGATGAGGCTCAATAGTCCACATATAGTGGGAAGAATTGCAAATGAGACCTATTATTTGGATGTAAGAACTATTTTTGAACAAGAGATGAGCATTGTAGCTCAAAAATTATCTGAAATACTAAAATAAACTTGAAAGGGAATTATATGAAACACATAATTGTAGGAACGGCAGGTCATATAGACCATGGGAAAACCACTCTTATAAAAGCCCTTACAGGAATAAATACCGATAGGCTTGAAGAAGAACAAAAACGTGGAATTTCTATAGATTTAGGATTTTCTCACTTTGATATATCAGAGGAAGAACGAATTGGAATAATAGATGTTCCGGGCCATGAGAAGTTTTTAAAAAACATGCTTGCAGGAGTAGCGGGTATGGATTTAGTTATGTTAGTAGTGGCGGCAGATGAAGGGGTTATGCCTCAAACTAAAGAACATCTGGATATTTTGGATTTAATAGGGCTTAAAAAAGGAATTATAGTAATAACAAAAATAGATAATGTAGAAGAAGATTTCCTTCCGCTTGTAGAAGACGATATAAGAAGCTCTGTAGAAGGTACATTTTTAGAAAATGCGCCATGTGTTCATGTCGATTCTATATCAAGAAAAGGTTTGGATGAACTTGTAGAACTTATAAAGCAAGTAAGCGAAGAGGTAGAAGGCAGAAATGAAGATGCACCTGTAAGGATGTATATAGATAGAATTTTTAGTGTAAAAGGTTTTGGAAGTGTAGTAACAGGAACACTTGTAGAAGGCACTATAAAGCCAGATGATGAACTTATAATATACCCAAAAGAACTAAAGGCTAAAGTAAGAGGGGTTCAAGTTCATTCAAAGCCGGCTAAAGCAGCATATGCCGGCCAAAGAGTAGCGATAAATCTTGCAAATGTAGAAAAAGATAAGCTTGAACGAGGGGATATACTTGCAACGATAAACTCCATGAGTCCTACTATGATGATAGACTGCAAAATAAGAGTAATAAAAGAAGCGAGTAAGGATATAGAACATTGGGACAGAATAAGACTTTATCATGGAGCCAGAGAAATCTTAGGAAGAATAGTTCCGCTTGAAGGAAATATAATTCCAAGAGGGCAGGAAAGCTATGTGCAAATAAGGTTAGAAGAAAAACTTGCATGCAAAGCTCTTGATAAAATAGTAATAAGAACTTACTCCCCTATGGAGACAATAGGCGGAGGTGTTATTTTAGATGCAAACCCTAAAAAACACTCTGCGGCAGATGAGAATCTAGTAGAAGCTTTTCAGATAAAAGAAGATGGTTCTCCTAAAGATGTAATAGAGAATTATTTAAACTCGGTAAAGGATTTTGTAACTGTAGTACAAATAGTTGAAAAACTTACATTTTCTCAAGAACTTATAAAAGAACAAATTGAGGAACTTAAGAAAGAAAACAAAGTTGTAGTAGTTGGAGGACCTGTTATTCATTTTAAAAATTTTGAGGCTATGGCTCAAAATGGAGAAAGTGTATTAGCGCAATATCATAATCAAAATCCTTTGAAGCAGGGAATGAGCCGAGAAGAATTTAAATCTAGATTGGGACTTAAGCTGAAACCTAGGGAATATGATGTATTTTTGGAAGAACTTATGAAGCTTAAAGAGATAGTTTTAAATCAGAGTATAATAAAACTCAAGGCTTTTACAATTGTATATACCCCTGAAAAGCAAAAGCTTAAGGATGAAATTCTAAATAGACTTCAAACTGAGGGTATGACGCCAAGTCTTGTAAAGGACTATATAGACACCAAGGAAAAAGAAGAGGTTATAGAAGGTCTTTTAGAAGAACAGTTAATTGTTAGAGTAAGTGAAGACTTGATATATGATAAAAAAGTTGTAGATAAATTCCATCAAGAAATAAAAGAGTTTATTGAGCAGAACAAAGGCATTACGATGAATGATTTTAGAGATAAATATGGATTGAGTAGAAAATTTACAATAGCACTTTTAGATTATTTTGATAGAATAAAACTTACTAGAAGAGTAGGAGATAAAAGACTCTTATTTTAATTTAGATAATAAAATAGCTATAGAATACATATATAATGTATCTGTAGCTATTTTTATACTATAAAATAATTACATTATATCTTCATCGCAGATTACTGTTATTCCTGATTCTTGAAGTAATTTTGCAGTAAGGCCTATTCCTGGAATTAAATTTCCTTGAAAAGTGCCATCATATATTTTTCCAAAACCGCAGGAAGGGCTATTGGCTTTTAATATAGCAATATGACAATTCAGTATTTGGGATAACTTTAAAGTTTCTGTAGCTCCTTTTTGGAAATTTTCGGTAAGATCATTTCCATATGCATCAATGACTAAGCCATTTTTTATTTCAGCAGGATTTCTAGGAGTGCACAGTCCGCCTAGTTGTTCAGGACAAACTGGAATGAGAGTGTATTTATCTTTTAGTTTTACAATTTTTTCATTTATATTATTTTTTCCGGAATATTTACAATCCAATCCTAAAAGACAGGCACTAACCAAAATATTCATTACAATTCTCCTTCTAATACTAAATAATTATAAGACTTATATATTATACATTATTTTAATATAAAAATAAAGTTAAAAAATAATTGACATAGAGGCTATTTCAGTGGTATCTTAGTATGGGGTTAGTGATAACTAACTAAACAAATAGCGAAGGTGGAAAAATATGATAACAAATAAGACAAAAAGTATAAAATGGAAGCTATTAGCTTCGGTGTATTCTATAATATTTTTACTTTTAATATCTATAGGATTTCAAGTTTTTGGACTTTTAAAAAGTTTAGAAAATATAAAACATATGGAGCAAACTCAATTTGAACTTGTAAAAAAATCAGATGAATTAAAATTTAATGTAGTTCAAGTTCAGCAGTACTTAACTGATATAAGTGCCACTAGAGGAGAAAAAGGATATGATGATGGCTTTGATGAAGCGGAAAAATATGCAAATGTAGTGAGAGAAGTAATAAAAGAAATAAGGATATTAGATAGCTCTGATGAGACTTTACTTGATGATATTTCTAGTTCTTTTGAACCATATTATGAAGTAGGAAGAGAAATGGCTAAACAATATATAGCATTTGGGACAGATGATGGAAATAAGTTAATGGGTGAGTTTGATAGATATGCAAAAGAAATAAATTCCAATGTAGATTTATTGAAAGAACAATCCGAAAAAAATATTCACGAAAATATGCTAAATATTGAAAAGTCTATAAGAATAAGAATTTTTTTAGCGGGACTTACGGTTATAGCAGCTTTTATGCTAGCTATAATAACAAGACAAAAAGTTATTTCTCAAGTTATAAATCCAGTACTAGAAATAAGTAAAAAAATAGCTCAAATATCAAATGGAAATCTTCATGTACAACTTGATTACAAAGCAGATGATGAAATCGGGATTCTTTCAGAAGATATGAGATCAATGGTAAATTCACTACATGACTATATAGACGAAATAAAGCGATATATGGGAGAAATGGAATCTGGTAATTTTAAATTGAGTACAGAAATCGAATTTAGTGGGGATTTTGAGGAGATTAAAGACAGTATAGAAGAATTTGCATCATCTATGAGTAGCGTTATAAGTCAGATAAATAATGCGTCGATACAGCTTGATGAAGGCTCTAATCAAGTATCCTCGAGTGCGCAGGCTTTAGCTAGTGGAGCAGCATCTCAAAATGCTTTTATAGAGGATTTGAACTATAGCATAGAGAGGCTTTCTACTAAAATTCAAAACAGTTCTCAAAAAACAGATGATGCAAGTAAAATGGTACTTAATTTAGGAGACGAGGCCTATAATAGTAATTCAAAAATGCAGGAAATGATAAGTGCTATGAGGAATATAAGTGAAAGCTCAGCTGAGATTGGAAAAATAATAAAAACTATAGAAGATATAGCGTTTCAAACCAATATTCTTGCATTAAATGCTGCTGTAGAAGCGGCAAGAGCAGGTGAAGCGGGAAGAGGTTTTGCAGTAGTGGCGGATGAAGTTAGAAATCTTGCTTCAAAAAGCGCAGAAGCGGCACAAAATACGACCTCGCTGATTGAGGAATCTATAAGTGCGGTGGAATTAGGCGTAAAGATAGTTAATGAAACCGCAGAGTCGCTAGATATAGTATCAAATGGAATAAATGAGGTAGTGACTGTTATTTCAGATGTATCTTTAGAATCTATAATGCAGGCAAATGAAGTAAAAGAGCTTGAAAATGATATAGAGCAAATTTCTGGAGTAACTCAGACTATAGCAGCAACTGCAGAAGAAAGCAGTGCTACAAGTGAGGAATTATCAAATCAGTCCTCAAGTCTTAAAGAACTTATATCTAGATTTAATATAGTTTAGCTAATATATTTAAAATTAGATTTCAAGCTTATTGGTAATTATTATCAATAAGCTTGAAATGTTTATAAAACTATGTTATTATTATATTAAATTGATTTTTAAATTAATAGAACATAAATAATAACATAGAAAGGAAATGAGATATCTCATAAATAAAAACATGAAAAAATCACTTAAAGCACAGATTAAAAAATATTTTGCATTAATAATTGCAGCCATATTATTAGGAGGAACTGTAGTAGTCTATGGAATGTATGACATTTACAAACTAAATAAAGTCCAAAATGAATTTGCAAAATCAAGTAGAGAGACCCTAAACAGTGCTACAGCTCATGTTAAATGGGTAGAATCGCTTAATACATCAATAAATTCAGAATCAGAGTTTAAAGGAAGTCTTGATCCAGAAACGTGTTCATTTGGAACTTGGCTTAAAGGTCAGAACGTAGATAAAATCGAGAATGAAAATATAAAAAAATCTTTGAATGAAATAATTCCGCTTCATGAAAAAATTCATATTGGTGCTAAGCGTATACTTGATTTAAAAGTTAATGATAAAAAAGAAGCTTATAAAATATACCTAAAAGAGATAGTACCGACGGTAGATATAATTGTAAATAATCTTTATACTATATCAGATGAATATGCAACTATGGCAGCAGAAACCAGTAATGATTTAAATTATGATATAATAAAAACCTTAATAATCTGTGTAGTGGCTATATCTATGATAGCGTTAGCAGCGCTTATACTTTCAAAAAAGATTATTGAAGATGCGATAAATCCAGTGGTTGAAGCAACACTAGCAATAAAGGAGCTTGAAAAAGGAAATCTTTCTATAGATATATATTCGGATAAAGAGAATGAGTTTGGACAGCTTATAAATACTTTAAATTTAGCGGTAAGAAATATAAGTCAATATATAAATGAAATAGATAGAACCATGTATGAAATGTCAAACGGAAATTTTGATATAGAAATACAAACAGATTTTGTAGGAGATTTTGTATCTATAGAAAATTCTATAGAAAATTTCTCAAAACACATGTCAGATACTTTAAAACAGGTAAATAGTGCCTCTGAAAATGTTAATTTAGCATCAGCACAAGTAGCGCAAAATGCACAATTGATTGCATCGGGAACAAATTCTCAAACCCAACTTATAGATGATTTAATCGATATAACTACAGAAATATCAAAAGACGCTGAAAAAAACAACCAAAGTCTAATAGAAACTGAAAAGCTATTTAATGATACGGTAAGCACTGTAGAAAGTGGCAATGCTGAAATGGAGAATTTAGTAGCTTCTATGGGAGACATCAATCAAACTTCAGAGGAAATTAAAAAAATTGTAAAGACTATAGAAGATATAGCGTTTCAAACCAATATACTTGCGCTTAATGCAGCAATTGAAGCGGCAAGGGCAGGTGTAGCAGGTAAAGGCTTTTCTGTAGTAGCTGATGAAGTCAGAAACCTTGCAAATAAGACAACTGAAGCTGCAAAAAATACAGTGGACTTAATTGAAAACTCAGTTTTAGCGGCGCAAAAAGGTAATCATCATGCGAGCGTAATGAGCAAGCTTTTAAATGAAATTTATGAAAAAAGTGAGAATGTCTTAGGCATAATGAATCAAGTGTCGGAAGCTTCTAATAAACAGACAAGCTCAGTACTCTTAATAAATAGAGACATAGAAGAACTTGCTACACTTATACAGACTATGGCATCTTCAAGTGAAGAAGGCGCCGCTACTGCAGAAGAACTTTCAACTCAAACTGATATGCTAAATGAACTTGTATCTGGATTTAAACTTAAATAATACAAACTTTAAACTGGAAAACTGAAGTCTAATAAACTTTGTTTTTCAGTTTTGTTATAAATTTTATCAATTTTGATTTAGCATTTTATAACAAAAACAAATGTTAAACTCATAGAATAGTACCAATCTTATCGAAAAAAGCTTAAATTTGATTGACTATAATCCTCTAGTATATTAATATTGAAATCACTACGATTAAAGAATATGGAGGAATTTAAGTGCAAAAGAAATTTGTTAAAGTTTTATCTATGATTATGATTTTAGGTATATTAATATCCAGCTGTAGCATATTTTTGATACAGAATGAATTAGCAAAAAGAAGTGCAGTAAAAAATTGTGACATAAGATTAGATGAAATAGTATCTCATCTTGAAAACAATGAAATTGAAATCAAAGCGCTTACAGAAACTATAGACAAAGAATATCTTGAAAAGACGAGAGCCTTTGCGTATATGATTTCAAAAAAACCAGATATTTTGAATAACCTTTCAGAAATGAATAGGATTGCTAAATTAATGGATGTAGATCAATTTCACATAACTGATGAAAAAGGTATTTTAAGTTGGGGGACGGTACCTGAAATATTTGGGTTTGATTTTAGTTCCAATGAACAGACTAAACCGTTTCTTCCAGCACTAAAAGATAAGAATTTTGAATTAGCTCAAGAACCTGCTGTAAACGGAACTAAAGGCGTGCTTTATCAGTATGTAAGTGTAGCAAGGTTTGATAAGCCAGGAATAGTTCAAATAGGTATGGAACCAAAGCGATTAGAAGAAGCTATAGCAAAAAATAAGATCGATGTAGTACTTGATAAATACATAATAGGCGAAACTGGATATGCTTTTGCAATTGATAAAGAAAATTCAACTATAATCGCACATAAAAACAAAGACCTTATTGGAAAAACTTTGGAAGAAGCGGCTATAGATAATAAAATAGTTTCTTCAACTAAAAATAGCGGAATTACAAGAATCGATGGCACTAAAATGATATTTAGTAAAGAAGAATACCAAAACAAGGTTATTTTTACTGCGATTCCGACAAAAGAGATATTTAGACAGCGAAATTCGCAAATAGTAGTAAATTTCCTATCATTTGTAATTCTATGCGCAATTTTAGCACAGGCAGTTTATAGACTTCTGAAGAAGTTAGTAATAGACGGAATAACTGAAATAGATGACACGCTAGAACTTATAACACATGGCGATTTAGAGGCACAGCTTAATGTAAAGACCTGCCCTGAATTTGAAAAACTAAGCGAACAAATAAATCTCATGGTAAATAGTATCAAAGAAAAGATATTTGAGACAGAAGAACTTATGGAAAGACAGGGGCAAATTCTTGATAAAGTAAGGCTAGTTTCCTCAAATATAGAAAGACATTCAGAGGGAATAAAGTCAGTGTCTATGGATTTATCTCAGTCTACAACAGAACAGGCAAGTTCAATAGAAGAACTATCAGCAACTATAAATGAGGTATTTGAAGAAGTAGAAAATAATGCTAAAAATGCTAAAGCTTCAAATGTTATAGCCATAGAATCTGAGCAGAAAGTAGAATCAAGCAACGATCAGATGGCAAAAATGATGGAGGCAATGGATGAGATAACCCATTCATCTGAAGAGATAAGTAAGATAATAAAAACTATAGATGAAATAGCTTTCCAAACCAATATTCTTGCACTTAATGCTGCAGTAGAAGCGGCAAGGGCGGGAGAGGCAGGAAAGGGCTTTGCGGTAGTAGCGGATGAGGTTAGGAATCTAGCGGTAAAAAGTGCAGAAGCCGCGCAAAATACTACAAAGCTTATAGAAGAATCAATAAATTCTGTAGCAAGAGGAAAACAAATTGCAGACCAAACAGCAAACTCATTACTTTCAGTAATTGAAAGTGCAAGAGAATCTGTTAGCCTTATTTCAAACATAACAGAAGCTTCACAAAAACAGGCACTGTCTATAGGTCAGATATCTCAGGCTTTAGAACAAATCTCAGGGATTGTGCAAAATAACTCTGCAGTGGCACAAGAAAGTGCGAATGCTTCTATAGAGCTTGAAAAAGAATCACAAGAACTTAATGTAATAGTGAATATGTAAATATGTATAGAAAAAACCTAGATTACTATTATCAACACTGCTTATGAGTGCTTGAATAATCTAGGTTTTTTATTTTAGGGTTATTCTGCTGAAAGTGCAGCCATTGTTATATAGTTGTATGGCTTATTAAAGTGAGGAAGGAAGAATATATCAAGAAGCTTAAGTTTATCTATAGTAACTTGTTCTTGAATTGCTAGAGAGAACATATGAATTCCCATAGAAATATCTTCGTGAGAAGCCATTTGAGCGCCTAGAACCCTTCTAGTAGTTTTATCATAAACAATACGTATTTTTACGCTATTATTTTCTTTTATAAACTCAGGCTTTTGATTATCCTGAAAATCAGTAGATACAGCATCAAAACCAGCTTTTTTCGCCATATCTAAAGTAAGACCTGTCGATACCATTTTTAAGTCATAAATGCATATTCCATTTGAACCTTGAACCCCTATTGAATCAAGCTCAGTTCCGCAAGCGTTGTGGCCAGCGATTATACCACTTCTTACTGCATTTGTAGCAAGAGCGATATAGTTGGTATTTCTAATGGCATTATCATAAAGGGTAGCACAGTCGCCTATAGCATATACATCCTTAAGGCTTGTTTCTTGACGAAGGTTTACTTTGTAAGCCCCATTTCCAAAAAGCTCAAGTGAATCTTTTCCAAGCTGGGTATTTGGCATAAATCCGATTGCTAAAATTACCATATCAGTTTTGTACTCGCCCTTATCAGTAACTATTGATTCTACTTTTTTATCTCCTTTTATTTCTAGTACTTTTTGACCAAATTGAAGTTCAATATTATGGTCTTCTAGATTTTTTCTCATTAAATCTGTAAATTCGCTGTCATAGTATTTAGATAGACAAGTATCTGCAAAATCTATCATAGTAACTTTTTTATTACATCTTTCAAATGCTTCAGCAAGCTCTACTCCAATATATCCAGCGCCCACAACAGTTACATGCTTTATAGCAGGGTCTTCAAGTCTTTTTATAGTTTGCTCAGCATCTTGATATAGTTTTACAAATTGAACATTTTCAAGGTCTTTTCCTGGAATGTTTGGAGATATTGGAAGTGAACCAGTAGCTAGAATCAATTTATCATAACTTTCTTTAATCTCTTTTCCATTTTTATCTATTGCAAAGATTTCTTTATTTTTGAAATCAATATTTTTAATTTCAGTTTCCATGTGAACCTTAGCACCTTTTTTCTCCATAGCTTCTTTTGATGAATAGAATAATCCCTCAGGACCATCGATTTGATTTCCTATCCAAAGTGCCATGCCACATCCTAAAAAGCTGATATTATTATTTCTGTCGAAAACTACTACTTCATTATTTTTGTAATTATCAAGTACAGTGTTTATTGCTGCTGTTCCAGCATGGTTAGCTCCTACAAAAACTATTTTGCTCATAATACGCCTCCGAAATTTAGGGATTTTTCCCAATTTATAATTTAATGTTAAATGAATATAATTAATACTTAATTTGTTTTGACATTACTTTCTTAATAGTATTATATATCAATAAGATTGCAAAAGGTTACAAAAAAGTTACAATTGATAAAAATATAATTATTATAAAATTTATTAATGTAATATATCTAGTTTAAAAATATTGCAAATTGAGGTAAAATAAATATTAAAACTATAAACTTTAGTAGAAAGGTATGCGGATGGATATAAACGTAAATGAAATAAATATAGCAGTAGAAAATTTAAGAGAAGAAATTATAGCGCTTAGAAGGCAGCTTCATATGTATCCAGAACTTGGAAATGAAGAATTCATAACTATAGAAACTATATGTCAATACTTGGAGAAATATAATATAGAATATAAATCAGGGAGTTCAGCTACGGGAGTAGTGGGCTTTATACGAGGGAAATCGTCTCAAAAAACAATTGCTCTTAGAGCGGACATTGATGCACTTCCGATAGAAGAAAAGACGAATACACCCTATAAAAGTGTCAATAAAGGCATTATGCATGCTTGCGGGCATGATCTACATACTGCAATTTTGCTAGGAACTGCCAAAATATTAAGTGAAATGAGAGAAAGTTTAGATGGGAATGTAAAGCTTTTTTTCCAACCTGCAGAAGAAACTACAGGGGGCGCAAAACGCATGATAGATGAAGGCTGCATGGAAAATCCAACAGTGGAGCATGTGTTAGGAATACATGTAAATCCACACTTCGAGGTGGGGAAAGTAGAGCTTAAATCGGGAAAGCTATATGCAGGTTCAGATATGTTTAAAATAATTGTAAGTGGGAAAGCTTCTCATGGAGCAAGTCCAGATAAGGGCGTAGATGCAATTCTTATTGCTGCCAATATAGTAATAGCGCTTCAAAGTATTATAAGCCGAAATATATCTCCTGTTGAATCGGCAGTAGTTACAATAGGGAGCATAAATGGGGGAGTTAAGGAAAATATAATAGCAGATAGGGTAGAATTAAGTGGAATAATAAGAACCTTAGATGAAGAAATGAGAAGCTTTACCAAAAATAAAATCAAGACTATTGTAGAGGGGATAGCTTCAGCTATGGGAGGCAGTGCAAGGCTTGAAATCACAGAGAGTTATCCGCCACTGATAAATGATAAAGCGCTAACTCTAAAACTAAAAGAAAATATGATAAATATTATAGGCAGTGAAAATGTAATTGATAAGGAATTTCCAAATATGGGAGCGGAGGATTTCTCGTACTTTGCGAAAACTGTACCTTCATGTTTTTTTGAGATAGGCGTAAAGCAACCTAATATGGAAGCTATAGACCTTCACAATGAGTATTTTTATCCAGCAGAAGAAGCTATACTTGAAGGGATAAGACTTCAAGTAAGCAATGTACTTTCACTACTTTAAATAAAAGGGGCTGTCAAATTGGCAGCCCCAGTTGTGTTAGTTTATCTTAAATTCAGCTCTACTTCCGCTACTAGTCATACTTACTTCAAGTTTAGCATCTATACGTTCCTTTAACTCAGGAACGTGAGATATTATTCCCACGACTCTTTGGTCATATTGAAGCTCTATTAGACATTCTATAGCCTTATCAAGGGATTCGGGGTCAAGCGTTCCAAATCCTTCATCAATAAACATTGTATCAAGCTGTATGCCACCGGCATAGGATTGAACTACATCTGCAAGTCCTAGTGCCATTGAGAGTGAGGCTTTAAAAGCTTCTCCACCAGAAAGGGTTTTGACATCTCTTGATTTTCCGGTATAATTGTCAAAAACTTCTAGGTCAAGACCACTTTTTTTACGAGCATCAGATACTTCCTGTTTTCTTGAAAGTTCAAAACGCCCGGTAGTCATCTTAGAAAATCTAAGGTTGGCAGCATTTATTATATCTTCATAATAAGACGATAGAACATATCTTTCAAAACTCGTCTTTGCAGCATTTTCACCTTTTATTATATTTGCAAGATATCCAATCGTTCTAAATTCTTCCTCAAGCTTAGTGGTATTTTGGCTCAAAGCTTGAATTTCGCCTATAATTCTTTGATTGTTTAAAATTTTAAATTCAAGGTTTTTAATTTCATTCTCTAGAGTTTGATATTCGTGCTTTTTCTGCGCTAAAATTTCTGATACTCGAATTTCTTCAAAGTTTACAAGCATAGCTTCAAATTCAGTTTTAAGCGTAGCAGACTGAGCTTCGAGTTCAATAATTTCTGATTTGACTGCACTTTTTTGGCCTGATAAATTATCAAATCTAGTTTTTAGATTGTTGTGATTTTGTTCTGCTTTAGAAAGTGTTTCCTCGATTATTTTTATGGCTGATTTTATTTCTTTTTCCTGATTTTCAAGCTGCTCAAGCTTTTGGATTTCACCATCAAATTCAAGACTTATAGCGTTAAGTTTTTCTTTTATAGCAGAAGCGTCGATTTTTTTAAACTCTAAGTTTTTTTGAGCTGAGTTTTCATTTTCCCTAAGCGTCACAAGCAACGCTTCAGCTTCTTTTTTTTGAGCTAATAACTTATCTTTTTGGACTATTATTTTTGCATTTTCATCAAAAGATGCTTTAGTAAGCTTGCCTTTTTCGGTTATTTCAGTTTTCATTAAGCTTAACTTTTTATAAAAATCATCGATAGCTTCAAATTCATCTAGCTTTAAAATTTCTTTAAGCGAAGGCAAAATTAGATTTTCTTTTATAGAATCTGCATTTTGTTTTAAGGCTGTAAGTGATTGAAAACTATGATCTCTAAGTTTTGTGAATTTGTCGAAATTAAGCTTAGCTTGTTTTACATCCTGTTCACTTATAGCTACAGTATCTAATTTTGCAGGGGATGGATGTTCTAAAGCACCACATACAGGGCAGGGACATCCATCATTAAGCGTAGCAGCCAAAATACCTGCTTTATTTTTTTTGAAATCATCATCTATAGTTTCAAAGTTTGTTTTAGCAGCTTTAAATTCAGCTTCGATTTTTTGGAAATGCTGTGCTTCTTCAGAATGTTTACATATAAGCTCTTTAAACTTGTCAGAATTAGTTATAAGTGAATTTATTTTGCTATAAAGTTCTCTTTGAGAGAGCAGTTCATTTTCAAGCTTCAAGTTTTCAAGGCTTAAATTGGTAATTTTATCTATATCTTCAGATATGCTTTTTAGGGAACTTTCGGTTTCAGTATATTTTTTTTGAACCTCAAAAGATGTGTTTTCAAGGTTTTTTATTTCAGAATATAGCTGTTTCAAAAGGGTTTCTGTTTGCGAAAATTCTACAGTCTTTGCTTTTAGCCGTAAAAGTTTATCCAAATTTTTTGTAAGCTGTAACTTTTCGACTTCTCTTTTTTTCTGAGTTTGTAGCTCGATTTCTGAATCCTTTAGTATTATTATTAGATTTGTAATTTCTTTTGACAAATCTTCAAAATAAGTTTTACGCTTATTTAAAACTAAAAGGCTATTTTGATATTTTTCTTCTTTTACCAGAGTTTCTTTAAGGTTTTCTAACTCGCGATTAAGGACTTCAAGTTGTTTTTGAAGTTCAAGCTTATTACTTTCATCGGCTGAAGATATAAGCCCAAATTGCTTTAAGATAGCATCGTAATTTAATACTTGTGCAGAAAGAAGTTCTTTTGTAATTTCATCTTCGTAAATAAATCGCTGCACCGCATTGGCCTTATTTTTTTGGAAATCTCCAATTTGAGAACTCAAAATATTTGCTTTTTCTACAATTTGTTTTTGAATTTGCTCAAAGGTTTCTGTAGAAAATATTTTTCTAAAGATCAGTTCCTTTTCTTTGCTATCAGCATTTAAAAGTTTTTTAAACTCGCCTTGAGGAATCATTACAAGCTGTTTAAATTGGGCAGAATTTATACCTAAAATTTTTTCAACCTCGCTGCTGACATCATTATAGCCAGTAAGAACCTTATTGTCAGTGATACATTTCATCTCAGCGTAGGCAGATTTTTTAGTAATGCCATCGCCACGAAGTTTAGGTCTTTCATACTGAGGGCAGCGCTTTATATAGTATTCTTTATTTCTTATAGAAAACCAAAGCTCCACTTCAGTATCCGTATCTGGAGAGGCAAAGTCACTTCTTAAAGATTTTCCATCACGTTCGCTACCGCTGGCATTTCCATAAAGTGCAAAATTTATAGCATCAAAAATAGTCGTTTTACCAGCGCCTGTATTACCTGATATTACAAACATATTTTTGCCGTTTAAATTGGTTTCAAAATCTAAAATCTGTTTATTAGCATAGGGGCCAAATGCTGATATTATAAGTTGTTGAAGTTTCATTATAATTCACTCCTTTCAACTTTATCTATGATAGGCTTTATTATATCAAGCTCTGAATCCGTACATTTTTCGCCAGTCATTTCCTCATAAAAACTTTCAAAGAGCGATAGCTTTGATTTTTGAGCTATGTTAGTGATTGAACGCTCGGTATTTTTGCTTATTACATAGCGCTCTTTTCTTACAAGCTCCATAGCATTTGGATAAACTGAACGAAGCTTAGCCATTGGGTCTAAAAGTTCGCCTTTATCGGTAATAATAGCTTTTATATAATCATCTCTATTAGTATCAAATTCAGCAGATTTTATAATGTTTTCAAGCGTATCTTCTAGTATTCTAAAATTTCGTTTCAACTCAAAAGGAATAAAATCGATTTTTAGATTACCTTTTTCAAAAAGCTCAATTACAGTAATTCCTTTTTTTTGATGGGTTTCTGAAAATGAATATTTAATCAGAGAACCACTATATCTTATTTTATCACTGCCTACTTTTTGAGGACCATGAAGATGTCCCAGTGCAGTATAATCAAAGCTATCAAAATTAGAAGCATTTATATGGTCTGCGCCTCCAATTGACAGTATTTTTTCAGATTCGCTTGTTTCAAGCTCAAATTCATCCTGACCAGACTCATTAATATACGTAATAAAGCCATGCGAAATAGCTATATTACGCTGAGTTTTGTCTATTGATAAATCTATATTAGAAATGAGTTTTTCCATAGCATTATCAAAAGACTTTAGAGATTCATCTTCAAATAGTTCTTTTATAATTGCAGGTTCTGCAAAAGGGATGGGATAAAAATTTACAGGACCATGAATGTCCTGTAATGTGATTTTATCTATATTTTTTTGTAATACCCCTCTTATATAAAGCTGACTATCTTGAAGTAATATACTTGCAAAATCAATACGTTCACTACTGTCATGATTTCCAGAAATTGCAATTATAGGGGTATTTAATTTTTTTATAATATTAAAAAACATTTGATTTAAAAGCTCTATAGCTTGTACTGGAGGTATTGCACGGTCATACAAGTCTCCAGCAAGAAGAACTATATCGGGTTTTTCATTTTCAATATGAGTGTAGAGCTGATTTAAAACATGGGCTTGATCTTCAAGCATAGAAAAATTGTTTACAATTTTTCCAAGGTGAAGGTCACTGAGGTGAAATATTTTCAAATCCCCACATCCTTTCGATAATATTAACTGTGATTCATAATTATATTAATTACAAATATTATTGCTAATACAAAAGTCACTTTGTGCACTTCTTTTATTCTTCCGGTAAACATCTTTAACAATACATAGAAAACTATACCAAATACTATTCCCTCTGAAATAGAGTAGGCAAATGGCATCATAGTTATTGTAAGAAAAGCAGGAATAGCCTCTGTAAAGTCATCAAAGTCAATTTCTTTGATAGGGCTCATCATAAATAGTCCTACTATAACAAGTGCAGGTGCAGTTGCAGCACTTGGAACCATTAAAAATAGTGGTGATAAAAATAGAGCCAAGAAAAAGAAACCTGCAGAAGTAAGTGCTGTTAAGCCAGTTCTTCCGCCTTCTGCAACTCCAGAAGCAGATTCTACATAGGTGGTTACAGTAGAAGTTCCCATCAGAGCACCAAACGTAGTACCTATAGCATCTGCAAATAGGGCCTGTTTTACATTTGGAACTTTGCCATTTTCATCTAGCATATTAGCTTTTGTAGATACTCCTATAAGTGTTCCTACGGTATCAAATAAATCTACAAATAAGAATGTAAATACTACTATAATCATATCTGTTGAAAGAATATGCTCAAATTCAAAAGCTAAAAAATTTGGATTTGTAGGAATGCTAAATAAAGATCCATCAGGAATTATAGTTACGCCAAGAGGAATCCCAATTATTGTAGCTGAAATTATTCCGAAAAATATAGCACCAGTGACATTTTTAGCTAATAATATTCCTGTAATAATAATACCACAAATAGCTACAAGTGCCGAGCCTTCTAAAAGATTTCCTAAACTTAAAAGTGTAGCACCAGTATTATTTATTATTCCAGCATTTGAAAATCCTATTATAGCTATAAAAAGACCTATACCTACAGAAATAGCTCTTTTTATATTATCGGGAATACAATCTATTATAGCTTCACGAACATTAAAAAAAGTAAGAAAAAGAAATATTATACCTTCTATAAATACTGCAGTTAGTGCAAATTGCCATGAATATCCCATTTTTACAACCACAGTATATGCAAAAAATGCATTAAGTCCCATTCCGGGCGCAAGTACAAATGGTAGGTTGGCAACGAATGCCATAAATAGAGTAGCGACTACAGCAGATATTGCAGTTGCAGTAAATACAGCGCCTGGATCCATTCCTGCATCAGCTAAAACAAGGGGATTAACGACAAGGATATAAGCCATAGTCATAAATGTAGTTAGGCCGGCAAAAAATTCTGTTTTCACATTAGTGTTGTGTGCTTTTAATTTAAATGTTTTTTCTAAAAAACTTGTATTATTCGTAGACATTAAAACTTTCCTCCATTAAGTTCAAATAAATTAGTTCTTTTAAATTGTACCATTTAAATTATAAAAAATCTAGAATAATAATCCGAAAAAAACGAAAAATGTTCAAAAAGAATAGAACTATAAATTACGTTTAATATAAATATATCACTTTAGATATGAGAAAAATTTTCTTAAACTTTGTAATTATCCGTTTTTTGAGATATAATAGAATATAACTAAATAATATCAAATTTATAATCTCGTCTTTATAATGATTCAGATAGTATGTAAAACTATCTAACTTGAGCGGACTTTTAAAATGATAGATATTTGATGTGGAAAAGAATAATGTTTTTAGGATTAGATATCTGGAGGGTATTGTCATGAATTTATTGAATCAAAGTGTAACAAATAATGTGTATGGACAAGGGACAGTGACGGCACAGGACAAAAATTATATATATGTATCTTTTGAAGTGGGTGAGAAAAAATTTAAATATCCAGAAGCGTTTGATGGATTTTTAAAGCTAAAAGATGAAGTTATGCAAGAACTTGTGAATGCTCATATGACTCAATTAAAACTTAAAACTCAAGTTATAAAAAAACAAGAAGAGAATGAAAAACAAGAAAAACTTGAAAAAAACAAAAGAAACAGTAAATCTAAAAGCAATGTAAGTACATGTGTAAATATAGCTTTTAAATTTGAAGAATATAATTATGAAGCGTTAGATATGGATAAATTGAAAATAGGTTTGGTAAAAACTGGGAAAAATAAAGATAAACCTATAAAGCTAAGTAGAATTCAAAATGGAGGATTGTGCGTGTTGACTACAAATAATCCGGAAATGCCAGAAAGTGAAAGATGTGTTTTTGGTGCATTTTTAATAGATGGTTGCAATAAAACTAAGAATAGTGATGAAGGTTTTTTATTTGCTAATCCTAATTATAAAATAAAGCTTTCAGAAGACGAATCGAAGCAAATAAAATTTTGGGGAGAAGAAATACCTCAAAAAATAACTTGGAGCTCAGGTCTGCATAGATATTTTGAAAATGAAGATGCTATAAAGTTGTTGCAACAAATAGTTATGATAAAAAAAGGCACTGAAGAAGAGCTTTTGGCAGAAAATATATATACTCATTTTTGTGAGACTATTTAAAAAATAGACATTTATAGAAATCTTAGATTATTTACCATTTACAAAAATGTAAGGTATAAAATAATTTGAGATTTTTTTTATTGTCTAATTTTGTGAAGTTTAAATAATTTGTTAAAAATAGAACCATTAAGGGTATGATTAATTTAATATGAGATAATTTGAATTTTAATTAGAAAGGAGTTTTTTATGGGGATAAATATAGTTTTGGGAGACATTACAAAATCAAAAGCAGAAGCTATAGTAAATGCTGCTAATACAACGCTTCTTGGAGGAGGAGGTGTAGATGGAGCTATACATAAAGCAGCAGGAGCAAGACTTCTAGAAGAATGTAAAACACTAAATGGATGTAAAACTGGAGAGGCAAAAATAACCAAAGGATATAATTTAAATGCAAAGTACATAATTCATACAGCTGGACCGATATGGCGAGGCGGTGGAAATCATGAGACAGAGCTACTTGAAGCTTGCTATAGAAATTCGCTTGAACTCGCAAATCAGTACGGAATAAATCATATTGCATTCCCATCAATAAGTACAGGGGTATATGCTTTTCCGGTAGAACTTGCTTCTAAGATAGCAATAAGGACGATAATTAGATATATGGGAGATAAGCAGATAGACATAGTTTGTTTTGATGAAAAAACTATGGAAAAGTATAAGCTTGCAATGAGTGAATTTAATCCAAGTAAAACTATGTTTATGAGTTAAAAACTTTATATAAAAGTAGGAGGGAATATGGATAGGATTATACGGATAGGTCTTATAGGGTATGGAACCTCAGGAAGAGTTTTTCATGCACCTATAATAGATTCTGTGAAAGGGCTTGAGCTTTATAAGGTATGTGTAAATAATGAAGAGAATATAAGATTACTTAAAGATAATTTTAAAAATGCAATTGTAGTTTCGGAACCAGATGATATAATTTTTGATGATACTGTAGAACTTGTTATTATAGCAGTTCCAAATGTAGCTCATTATAGTTTAGCCAAACGTGCACTTGAAAATGGTAAACATGTAATAATTGAAAAACCTTTCACGATAGATACTTTTGAGGCTGAAGAACTTATTGAGCTGTCAGAACGTAAACAAAAAATATTAACGGTGTATCATAATAGGAGATGGGATAGTGATTTTAGAACGGTTAAAAAAGTAATTAATAGTGGACTTTTAGGAGACGTTGTAGAATATGAAGCTCATTTTGATAGGTTTAGAGATACCTTAAAAGCTAATTCTTGGAAAGAAATAAATGGACCGGGTACAGGCGTTCTATATGATTTAGGAGTGCACCTCATAGATCAAGCACTATATCTTTTTGGAGAGCCTCAGGCGGTCTTTGCTGATTTAAGAGCTCAACGAAAAGTTTCAGATATTATAGATAATTTTGAGCTTATTTTAACTTATGATAAGCTTAAAGTGACTTTGAAATCAGGAATGCTTGTAAGAGAACTTGGACCCAAATTTATAGTTACAGGGACAACTGGGTCTTTTGTAAAATATGGCATGGATGTTCAAGAAGAGGCTTTGAAAAATGGAGCTATTCCTAAACATATTGAAGCGTGGGGAATAGAGCCTAAAGCTATTTGGGGTAATATATATACAACTGTAAATGGAGTTAATATAGCTGGAAAACTAGAAAGTGAAAAGGGCGATTATAGACTGTTCTATAAAAATATATATAGAGCTATTTCACAAGGAGAAACTTTAGAAATCACTTCTTTGGAAGCGAAAAACACAATAAAGGTTATAGAGCTTTGCCAAAAAAGTGACCTAGAGAAAAAATGGATTAAATTTTAAATGAATATTGATTTACTGAGTTAGAAAAAATAGTTTTTTGGGTATATATAATATAAGAATATTATAGTTTGGTGGTGATTCTATGTTTATTAATACAAGATATTCTACTATATATGCTATTCAAAAAGATCAGAGAATAAGAGCTATAAGTGAACGTGAAAGTGATGAGCGAAGTAGATGGAGTTTTAGCGCGGAATTTGAAAATTCTTCAGAAAAGTCCAAAATGGACTATAATGAGTCCCAAAAAGAGATTGTGGGAAAAGATGCAAAAACTGTAATTGAAAATATAAAATTCTTATCTGATGGAAAACCTTCGAGAATAGCTTCAACGGTAAGAGAACTTTATGAAGCAGATAGCATGCGATATGCTATGGAGTCAACTAATTTTATGGATTTGTCAGATAAAATAAAAGAATGGTTAGAAGTGGATACAGATGATGAAAATGTAGAGTCGTCTGAAACTGCAAAAAAAACTGAACAATCTAGTGGTCAAGGAGACGTGTATGTCGAAGAAGATTTTGCCAATAGTAAAGCGTATAGGGAAACAGTAGAAGAAAAAGTTTTAGAAGATACGGTCTTAAAACTTAAACCACAGGAGGATAATGAACTTCCTAAGGATTTATTTCTAGCAGAAATGGAGAAAGAACGATATGGTTTTAATTTTAGAAAAATAAGCTAGGGAATTGAAATTTCAGTTCTCTAGTTTTTTTGTGCTGTTTATAAGATTAGGGCAAGGGGTAAAAAATACTAAAGACTGAAAAAAAGGGGTGTTTATAATTTGGAAGATTGTATATTTCAAAAAAGTGAAGATAGATTAAGACAAATAGTTGATAATATGGGAGAGGTTTTTTGGCTTAGAAATATAAATGAACATAAGATACTTTATATAAATCCAGGATTTGAAAAAATATGGGGAATTTCCCCTCAAACATTATATCAAACTCCGGATGCTTTTTTTGAGCCAATACATTCAGCGGATAGGGATAAGGTCCACTATGCATATAAGTCACTAGCTGAAGTTGGGTATTTTGATATTGAATATAGGATAAGAAACAAAAATAATGAACTTAGATGGATTCACGATAGAGCTTTTCCTATAATGGATGAAAATGGACAAATTATAAAGGCAACTGGTATGGCACTTGATATAACTAAACAAAAAGAATTTGAATTTACGCTTGAAGTACTTATTGATATGGCAAAAACTTTTATTAATATTCCCATAGAAGCTTTATCTAATGAAGTAAATAAAGCACTAGAACTTATGGGACGTTTTGTAAATTCAGATAGAGTATATATGTTTGACTATGATTTTTCATTAGGTATATGCAAAAATACTTTTGAGTGGTGTGCAGATAATATATCACCAGAGATTAACAATCTTCAAGAAGTGCCTCTTGAACTTATTCCAGAATGGGTAGATTCTCATCAATTAGGAAAAGAAATGTGCATAGAGGATGTGTTTGCTATGCCAGAAGATAATGGAATAAGACAAATTTTAGAACCACAGGGGGTACAAAGTATATTAACACTGCCTTTAATTGAAAATCAAAATTTATGGGGCTTTGTGGGATTTGACTCTGTAAAATTAAAACATAATTATTCTAAAAAAGAAAGAAATATTTTAAGTGTATTTTGCGAGCTGCTTGTAAATGTAAGGTCGAGGATAAATACTTTAGAAGAAATATCAAAAGCAAAAAAAATAGCAGAAGAAGCAAGTAAATCTAAATCTCTATTTTTAGCAAATATGAGCCATGAAATAAGAACTCCTTTAAATGGAGTTATAGGATTTACAGATCTTTTAATTAACACCGAATTAAATCAAGTTCAACGTCAATATACAAAAGACATAAATATTTCTGCAAAGGTGCTTTTAAATACCATAAACGATATACTTGATTTTTCAAAAATAGAAGCAGGTAAATTAGAGATAGAATATATTGAAAATGATATAATGGATATTATTTATGAATCCATGGATATAGTTAAATATGATGCTAATCAAAAAGATGTAGAACTGGTACTTGATATATCAATGTATGCGCCTAGGATAGTAAAGGTGGATTCTAAAAGGTTAAAACAGATTTTGATAAATCTATTAGGAAATGCTGTGAAATTTACGAGTAGTGGATATGTTAAGCTCAGCATGGAATATACAAATATCAATGAAAATTTAGGTAAATTCAGTTTTTCTGTTAAAGATACTGGCATAGGGATATCTGAAGAAGATAGTTCCAAACTTTTTAAAGCATTTTCTCAAGCAGATAGCTCTACGACTCGTAAATATGGTGGTACGGGACTAGGACTTATAATTTCAGATATGATTGCTAAGAAGATGGGCGGGAAAATATATCTTGAAAGTATAAGGGGAGAAGGCAGTGAATTTTATTTTAGCATAGAACTTGAACATGAAAATTTTATTGATATTAATTCACAGGCGATTACAAGTCGTAAAGCAGTTATAATTGATGATAATTTGGAATCAGCAATCGCAATTCAAAAAATACTAAAATATGGAGGGCTTGAAAGTAGGGTATTTGAAAATGGGATAAGTGCACTCAAAGAAATTCAAGAAGGCGACTATCAACTTATTGTAGTGGATAAAAACCTACCGTATATGGATGGCATGCAGATAGCTAGATATATAAGAAAGGAACTCTCACAGGCTAAATCCAAAACATCCATTTTAGTTTTAGGGAAGAATTTAGAAGATAGAGATGAAGCGTTTGATGCATTGGAATTGGAATTTATATCTAAACCAGTTAAGTTTGATGAATTAATAATTTTATTGAGACATCTAGGGCTATATGATAGTTCAAAAAATAATGCCATTAGGCCTATGGGGGCTAAAAAAGATATAAAGCTAAATGAGTCAAGTATAGGGATACTCATAGCAGAGGATGTAATTACAAATAGGACGCTAGTAAAGTCTATAATTGATACGTATTTTCCATTTGTTAGTATATATGAAGCTTCTGATGGTCAGGAAGCTTTGGAAATGCTACAAAAATACGGAATGAAGCATATAAATTTAATACTGATGGATATTCAAATGCCTAATATGGATGGCTTTGAAGCTACCAAAAAGATACGAGAAACTTATAAAGAAAATAGAGTTCCAATAGTAGCACTTACGGCAGGCGTTTTGAGGGAGGACAAGGATAAAGCTTTTTCTGTAGGAATTGATGATTTTTTAAGTAAACCGTTAGAGGTTAAACGGCTTGTAGATACAATAAGTAAATATTTAAATCAATAATTTGTTATGCTACTTCTTGAGTTGATAGGAAAGTCTATTTGTGTTAAACTAATAAAAGCGTTAAAAAAACGACATTAAATATTGACAAGAAAGAAGGAGTATTATGAAACGATTAAAGGCAATATGTATGATAGCTATACTATCGCTAACTATGATTACAGGATGCACAAGTAAGCCAACTGAAACGCAAACGGATCAGAATCAAAGCATTTCGCTAGAGCAACCGCTTACGTTAGATTTTGTGCAAACGAGCAGACATGATGATAGCGTAAATAAATTTTCTATGACTTATGATAAAAAACCTCAAAATTCGCTTGCAATAACAAATGCAATGATAGAGATGATGCTTTCATTAGGGCTTGAAAATGAAATGGCAGGAACCGCATATGCAGAAAATAATGTATTGGAATCACTACAAGCTTCATATGATAAGGTACCCGTTATGAGTGAAACCTATCCATCAAAGGAAGAAATTCTAGCAAATAATGTAGATTTTATAATTGGCTGGGGTGGCGATTTTAATGATAAGGGTGTAGGGAGCCTTGAATGGCTAAATGAAAAAGGGATAAAAATCTATATTCCAAGATCAGTGGAAGCAGATGCAACTGTAGATAGTATATATGAAGATTTTAATAACTTAGGGAAAATATTTGGAGTTTCAGATAAAGCAGAGCAAGTAAATGCAAATATAAAACAAAAGCTTGAGGAAGTATCTCAAAAAACAGCACAGGTAGATAAAAAGGTAAAGGTTATGGGTTATGACTCAGCGAGTAATGGTGCAGTTGTAATTGGTAAAGGGATAAACAATGAGATAATAAATTTAGCGCAGGGCGAAAATATATTTTCAGACCAAGAAAAGGCCTATCCAGAAGTTTCTTGGGAGGAAATTGTTAAAAGAAATCCAGAGGCTATAATTGTACTAGAGTACTCAGTAAATACAGGCGGACTTACATTTGAAGAAAAAGTAAAAGAGCTAAAGGAAAACTCAGCCCTTAAAAACGTAACCGCAATAAAGAATAATAACTTTATAAAGTTAGATTTAGCTGAACTTTATCCTGGAGAAAGAACGCCACTTACGGTAGAAAAGCTTGCGAAAAGTTTTTATCCAGAAAAATTTTAGTAGGGGATTATTATGCTTAATATCATAAAAAAACAAAGCCTGCTGTCAAAACTTATAGTTTTGGCAGTAATTCTTTTTTTAGCAGTAATTTTTTCAGTAACACAAGGAAGCGTAAAAATTGACATCGATATAACCTACAAATCCTTGATAAATAGTATATTGGGGAAGAATTTATTTGAAGTATATTGGGACAGTAGCATAGACAGTATAATATATGAATTAAGGCTTCCTAGAATTATATTAGCCTGTATAAGTGGGGCATCTCTTGCCTTAGCAGGAGTGCTTATGCAGAGTCTTACAAGAAACTCTCTTGCAGACCCATATATATTAGGAATATCATCAGGGGCATCGGCAGGAGCTACGCTAGCTATTGTATTTGGAGGTTTTTCTTTTTTAGGTTCGAATATGACGGTTGTAATAGGGGCATTTTTTGGGGCAGCGATGAGCTCGTTTTTAGTATTTTTCCTATCAGATGTATCGAAAAGCTTTTCTAAAACTAAGCTTGTTTTAACTGGAATAGCAGTATCTTCTATATTTGGAGCGCTTACGACGCTTGTGGTGACATATGCAAAAAATGACAGTCTAGTTAAATCTGCCATTTTTTGGGTAGCAGGAAGTCTTTCAGGGGCAAATTATGCTCAAATAAAAGTCGCATTAAGCATAATGTTTATCTGCACGCTGATAATTATTTATATTGGAAGAGATTTAGATTTATTTATACTTGGAGAAAATATAGCAAGAAATATGGGAATACACATAGAAAGAACTGTAGGGATAGTTTTTGTAATTGCGACGATATTAACGGGAACGATTGTTTCTTTTATAGGAGTAGTGGGTTTTGTGGGGCTTTTGGTACCACATATAGCAAGACAGTTTGTGGGATCTTCCCATAGGAAGGTTATACCTGTAAGTATGCTTATAGGCGCAATTTTAATGGTATTTACAGATACTTTAGGAAGAACGCTCATATCTCCACAGGAAATTCCATTAGGAGTTATAACTGCGCTTATTGGAGGGCCTTTTTTCTTATTCTTACTAAAGCAGAGCTCATATAATTTTGGAGGAAAATAAATGCTAGAAATTAAAAATGTGAATTGCAGTATAGGAAACTGTGACATAGTAAAAGGAGTGAACCTTAAAGCGCATAAGGGTCAATTTATAGCACTTATAGGGCCAAATGGATGTGGGAAAACGACCCTTTTAAAAACTATATATAGAGAGTTGAAACCTAAGTCAGGAGTTATTTATATAAGGGGAGAAGAAATCTCAGGGATTTCAAATAAAGAATTATCAGGACTTTTGGCGAGTGTAGCGCAGGAACATAATGTAGAATTTGACTTTACGGTCAAAGAAATTATAAATATGGGGCGATATTCTAAATTAGGTAGATTTGCGTTTTTGGGAGAAGAAGATGAACGGCTTGTAAGAAATGCTTTAGAAAAAGTGGGACTTATAGGTATGGAGGAGCGAAACTTTTTGAGTCTTTCGGGAGGAGAAAAACAAAGAGTTATGATTGCGCTGGCGCTGGCGCAGAATCCGGAAATTATAGTATTAGATGAGCCAACAAACCATTTGGACATAAAATATCAGTTAGAAATAATTCATATGCTTAGACATCTAGATATAACGGTAGTTACTACACTTCATGATATGAATATTGTAGGGACATACTCGGATTATATATATGCTATGAAAAACGGAAAGATAGTTGCAGAAGGTGCGGTTGAAGACGTTTTTACAGAAGCTTTTTTTGATAAGGTATTTGAAATAGAGGCTTATGTATATAAAAATCCTAAAAATGGAAAAATTAATATAAGCTATTTGCACTGCTGTAAATAAAAAAGTTTATTTTTATAAAATTCAGTTTTTGGGGTATATTAATATATGTTGATATAAAATAAATTTTTTGGTGTAGACTAAATAATTGGGAGGGGAGTTTATGCAAATTTGTTGCACAAAAAAACTTACGGCAGTTTCAGGGGTGGAAGTAGATAAGTATTGTAGCGAGCAAGATGATTTTTTTATATGGAGTGCCAATATAGTAAGTGTGGATTTTCAAAAACTTTTGGTAGCAGTTAATGATAGGACTCATTTTGGATTTGTAAAATATGGAATTGAGATTGAGGATTTTAAAAATTTAGAGCAGTATATAAAATCTGGAATAAGAAAATCCTTTGAAGCAGAGAATATAGAGCCTGAGCTTATTGAGAAATATTTTAAAAATGCAGGAACTATAAAATTTTCTTGGACAAAAGGGCCAGTACATGTATCAAGACTCAATAGAGTGGTACTAAAAGCAGAGTCTTTCGCAAAACATTTGGATAGAGAAAGTATATACCAACCTAAAGTTACTAAGCTTATAAATGGTCATTTCGATACATATGGTGAAACGGAAATACCATATCAGAATCTACTTAAAGCGTTTGAGAATTTAAAATAAGAATAAAAAACAAAAACTTTTGGATTTTTTTACAGAAAATTCGAAAGTTTTTGTTTTTTATGGGTAAAAGTAATTAAGGTAAACTTAAAGAGGTGTTATATGAGAATAAATTTATATATAATTTTTAGTATTATATTAGGACTTAGTATTCCTAGTATCAGCTTCAAATTAATTGAATATAAGTGTTCAAAGTCAAATTTAGAAGTGCCAAAAGTATTTTCTAAAGCAATATATATTTATATAAGTTTAATACTAGGTTCTATCGGATTTATTATAGGGGCATTAGACGTGGCGGTATATGTATATATATTTACGATTATATTAATTGGAATTTCACTTAGTATTTCTCTTATCGATTTAAAGATTAGTATAATACCAAATGAGATGCTCCTTATTATATTTTTTGTAGGTATAATATTTAGATTTTTTATAGGTGGATTTAGTGGCATAATAAATTCTTTTATAGGTGCAGGTATAATGGCTATATTTTTTGGAATAAGTACGATAATATTTGGAACTTCAAAGCTTGGCGCAGGAGATATAAAGCTTGCAACTGTATCAGGATTCATAGCTTCTTTTGAGTATTTATCCACACTACTTTTTATGATGGCACTTTCAATTGGGATTGTATGCACTATTGGATTAATCAGCAAAAAGCTAAAGCGCACAGATATGATTCCTTTTGCCGGATTTATAATTTTTGGAATGGATATGGCATTATTACAAGGTCTAATATTGTTATAAAGATTAGGGGGTGTTTTTATTGATTGAACTTTTTAGGGTTTTAAAAACAAATGAGCGAGGGCAGGGAATGGTAGAGTATGGCATAATT
Source organism: Proteocatella sp. (assembly GCA_041738345.1). GTDB lineage: Bacteria > Bacillota > Clostridia > Peptostreptococcales > Filifactoraceae > Proteocatella. Next base: position 53,597 of record JBGSPX010000009.1, read on the forward strand.
GTAGCGCTAGTAGTAGTAATTGCAGTTTCGGTATTTGCTCAAGGAGGAGCACTTGGAACTGCTATAACAGGTCTATTTACAAGACTATCTACTTCTGTGGGAGGGGTATCACCTTGATGGGATGTTAAATTATTGGTATAACTATACTCTAATTCAGTCCATAATATTTTTGTAAGTAAACGTTATATGGAATGTTCTGTGGGTATAATATATATATAGTAAAACTTATGAATGATTTGCTTAGGTAGGAGGTGCCTATTATGAGGATCTTTCTAAATTGGCTCAGAGCAAATGAGCGTGGTCAAGGTATGGTAGAGTATGGAATTATCGTAGCATTAGTAGTAGTAATTGCAGTAGCAGTATTCGCACAAGGGGGAACGTTGGGATCTGCTGTAACTGGTTTATTTACAAGACTTGCAACCGCTGTAGGCGCAGCGACTCCTTAAGGAAAGACGAAACGGACGGGATTTCCGTCCTTTTTTACATAAAGGAGGTGGGAGCAGTGTCAAAGCTAAAGTTTGAAGATGGGCAATCGATGGTGGAATTTGCAATTGCACTTATGTTTTTGGTTATGTTTTTAATAGGGATTATGGAATTTAGTTGGCTTATGGGCAATAAACTGCTTGCCACTCATGCTTCGAGAGAAGGGGCTAGATATGCTTCAGTGCACACTGGAGACAGTGACTTAAATGCAAACACAGTGCTTATAGTAGAAGAAGCGCTTGTGATTGATGCAAAATCTTTTCCTGGATATACTATAACTATAACGCCTAAATCTGATGCCTCACTTGGCGATAGAATTGAGGTTTCAATATCATACAGCATTCCACATCTGACAGGATTAATACCTTCTGCGGTTGTAGCAAATCCATTTCCGATAAATGCAAAAACTACTATGAAAAGTGAATAGATATTTAAATGGGGGGAGTAAGATGAAAAGAAGTTATGATGTTTTTGTAAAAAATGAAGAAGGTTCAATATCTGTATTTATTGCAATTTCACTTATAACTATATTAGGACTTTCTGCACTAGTGTTTGATTTTGGATGTGCGTATATAAATGCAAATGAACTCCAAAATTCAGCGGATTCAGCAGCGCTTGCGTGTGCCCAAAAACTTCCGCTTGATGAGGATTCGTTATGGGACAGTGAAATAGTTCCAGTAGCTCAGGGGTATATGGGGGAAAATAATTCAAATGTATTTACGATAAATCCGGTAAGAAGTGATAGTAATCTTATAGTAGGGGTTGAGGTTACGGCATCTAGAGAACTAAGTGTACCACTAATAGATATTTTTGGAAGCGGAAATTTAGCAGTTCAGCGAAGGGCTGTTGCAAGAGTATTTACACTCAGTCAAGCAACGGGACTTGTTCCAATAGGTATAAATCAAGAGGTGCTCGATTCTGAAGGGTTTGATGGGTCTTTGGCATTAGATATAGACCCAAGCGAGGATGATGCAGTTAAGTATGGGTGGCTATTTTTTGATAAAATTTATGATGAAAATAACAATGCTAATAGCAAATTAAATAACTGGATGGAAGACGGCTATCAAGATGTAGTAGCTGTAGGCGATGAACTTCCATGGACTGATGGAACAAGGGCATCTACGGTAATGGCATATAATGATTTAATTGGAAAAGAAGTACTAGCGCCTATATACGAAGTAGTAACTTTTAATGATGGGGGGAATAAAGAAGATACAGCGATTGTAAGAATAACAGGCTTTGTTATGATAAGGATAGAAGCTTATAGCCCTGGAGGAAGTAAAAATAAAACTATGAGAGCTACCTTTATAAGACATGCAAACATAAGCAACACATCTGCTGAAGGTGACGAAATAATCGATTACAGAGTAGGCGGAATTAGGCTTGTAAGTTAATCAATTGGATTGTAAAAATGGATAGGGGGAGGGAGTTTGAAGTTCATTTTAAAAGAGCATGGCCTAATAACTATATTTGTAGCAATCGCGCTTGTGATAGTTTTTTCGTTTTCAGCACTAGTGCTTGATTTTGGAGTAGCATATATAAAATCAAATGAACTTCAAAATGCAGCTGATGCGGCCGCACTAGTAGGTGCAAAGAAATTGCCACTTGAGGATGATGCAACATTTAGTAATGAAGTTCAGCAGCTTGCACAAAATTATGTAATAGAAAATGGAGTAATGGATTCTGAAATTGTTCCTGTATTTGATAGCAATAATAAAATATCAGGAATTAAGGTTTTGGCATCGGAAGAGGCTCCATCAGACCTTGTAAATATTCTACTTGGAAACGCGACGCTAAATGTAAAAAAGAATTCCAAGGCAAAAGTATTTCAACTAAAAAGTGGAATAGGACTGGTGCCTATAGGAGTAAATAAAGATGTATTTGAAACGGAAGGCTTTGACGGGAGCATAATATTAGATATAGACCCGAGTGAGCTTAACGGCGTAAAATATGGATGGATGTTTTTTGACAAAGTATATGGAATAGATAAAAATTCAAATGATAAATTAAAAACTTGGATGATATCAGGATATGACAAAGCTATTTCACTAGGGGATGAGATGCCGTGGACAAATGGAAGCCGTGCATCTACAGTGCTAGAATATAACAATCTTATAGGTAAGGAAATTATGGCACCGATATATGAAGTAATAGAATTTCAAGATGGGCAGAATCCTAAAGAAGATATAGCAAATGTTAGAATTGTAGGCTTTGTATTTCTAAAAGTAGAAGATTATAAACCTGGAGGGACTAGTAATAAAACTATGAAAGCTACCTTTATAAAATATAAAAATATAGGAGGAGAAGTTTCAGAAAATGACGTTATAGAGGAATATAGAGTATATTCTTCAAAACTTGTAGAATAGGGGGGAATTTATTTTGAAAAAAATTCAAATTATTGCAATCTTAGCAGCTTTATTTACTGCAATTACAGTATATTTTTTTCTTGGAAGTATAAAAGAAGCTTCTAAAGTACCTATGATTCCAGTTGTTGTAAGTAGTTTAGAGATAAAAGAAAATACTGAAATAAAAGCAGAGATGGTTAAAATTATAAATATAGCAGAAAGTGCAGTTACGCCAAATGCCGTTACAAAACTGGAGGATGTAGTTGGAAATATTGCAACAAGAGATATTTATATAGGAGAACAGATAATATCGCTAGAACTTGCAAAGCCAGGAGAATCTACGCAAAAACTCTCTTATATGATTGAATCGGGGAAAAGGGCTGTATCTGTAAAGGTAGATGAGGTCAGTGGAATTTCAGGGCTTATAGAACCGGGAAATAAGGTGGATGTAGTAGTAGTATATGATGAAAGTTCAACCTCTGATATAATTCTTCAAAATATCACTGTGTTATCTACTGGCATGAAGCTAGAAACTGAAGAGTCAGCCAAAGCAGAAACTTATGAAACGGTAACACTATCCTTGGATACAACTCAGATACTTAAACTTAGGGCAGCCGAAGCAAAAGGTAAGATTACTATGGCACTTAGGTCTTATTTGGAAAATTAATAGCATCTAACGGGAATTTTGGGGGTGATTTATTTTGGAAATAAATACTATAATTATAAGCAAATTAGATGAACGGAGAGAGTTTTTAAAAAAGATATTGGAAGAAACTGATATAAAAATCATATCAGATATAAGAGGTGGAACCGCAGCGTTAGATAGAATTGAAAATATAAGTCCAGAGCTTGTAATAATGACGTTTGATGAACATGACACAGATGTACTTAATATTGCAGAGCGAATATATTTAGGAAGGCCCCAATGTATAATAATTTTTTTAGTAGAACGAATGAACACAGAGATACTTCAAAAAGCTATGTCTGTTGGGGTAAGAAATGTAACTATATTTCCAGAAAATGGATATGATTTTTCAGAGTGGTTAAAGACCATATATAACAATGAAAAAATACGAAATAAATCTATGGGTGAGGTTAAAAGTATAAGCTGGATGTCTAAAGTGATAACAGTATTTGGCGCAAAAGGAGGTATTGGAAAGACTACAATAGCAGTAAATTTAGCAACAAAGCTTGCAGAAAATAATAGAAAAGTAGCGCTTTTAGATTTTGATATAGAATTTGGTGAAATAAGTGTATATTTGAATTTAGATGTGAAGGATACACTTTCAGAATTAATAACTGAAAAATCAGAGTTTGATATAGATACGATAAGAAGTTATATGAATGTTCATTCATCTGGAGTTCATGTACTTTGCGCACCGAAAAGTCCAGAGTATAGTGAAGGGATAAATGCTAATCAGATAGAGAAACTGATGAATATATTAAGAACTTACTATGATTATGTAATAATAGATGCTCCAGCATCCTTTAATGATATAACCCTAACGGCAATTGAAGGTTCAGTTATGGTGATTTTTGTTACAGGTTTTGACATATCCATACTAAGAAATTCTAAATTAAGTATGAACCTCTTAGAAGGACTTCAACAAAAAGAGAAAATTAAGGTGGTAGTGAATCGTGATGTGGAGGGTTATATAACTGCTAAAGATGTAGAAAGGATACTTGGAAAGAGTATATGGTGTCGAATTCCTAGTGATTATAATACGGCAGTTAGTGCGCTTAATAAAGGAATCCCAATTGTAATAGGTTCGCCGAAAACTAGAATAAGTTTTGCACTTGATGAACTTTCAAAATTGGTACTTGGAGAATTTGAACATACCTATCAAACACAAAAAAAATCTGAAGAACGTTCAAAAAGTAAATTTTTTGATAAATTTAGGAGGACTAAATAATGAGTCTATTAGAACGCCTAGAACGACAAAAGCGTGATGGAATAGGAGAAGAAGTCAAAAAAAAGCTTGAAAAAGAATCCTATTCTCCTGAAACTGTAGATCCTAATTTTTTTATAAAAACTAAAATTCATAGAGAAATAATAGAAATAATGAATAAAAAAGCAATTAATGATAGTGGCATAATTGATAATAAACAGGAGCTTATGAGCACTATTGAAGATTTAGTAGAAAAAGAAAATATAGGGATGCCAAGAGCGGAACGTGTAATCTTAATAAGAGATATATATGATGAAGTAGCAGGTCTAGGTCCATTGGAACCACTTTTAGCAGATCCTGAAATAACAGAAATAATGGTTAATGGTCCTAAAATAGTTTATGTTGAAAAAAAAGGAAAAATAACAGAAAGTAATGTTAAGTTTAGAGATGATAATCATGTTATGCACATAATAAATCGAATTGTATCACCGATAGGAAGACGAGTTGATGAAGCAAGTCCTATGGTAGATGCAAGACTTAAAGATGGGTCGAGGGTAAATGCGGTAATACCTCCAATTTCTTTAGTTGGCCCAACAATAACTATAAGAAAATTTTCAAAAGATCCGATAACTGCTAAAAATCTGCTTCAATTTGGAACTATAAATGGACCTATGTTATCCTTTTTAGAAGCCTGCGTAAGAGGAAAACTAAATATAATGGTTTCTGGAGGTACTGGAAGTGGTAAAACTACATTTTTAAATGTACTTTCTGGCTACATACCAGAAAATGAAAGGATAATAACTATTGAAGATGCTGCAGAATTACAGTTAAAACAAAGACATGTAATAACTTTAGAAAGTAGACCTGCAAATGTTGAGGGAGCAGGAAGTATTACTATAAGGGATTTAGTTAAAAATTCACTTCGTATGAGACCAGATCGAATAATAATTGGAGAGGTAAGAACTGGAGAAGCCCTTGATATGCTTCAAGCAATGAATACAGGTCATGATGGATCCATATCAACAGGCCATGCTAATTCACCAAGAGAACTTATGTCAAGGCTAGAAACTATGGTGCTTATGGCAGGGATGGAGCTCCCGATAAAGGCAATAAGAGAGCAGATTAGTTCAGCAGTAGATTTAGTTATACATCAAGAGCGGCTTAAAGATGGAAGTCGTAAAATAGTAAATATAACGGAAGTAGTGGGTATGGAAGGTGACGTTATAACTTTACAAGATATATTTGTATATAAACAAACAGGACTTGATGCACAAGGGAACATAAAAGGCTCATTTAAAGCGACTGGTGTGGTACCAAGTTTTATATGGAAACTTACAAGTAATGGGATTATGGTTAAAGATGATTGGTTTACTACGTAAGGGGGAGTTATATGGAACTACTTTTTATACTTTCGGTGGGGGTATTTTCATACAGCATATGCTATCTTATACTTTATATTTTAAAATTTGATAAAATAATCGTTTCGCAAAGAGTCAATAAGCTTATTTCAAAAAGCAAATTAGATGAAGCTTATGATAAAAATAGTAAACGAAGAGGTATTAATTCAGATAGCCAAAATAAGCATTTTGCAAGCGAAAAACTCAAAGAAGAACTACAATCTGCAGGAATAATAATGAAGCCAGAAGAGTTTCTTATTGCTTGGTTTGGAATAGCATTACTTCCTATGGGGATTGTATTTGTTATTTCAAAAAATATAATTATAGCCATTATAATAGCAGGCATATGTGCTATGGTGCCACCTATTATTGTAGCTAGAACAAAAGTTAAAAGAGTAGAGCTATTTAGTAAACAACTTGGTGAAGCACTGCCTATTATAGGGAATAGCTTAAGATCGGGATTCACTTTTCAGCAATCTATGGAAAATATATCTAACAATATGCCAGAACCATTAGCGTATGAATTCGGAAAGACTATGAGAGAAATGAATTATGGAATTCCGTTTGAAGAAGCATTGACTAGACTTGGAAAGCGTATGGTAAATAAGGATTTAGATTTACTTATATCAGCAGTTATGATTCAAAGTAAAGTTGGAGGAAATTTATCTGAACTTGTAGATATAATCGGAGAAACTATAAAAGATCGAGTAAAGATAAAGCGAGATATAAAGACGGTCACTAGTTCAGGACGGCTTTCGGGAATTATACTCGGAGTGTTGCCTATAGCACTTGTATTGCTTCTTCTGGTTATAAATCCAACATATCTTATGGGTTTTTTCTCATCTTCACTTGGAATAATGATGATTTTTGTGGCTATAGCTATGGAAGTAGTAGGGTTTTTAGTAATACTAAAAATAACTAATATTAAATATTAGCAAGGGGTGAGTATTATGCTTTATGCATCAATATTTTCAGGAGTAATAGGATATTGCATAATAATGATGTTTTTTGGAAAACGATATATGGAGAAAAGTGCAATAGATAAGAGGATTAATGATATCGAAAAAGCAGGTACAAAAAATATATCTTTTGAAGAAGAAGAACTAAGTAAAACGCTTTCAGAACGGGTTTTTGCGCCTTTATGGAAGAAAATAATGAAAGTAGCGCTCAAAGTAGTGCCAAAGGTAAGTGATAAAAACTTAAAGAAACAGCTTCTAAGAGCAGTGATAAATATGTCTGTAGATGAGTTCAATGCTCTAAGAATGATATTCATAACTGTAATGGGAGTTTTATTTTTTGTAAGACAAGCTTTAATAAGTCAAAATTTGTTTAGCAATATATTTTGGGCAGGAATAGGAGTAGCTACAGGCTATTTTATAACAATAATTGGGGTGAAATTTAAAACCAGTAAACGGCGAGAAACTATAAATATGCAATTGCCAGAAGTTATGGATCTTTTAAGTATAAGTGTAGAGGCTGGACTTGGATTCGATCAGGCCTTAAAAGAGGTTGCTGAGGCATTTCAAGGACCATTATTACAAGAGTTTAATATAGCAAAAAGAGAAATGCAGTTAGGGCTGACTAAAAAAGAAGCACTTTTAGAAATGGCGGATAGGTGTCAAGTGGAGGATTTGAGTTTGTTTGTAAGTGCTATAATACAGGGGGAACAATTTGGGATTTCACTTAAAAGTATTTTGCGAACGCAATCTTTTGCAATAAGACTTAGACATAAACAGCGTATCGAAGAAAAAGCGGCTAAATTGCCAGTGAAAATAATTCTTCCAGTAGCAGCATTTATTTTTCCAGTACTATTTATAGTGGTGGTAGGCCCTGCAGTATTTAATCTTTATACAGCACTGAAAGGACTTTAAATATGATAAGGATAGCTTCTAAAAATGGAAATTATATAGATTATGTAGAAATAGCTTCGGATTTTATAAGTAGATTTTTGGGACTTATGGGAAAAGATTTTTCAAATGATTATCCAGGGCTTTTGCTTATGAACTGCAATTCTATTCATACATTTTTTATGAAGAAAAAGATAGATGCTATTTATTTATCGAAAGATTTTCAAATTTTGGAAATCGAAACTATATCACCATGGAGAATTGGAAAAATAGTCAGAGGGACAAAACATATTTTAGAACTCCCAGAGAATAAAGCTAGCTTTCAAAAAGGGGATTTTTTGGTTTTAGATTATTTAGACTAAAAAGGAGTGTTTTTTATGACTGATAATAATGAGAATGTTGAAATTAAAGAAGAAAAACAACATTTACCACTACTTGATGATATTGATATGCTTAGAAAGAGAGAAGACGTAAGTGAGCTGGAAGACATATTGAAGGCTAATATTTTGGGAGGATATTCTAGAAAGAAAGTATTAGATTATATAGGCTCAATAAGAGAGCAGCAATTCAAGGCTGAGGAAAAATTTAGGAAAAACTTAAAAGAGCTTATAGAACAAAAAGAAGAACTTAGAAGAAGATTAGATCAAAGCGAAGTATATATAACAGAATTAGAAGATAGAAATTATGACTTATCGGATGATATAAAGAAGTTTAGCGAAGGGGATGTAGGGAAATATCAAAATAAAATAGCAGAAATGCAGAACAAACTATCTGATTTAGAAAAAGAAATAATTTCTGCAGAAGATGAAAAACATAATCTTATAGCGCAGCTTCAACTTAAATCAAAAAATATAATTGAACTAGAAGATAAGAATCAAAGCATAACTTCAAAGCTTTTAGAAATGGAAAACTTAGAACTTCAAAAAGAAAGAGAATTTCATTTAGAGCTTGAGAAACAGATAGAAAAACTAAAAGAAGAATTACAAAATGCTCAAGCTAAAGTAGAAAAGCATAAGGACGCAGAAAAAGTTCAAAAAAATGAAATATTAGAACTTAAGGAAAGTCTCGGAAAGTTAAATGAAGCTTATGAAGCAAGTAAGGCCAGTGTAATATCAATTCAAGAAAATCTTATAAAAAAAGAGGATGCAATTGCTCAAAATTGTAATCGCTATGAAGTTCAGTTAAAAGAAATTGAAGATAAGTATCAAACTCAATTATCGGACTTAACTTCAAATATGGAAATATCACAAAAAATAATATTAGAAAAAGAAGCTAAAATCAAAGAACTTGAAAATGTAAGTAATATAAAGCTAATGGATATTGAGAAAAATTATCAATTAAAAATAAATGCCTTGATAAAAAATCTTATGGAGAAAGATCAAGAACTAAACCAGATAGTGAAATCACTAGAGGAAAGAGATTATTCATTAAAGCAAGCTCAAAATGAAAATAAATCTTTAGAAGCCAAATCAGAAGTATTTAATAAAAATATGCTCGAAGCGGTAGATAAGTTAGATGAATATGTGGAGATTAATAGAACTTTGTTAAAAAGTTTAGAAGAAGAACGAAAACGAAATACAGAGGTTTTGAAAGAAAAGCTTACCTTAGAAATTGATCTTTGTGCATCACAGTATAAAATAAACGATATGGATTATGAAATAAAGACAATTTCAAAACAAAATGAAAAACTTTCAATTCAGATTGAAAAAGAAAGAGCAAGAGCTAAGGAGCTTATATTGGAATTTGGAACCTCAAAGGAATTGAGCTAGCTTTAATTTAACATGAAACTTATAGGTTAATAAAAATACTTCCCATTCTTGTAGGGAAGTATTTTTATTGACATAAAGCTTGTGGATATGATATTCTGAAAAAAGTTAATTAAGACTAACTCATTTTTTGAGGTATAATAGATTATATAAATATTTAAACATAAATTGGAGGCAAAATTTGATGGGATTATTTGTAGAAATGATTAGCTATCCGTTTATACAAAGAGCTATTATAGTTGGAGTTTTAGTGTCACTTTGTGCAGCGCTTCTAGGAGTAAGTCTTGTACTCAAGCGATATGCAATGATTGGAGATGGACTTTCTCATGTTGGTTTTGGGGCACTTGCTTTTGCAACGGTTATGAATATAGCTCCTCTTAGCTTAGCTATGCCAGTGGTTATTATAGCAGCATTTTTGTTACTTCGAATAAGTGAGAACAGTAAAATAAAAGGAGATTCTATAATCGCCTTAATTTCTACGGGAGCATTATCAGTAGGAGTAATGGCTATTTCTATGAAAAAAGGCGTGAATGTTGATATCCACAACTATATGTTTGGTAGTATACTTGCTATAGGAAAACAAGATGTTTTTTTGACCGTAGTTCTTTCTGTTATAGTAATAATTTTGTATTTATTTTTTTATCGTCAGATATTTTCGGTTACATTTGATGAAAGCTTTGCAAAAGCAACTGGTATAAATGTAGAATTTTATAATATGTTAATTGCATTTCTTACTGCAGTAACGATTGTTTTAGGTATGAGGTTGATGGGGGCGTTATTGATATCTAGTCTTATAGTATTTCCATCAGTAATTTCGATGAAGCTTTTTAAAAGCTTTAAGTCAGTTGTAATTTCGGCAGCTATAGTTTCCGTGGCATCTTTTATTATAGGAATTTTTGTATCATATGTTTACTCTACTCCTACTGGTGCAAGTGTGGTTGTAGTAAATATAATAATATTTATTTTATTCTCTATTTTCAAAAGGTTGACATCTTCGTTTAAAGTAGTATAATTTTAAGTATATGGGCATATGCCTATAATAAAACATACTATAGGAGAGAAAATATGAGCACTAATTGTACGAATAATTGTAGTAGCTGTAGTGAAGACTGCAAAGATAGACAAAAACAAATCGATGATTTTTCAGAGAAATCTCATGAACTTAGTAATATAAAGAAAGTTATAGGTATTGTAAGTGGTAAAGGTGGCGTAGGAAAATCACTTGTAACTTCGATGATGGCAGTTACTATGCAAAGAAGAGGGCATAAAGCAGCGATTTTGGATGCTGATATAACAGGTCCATCTATTCCAAAAGCTTTTGGAATAAAAGAAAAAGCATATGCTACAGAAATAGGAATATACCCTATAAAAAGTAAAACAGGAATAGATGTTATGTCAGTGAATCTGCTACTTGAAAATGATACAGATCCTGTGGTTTGGAGAGGGCCCGTTATAGCAAATGCGGTAAAACAGTTTTGGACAGATGTAATTTGGGAAAATGTAGATTATATGTTTATTGATATGCCTCCTGGAACTGGAGATGTTCCTCTTACTGTTTTTCAATCTATAAAAGTTGATGGAATAATAATTGTAACTTCACCACAAGAACTTGTGTCTATGATAGTTACTAAGGCAGTTAAAATGGCAGAAATGATGAATGTGCCAGTGTTTGGACTTGTAGAGAATATGTCTTATTTTACATGTCCAGATTGTGATAAACAACATAAAATTTTTGGTGATTCAAATATTGATTCTATAGCAAAAACTTATGGGATTGATGTAATAGCAAAACTTCCTATGAATGCTCAATTTGCTACTATGTGTGACAAAGGTGTAATAGAGCTTTTTAATGGAGATTGGTTTGATAAGGCAGCTGAAATAATTGAAGGAATAAATTAAGTTTAAATTAAAAACTTCTCGTAAGGGAAGTTTTTTTGTAAATAATATAATTATTAGGAGGATGTTATGGCAATAGATAAAGTTAGAAGCTATTTAAAGCAGTGGGGAATGGATGACAAGATATTAGAATTTGAAACCTCTAGTGCTACAGTTGAACTTGCGGCAAATGCAGTAGGGTGCAAGCCTCAAAGAATTGCAAAAACACTTTCATTTAGAGCAAATGATAAATGTATACTTGTAGTATGTGCAGGAGATGCTAAAATAGATAATTCTAAATTTAAAAGAAAATTTGAAACTAAAGCGAAAATGCTTGCATTTGAAGAAGTATTTGAATCTGTAGGACATGAAGTAGGTGGAGTGTGTCCTTTTGGAGTAAATGAGGATGTAAGGATATATTTAGATGAATCTTTAAAAAGATTTGAAACGGTATTTCCTGCTTGTGGAAGCGAAAATAGTGCAATAGAGTTAAGCATATCAGAACTTGAAAAAACTTCTAATTATATAGAGTGGATAGATGTTTGTAAGGTGGTGGAATAATGATAGAAAATGAGAGAATCCATTTTCTAAATGAAAATCCAATAAACCAAGCTGGAAAGTATGTGATTTATTGGATGCAAAGTTCTCAAAGAATAGAGTATAATCATGCATTTGAGTATGCATTGGATAAAGCCAATCAACTAAATAAAAATTTAGTAGTTTATTTTGGAATAACGGAACAATATCCAGAGGCGAACGAAAGGCATTATTATTTTATGCTTGAGGGGCTTAAAGAAATTAAGGCTAAACTCTATGAAAAAAACATACGCTTTCTTATGCTTAAGGGTTCGCCAGAAGTGGAAATTTTAAATTTAAATGAAGCTGTTTTGATAGTGTCTGATGCAGGATACTTAAGACATGAAAAATTGTGGAGAAAATATGTATCGGAGCAGTGCAATTGTCAATTTGTTAACGTGGAGACAAATGTAATTGTGCCTGTAGAATATGCATCTAATAAGGAGGAGTACTCAGCGGCAACGCTTAGAAGAAAACTTAGCAAACTTATAGACGAATTTTTAATTTTACCTCAAAGTTTAGATTACAGAGGTGGTTTTGAATCTGAATTAAACTTTTATAATGAAATATTGGTAGAAGATACTGAAAATGTTATAAAAAAGTTAAATATAGATAAAAATGTTAAAAAAATTACACAATTTGTGGGTGGGACTTCTCAAGCAAAAAAGTTAATAGAATATTTTTTGGAAAACAAGCTTGAAGTTTATGATATTATGCGAAATGAGCCATCGGGAGGAATTTGTTCTGAGATGAGTCCTTATCTTCACTTTGGTCAAATATCACCAGTATACATATACAAAAAAGTACTTGAGTTTTGCGAAAAAGACAGTAAGTATGATAATTCAAAAAAATCATACCTTGAAGAACTTTTTGTAAGAAGAGAACTCGCTATGAATTTTGTAAATTATAATGAACATTATGATAGTTATGAAGGAATTCCTAATTGGGCAAAAGTTACTTTAGAAGCTCACGTATTAGATAATAGAGAATATGTATATGAACTGGAGCAGTTAGAAAAAGCAAGTACGCATGATATGTATTGGAATGCAGCTCAAAATGAGCTAATATTAACAGGAAAAATGCAGGGATATATGAGGATGTATTGGGGGAAAAAAGTTATAGAATGGACGGAAAATCCACGAAAAGCATATGAAATTTTGATTTATTTAAACAATAAATATGAACTTGATGGAAGAGATGCCAATGGATATGCTGGAGTAGCTTGGTGTTTTGGAAAACATGATAGGCCGTGGGGGAGCAGAAATATATTTGGAAATGTTAGATACATGGCAAATTCGGGACTTAAACGGAAATTTGATATGGAAAAATACATTGATAAATACAGATTATAGAAAAAATAAAAAATTTATTTCAAATTATACGAAAATTGTTGATATTCTATCACAGACGTGATATAATTCACATTAATTAAAATAATAACAAACTTATAAAACACATACTGATATGAAAATGTCAGAGTACTTATTTTGTAGAGGCACTTATTTATATTTATTTAATGGAGGAATTATATGAACAGATTTACATTACCTAGAGATTTATATTACGGAAAAGGTTCTTTAGAGTATCTTAAACAATTAAATGGGAAAAAAGCGGTACTTGTACTTGGCGGTGGGTCAATGAAGAAATTTGGCTTTGTGGATAAGGTAGTATCATATCTTGCAGAAGCTGGAATAGAGACTAAACTTTTTGAAAATGTAGAGCCAGATCCATCAGTTGAAACTGTTATGAGCGGAGCAGCTATGATGAGAGAATTTGAACCAGATTGGATAATTGCTATGGGTGGAGGTTCTCCTATAGATGCAGCTAAGGCTATGTGGGTATTTTATGAATATCCGGAAACTAGTTTTGAGGATATCATACAGCCTTTTTCTTTCCCTACACTTAGAAAAAAAGCTAGGTTTATAGCGATTCCGTCAACATCTGGAACAGCAACAGAAGTAACTGCATTTTCAGTAATTACAGATTATGAAAAAGGAATAAAATATCCTCTTGCAGATTACAATATAACACCAGATGTGGCTATAGTAGATCCTGATTTAGCAGAAACTATGCCACCTAAACTTACAGCACATACTGGAATGGATGCGCTTACACATGCAGTTGAGGCATATGTATCTACACTTAATTCGCCATTTACAGATCCATTAGCACTAAAGGCTATTCAGATGGTGTTTGATAATCTGGAAGCTTCATTTAAAGGTGATATGAAGGCTAGAGAAGATATGCATTATGCACAGTGCTTAGCTGGGATGGCGTTTACAAATGCACTTTTAGGAATAGTTCACTCGATGGCACATAAAACAGGAGCAGCATTTAGTGCTGGTCATATTCCTCATGGATGTGCAAATGCAATGTACCTTCCTTTTGTAATAAAATATAATGCTAAAGATGAAATAGCGCTTTCAAGATATGCACAGATTGCTAGATTTATAGGGCTAAGCGGAGATTCAGATAAATCATTAGTAGAATCTTTATGCCAAAAAATAGATGAATTTAATGTACTTCTAAGTATACCAAGAACAATTAAGGAATTTGGAATAGATGAAGCTGAATTCAAAGAAAAAATTGCAACTATTTCTGAAAATGCAATAGGTGATGCATGTACAGGTTCAAATCCAAGAGCAATAGATTCAAAGCAAATGGAAGAATTATTTACAGCAATTTACTATGGAACAGAAGTTAACTTTTAATGGTTTTATAATCTAAAATTAGAAGAAGTGTGGGAGAAGCTTTTGTAATCTTCTCGTAGCACTTCTTTTTTAAATGTTGTTTTTGTTTATATTTTATAAAAAATCTTGACAAAAGCATATTTTTTCGACTATATTAAGGTATAAAAAGTATGTTAAATAAATGAAGTAAGAATTGAAAGGAAATCACTAATGAGTAACAAACCGTTTGGCCTTGAAGAAGGCAGTTTAGATTTTACGATTTCTAGAATGCTTTCTGAGAAAAACGTAACGACCCTCAAAAAGATGGCTAAAGCTTTAAAAATAAAGGGTTATACAAAAATGAAAAAAGAAGAGCTTGAGGTTAATCTTGGCGCGGTGCTTTGTGAAGATGAAAAAATTGCTGAGGTTTTTTGTTTTTTAGATAAGAAAAAATGGAATTTATTTGAAAATATTTTCAAATTAGAATGTATTGAGGTGGATGAAAAATCTAAAACTGCAATAGCATTTATGGAAACTTTGGGAATAGTTTATAGATTCACTTATGAAAAAGTAGACTATGTATCAATCCCAAAAGAAGTAAAACGTGTGTATGAGACTGTTATTAAAACGGAATTCAACGCAAAACGACAAAGGATATCACTTATTGATGACTATGCAAATTCTGCAATGGCACTGTATGGACTTATAAAAATTAATGATTTTATAGAATTGTTTAATGATCAAAATAGTGATATTATAAATTTTGAAGAAACGTTTACTTTACTTAGTATATTTTCTGATAATGAAGCAGAATATTGTATATTTAAAGATTATATAGTTAGTCGTGCTTTTGAAGAGAATAACTTTGAAGATGCCGAACGTTTTGCTAGTATAATATATTCAATGCCACGATATGTACCATCAAGAGTAGAGTTTTTAAAGTATGCAAATTATGATTATTATGAGATCACATCTCATATAACCGCACTAAAAAAATATCTTGTGGAAAAAATGAATATTGAAGAATTGGTAGCACAATTAATTGTAGAAGAAATACATCATTTAAGTGCAGTCCAAGCAAAACCGCAAGAATTTGTAGATGTGTTTAATAAGTACAAGATAATAACTAAAGAAGAGCAAGTATATGAACTTATGAATTTAGTTTTAGAAGTGAGTAATAATACAAGACTTGTAGGAAATCATGGATATACTCAAGCTGAAATTGCTGAGATGAGAGGTGAAGTGATTTCTAAAAAAATGCCCGCAGTTTCTAATAAAATAGGGAGAAACGAACAATGTATTTGTGGAAGCGGTAAAAAATATAAAAAATGTTGTGGAGCATAATTGGTTTTTGAAAATTTGAAACTTATACAACTTCAATTTGGGATAAAAAGCCTGGATTGGAGTTGTATCTAATTTTAAAAGTCTAAAATTTTTTGGGGGGAATGAATAGTGAGTGGAAAGTATGATTTATTAGACAATCTAAATGTAGATGCAGAAAAAATTATGTGTAAAACTTGTAAGTACAAAAACAGTGGTGTAAGAATAAACCGAGGAGAAAAACAGTATACGATGTGTTTTTGTGAAAAATACATATATCCAAACACAAAGCCCGTAAAGGTATTGTTTGAGAATGCAAGATGTTATTTTTATGAAAAAGAGTAATAATGTGTAATTTATTTTGGAATTATAAAGCTTTGAGAAAGCTCGCTTGAGCTTTCTTTTCATTTGCAAAAATATAAAAAAAATTATATAATATAATGATGTAGGTTTATAGTTAATTTTAAGGAGTAAAAATGATAGTTTTGGGAATAGACCCTGGTTTGGCTATAGTAGGATATGGAATAATCGAGCAAATAGGAAATAAATATAATGTGTTAGATTATGGGGTAATAAATACTCCAGCTAAAACGAGTTATTCGATAAGAATAAAAATGATATATGATGCTATGGAACAAATATTTGAGAAATATAGTATAGATGAAGTGGCTATTGAAGAACTATTTTTTAATAAAAATACAAAAACAGCAATAGATGTTGCGCAGGCAAGAGGCGTTATAGTATTATCTTGCATGAATAATAATGTAAAGCTATATGAGTATACCCCTCTTCAAGTTAAACAAGGCATATGCGGGTATGGAAGGGCTGACAAAAAACAAATTCAAAGCATGGTTAAAAACTTACTTAATTTAAAAGAAATACCAAAACCTGATGATGCGGCAGATGCATTAGCTATTGCGATAGGTCACTTAAGTACAAATCGTTTTTCAAAACTTTTTGAGGTTTAATATTAGGAGAAATTTATGTTTGGATACATTATAGGTACGGTAGCAGAAATATTTTTGGATTATGTTATATTAGAGAGTTCTAATATAGGATTTAAGCTTAGTACATCTCAATTTACAAATAGAAAACTTCAAATTGGGAAAGAGGCTAAACTATATACTAAGCTAAATGTTAGAGAAGATGATATATCTTTACTAGGTTTTGCAGATAGAGTAGAACTTAAGATGTTTGAACTTTTAAATAGTGTATCAAAGGTGGGGCCTAAGGTTGCATTTTCTATTCTTTCGACATATGATACAGAAAATTTACAAGGCATAATAAATTCAGCAGATGTAAGCTTATTATCAAAGGCACCTGGGGTAGGTAAGAAAACTGCAGAGCGAATCATTTTAGAACTTAAGGACAAGGTTGATAAAAATGCAGTAGGTATTCAATCTACGATATATAACATAATGGAAGCTAATTGTGATGAAGCGGTAGAAGTGTTAATAAGTCTAGGGTTTTCTAAACTTGAGGCAGGAAAAACTGTTGAAGAGGTTAAGAAACAAAATCCAGCATCAGATACTAACGATATAATTAAGATATCACTTTCGAAGCTTAGTAAGATTTAGATTTGGGAGGCAATATGTTTGATGAACAAAGAGTCATAAGCTCTTCCTATCAAAGAGAAGATACCGAGATAGAAAATTCTCTAAGACCAAAAACTTTGGATGAATATATTGGACAAGATAAAGCAAAGATGCAGTTAGATATATTTATAAAAGCAGCTAGATTCAGGGGTGAACAACTTGACCATGTACTGCTATATGGGCCTCCAGGTCTTGGAAAAACAACACTATCAGCAATAATAGCAAATGAAATGGGGGCTAATTTTAAGGTTACCTCTGGCCCAGCAATTGAAAGAGCAGGCGATTTAGCAGCTATACTTACAAATCTTACGGATAATGATGTGCTCTTCATAGACGAAATCCATAGACTTAATAGGACTGTGGAAGAAATTCTTTATCCCGCTATGGAAGATGGTTGCTTGGATATAATAATTGGAAAAGGGCCGTCTGCAAGGTCTATTCGTATAGATTTGCCTAAATTTACACTAGTTGGAGCTACAACAAGAAGTGGAATGTTAACTTCGCCCTTAAGAGATAGATTTGGAGTTATTTTAAATTTAGATTTATACGAAACTGAAGATTTATATAAAATAATAAATCGTTCGGCTAATATTTTGGGTGTAGAGATAGACCATGAATCCAAATTAGAGCTTGCAAGACGCTCTAGAGGTACGCCAAGAATCGCAAATAGACTTCTAAAAAGGGTTAGAGATTTTGCACAGGTAAGAGGCGATGGGAAAATAGACTCAGACATAGCAGATGAAGCCCTTGAAATGTTTCAAGTTGATAAAGAGGGGCTTGATTCAGTGGACAAGAGACTTATGCTTGCAGTAATACAAAAATTCGCAGGAGGACCTGTAGGGGTAGAAACCTTAGCGGCCTCTATAGGCGAAGATAGAGAAACTATTGAGGAAGTATATGAACCTTATCTTATTCAAAAAGGATTTTTGAGCAGGACGCCAAGAGGAAGAATTGCTATGGAATTAGCATATTCTCATTTTGGAATAGAAAGAAAGTGAGGAAATTAGAATGAAACGAAAAAATTTCAAACTAATGGTCACGTTAATTACATTATTTTGCACTATTTTTTTGAGCGTATCAGGAGCATATGCACAGCAAAGATATGATAATAGTTTTCCAGTTAGAGTGGGTCTATACTATGCATCAACTTCAAAAGCTCAATACAATGTAAGTGGGAATAATATATCTATAACAGAAGGCTATAACAAATTATTCGAATCCGGAAGTAGTGTTGCAAGTATAAATCTTGCAAAAATGCTTTATGTGTCATCGCAGAGCTATAGTTCTTATACAGAGGCTTTGAGTAGTATTTTATCAAATGATGAATTTGTATATTACTCAAAAGGAAATTATTATACAGCAAGTGTATTACAGAACGCTAATTTAAAAGATGCTTTAAGCACAAAGGTTGTGATTTCTTTTCAAAATGGACAAAAACTAGCGTTTGATGGTCAAGCTGATCTGTATATCGAGTCATCCGATAATATATTAAAACTCGAAAATACCATGTATAGGGGAAAGCTTAATTTTTATGTAAAAGGAAGTAATCTTCATGCAATAAATGAACTTGGGATGCAAGATTATTTATATGGAGTTATTCCTAAAGAAATGGTATCTAGTTGGGAACTAGAAGCGCTAAAATCACAGGCGGTTGTAGCTAAAAATTATACAATTACAAACTATAATAAACACAAAGCGGATGGTTTTAATGTATGTGCGACTACACATTGTCAAGTGTACGGAGGCTATAGTGCGGAACAGGAAAAAACAAATAGAGCGGTAGATTTAACCGAGGGTATAATTATGACATACAATTCTAGTCCAGCTGAGGGGTATTTTCATGCGAGCAGTGGAGGGCGTACAGAATCAATTGGAAATATGTGGAATTATAGCTTAGATTATATGGTTGGAGTAGAGGACAAGTACTCTTTGGGAACACCTTATGACAACTGGCAGGTTAGCTTTACTTCAGAAGAAATAAGAACTGCACTTCTTAAGAAAAATGTAGATATAGGAAGCATTGTAGGACTTAAAGTACTAAAGACATCAGAAAATGATAGGGTAATGGAGTTAGGAGTTTTAGGGACTAAGGGAATGTATACACTTAAGAAGGACAATATAAGGTCTACTTTAGGTTCATCTAAGCTTAAAAACACCTATTTTACTTTACAAAATTCAAGTATTAGCAGAGCTTATTCAAGCAATAATGTTTTGATTTCAAATAAAAAATTAGATGGTACTTTTTCAGATATGGACAGTTTTTTTTCACATAGATTTGGAAGTGCTAATCAAGAGTTTGTGTCAACTGGAACCTATGTGTTCTTGGGAAAAGGCAATGGTCATGGGATTGGTCTAAGTCAATATGGCGCAAATAATATGGCTAAGCAGGGATATAATTTCGAAGAAATACTGAAACATTATTTTAGAGGAATTTCATTATAGTTATAATAGATAAGGAATTATTACAGTGAATACAAAAGATTTTTATTATGATTTACCACAGGAGCGTATAGCGCAGACTCCTTTGACAGACCGCTCAAAGTCGAAACTTATGGATTTTGATAAAGAAACAGGGGAGATAAAACATAAAGTTTTTAAAGATATAATTGAGCAACTTGGAGAAAATGATTTATTAGTATTAAATAATACTAGAGTACTTCCAGCGAGGATGTATGGAATAAAAGAAGAAACAGGCGCTAAGATAGAGATACTGCTTACTAAACGAATGGATATGAACACTTGGGAGGTTATGGCAAAACCAGCTAAAAGGCTGAGACTTGGAGCAAGTGTAATCTTTTCAGATGAATTAAAGGCGAGCGTTATTGAAGAACTTGAAGAAGGTATGAGGATTCTTAAATTTGAATATGAGGGCATTTTTGAAGAAATTATAGAAAATATAGGAACTATGCCACTGCCTCCATATATAAAAGAAAAATTGAGTGATCAAGAACGTTACCAAACCGTTTACTCTGAGGTTAAGGGGTCTTCGGCGGCGCCAACGGCAGGACTTCATTTTACAAAGGATATACTTGAAACACTAAAAACAAAAGGCGTTCAAATTGAATATGTAACCCTTCATGTAGGGCTTGGAACGTTTAAAACTGTTTCAGTAGAAGATGTAAGAAATCATGTTATGCATAGTGAGTATTATAAGATAGAGCAAGATGTTGCCGATAGAATCAATCAAGCTAAAAAATTAGGGAAGAGGATTGTTTGCGTAGGAACTACAAGTGTAAGAACAATCGAATCTGCAGCTAGAAATGGAGTTTTAGAAAAGCTTGAGGATGAGACTCAAATATTCATATATCCACCATATCAATTTCAAATGGTAGATGCACTCATAACTAATTTTCATTTGCCAGAATCAACACTTATAATGCTTATATCGGCTTTTTCGGATAAAGAAAAAATATTAAATGCTTATAAAACAGCAGTAGAAAATGAATATAGATTTTTTAGTTTTGGGGATGCTATGTTCATTCACTAATATTAATTTAGAATTAAAAGAATTAAGGAGAAAAAATGTCAGCAATAAGATACGAATTAATTAAAACGTGTAAACAATCAGGTGCAAGGCTTGGTAAATTGTACACGCCTCATGGTGTAATTGATACACCTATATTTATGCCTGTTGGAACTCAAGCGACAGTAAAGTCGATGACACCAGAAGAACTAAAGGAAATGGATGCAAGAATAATACTTTCAAACACATACCATCTTTATATGAGACCGGGACATAAACTTATTGAAAAAGCAGGTGGGCTTCATAGTTTTATGAATTGGGATAGAGCGATATTGACAGATAGTGGAGGATTTCAAGTATTTAGTTTAGGCGATCTTAGAAAAATAAAAGAAGAGGGTGTGGAATTTAGATCTCATCTTGATGGTTCAAAACATTTCATAAGTCCAGAAAAAGCTATAGAGATTCAAAATTCGCTTGGCGCGGATATAATAATGAGTTTTGATGAATGTGCACCATATCCGGCTGATTATGATTATGTGAAAAAATCTATGGAGAGAACTACAAGATGGGCAAAAAGAGGGCTGGATGCTCATAAAAGACCACATGACCAAGCATTATTTGGAATAGTTCAGGGTGGAATGTACAATGATCTTAGATATGAATCCGCTATGCAACTTCAAGAAATAGATTTTCCAGGGTATTCTATTGGCGGATTATCAGTAGGAGAGCCTAAAGAATTAATGAATGATGTGCTTGAAAATATAATTCCTCATATGCCAAAAGATAAGCCTAGATATTTGATGGGAGTAGGAAGTCCAGATGATCTTATAGAAGGTGTGCTTAGAGGAGTGGATATGTTTGACTGCGTACTTCCAACGAGAATTGCAAGAAACGGGACAGCAATGACATCACAGGGAAAGCTTGTTGTAAGAAATGCTACTTATCAAGAAGATTTTACTCCAATGGATCCTAATTGTAACTGTTATGCGTGTAGAAATTACTCTAGAGCATATATAAGGCATTTGGTAAAAGCTAATGAAATTTTAGCATCAAGACTTATAACTACGCATAATCTTCATTTCCTTTTAAATCTTATGAAAAATATAAGAGAAGCCATAATGCAAGACAGGCTTTTAGATTTTAGAAAAGAATTTTTTACTAATTATGGTTATAAATTGTAAAAAAAGCGTATGAAATTAGTTAAAAATAGAGTAAAAGTTGAAAAAATATAGATTTATCTATCGAAATGTAGTATCATTTATAAAGAAGTATTAATTTGAGGAGGAAAGTGATGGGAGCACAGCAATTTGTTAATTTAGCAGTACCTATAGGATTTCTAGTAGTTTTTTACTTCTTGCTTATAAGACCACAGCAAAAAAGAGATAAAGCTGTAAAAACTATGAGAGAAGCTTTAAAAACTGGAGATGAAGTAGTTACAATAGGCGGACTTGTAGGAAAGATAATGAAAGTAACCGATGATGCGGTAACTATCGAAGTAGGAGCAGATAAAACTAAACTTACCGTTGAAAAATGGGGTATAGGAAAAGTTACAGCTTCTAAAGATGAGCAATAAAATTAAATTTAATTCAATTCAAAAATCTTCTGCTTTTGCAAGTGGAAGATTTTTTTGAGAAAATATATAAAATTTTTAGGAGGGATTATAATTGATAATAGAGTTTTTGGGTAATTATCCACAGATTTCAGAAAAAGCGTTTTGTGCACCTAATGCTACTCTAATTGGTTCAGCAACAGTTTTGGAAGATGCGAGTATATGGTTTAGCGCTTGCGTTAGAGCGGATAATGAAAAAATTCATATAGGAAAAGGCACCAATATACAAGATCTGACGATTATTCATGTTGATGATACTACACCTGTATGGATTGGAAATTATGTAACCATAGGGCATAGCTGCATAATACATGGAGCTTATATTGAAGATAATGTGTTAGTCGGAATGGGCTCAATTGTAATGGATGGAGCTAAAATAGGTAAAAATACGGTGATAGGTGCTGGCTCGCTGATTCCTATGGGAAAAGAGTATCCAGAGGGAGTGCTTGTTATGGGAAGGCCAGCAAAAATTGTTAGAGAGCTTACAGCTGAAGAAATAGAAGGTATAACTAAATCCGCGCAAGGGTATATAGAAAAATCAAAAAAATATATGAAATAGGGTAGGGAGTTTTTATGAAAAATACAAAAAGTAAATTTACTTTTTTTCTAGTTTTAGTAATTATAGCACTTTGTGCATATACTGCATTTTTAGGAATAAATGTAGGGGGAATAAAAGTTAACAGTTCGGTATCGAATATAAAGCAGGGGCTTGACTTAAAAGGTGGAGTGTTTATGCTTTACGAAGCAGAAACAGATATTACCGGAGAAGAATTAGATGATTTAATGGAACAAACAATAGCTGTTTTTAGAAAAAGAATTGATGGAATGGGACTTACAGAGCCGGTTATAGTTAGAGAAGGCGAAAAAAGGATAAGAATAGAGCTTCCAGGAGTAAAGGATGCACAGCAGGCAATAAATGCAATAGGAAAAACTGCTCAGCTTCAATTTGCAACAAGTGAAGGAGAAGTATTGCTTACAGGTGCAGACGTTAAGGATGCTAAAGTGGCAATAAATCAAAAAGATAATCAACCGATAGTTTCACTTGCGTTTACACCAGAAGGAACTCAAAAATTTGCAGAAGCTACAGCTAGATTATCAGTTAACAGAGAACCATTATTTATAGTGCTTGACGGAGAAATAATTTCAAGTCCAACGGTAAATGAACCTATATCAGGTGGAAGTTCCCAAATATCAGGAAACTTTACAGTGGATAGCGCTTCAGAACTTGCAAACCTTATAAGAGGAGGAGCGCTTCCTGTAAACTTTACAGAGGTTCAAAGTTCTATTGTATCGGCGACACTTGGTGTGGATGCATTAAATAAAAGTATAATGGGAGCACTTATTGGGATTGCGCTTGTTATGATTTTCATGATAGTTTACTACAAAATTCCAGGATTTGCAGCATCTATAGCGCTTACTGCTTATATTGTGATGGTTGCATATATATATCAACTTATAGGAGTTACGCTTACACTTCCAGGAATAGCGGCGCTTATACTTTCGATAGGTATGGCGGTTGATGCCAATGTTATAATCTTTGAGCGTATAAAAGAAGAAATTATAAATGGGAAATCTGTAAGAGTAGCTATTGATTCTGGATTTAAAAAAGCTATGTCTACTATTCTTGATTCTCAGATTACAACCTTTATAGCAGGAATAGTTTTATATTATTTTGGAACAGGACAGATAAAGGGATTTGCCATAACGCTTATGATAGGTATAATAGTTTCTATGTTTACGGCACTTGTAATAACAAAACTAATCCTAAAAAATCTAGTTAATGGTTTTGGAATAGGAAATAAAAAACATTTTGGAGTTCAGGAGGCTTAGTGAATATGAAAATTAAATCAGATTTAAAAGTAATAAAAAACTATAAGATATATTTTGCTGTTTCGATTGCAGTGATTGTTATTGGATTTGCACTTGCGGGAATTAGAGGATTTAACTTTGGAATAGATTTTACTGGTGGAACGCTTATAGAGATAAATATGGGCAAGTATGTAGAAGTTAATGAGATAAGAGAAATAACTGATGCAGTTGATAAAAACATTCAGATTAACTATATTGGAGAAAATAAAGATGGAATTCAGCTTAAAACAACAGTTGATTTAAATAATGAAAAAAGAACTGAACTTTTTAATGAATTTGCTAGTAAATATAATTTGCAAAAAGATGATTTGGTTAAATCAGATCAATTTGGACCAGCAGTGGGAAAAGAAATACAGCAAAAAGCTCTTATTTCAGTAGTAATAGCTACATTGGCAATGCTTGTATATATATCACTTAGGTTCAAATTTGAATTTGGTATAGCGGCAGTTATAGCACTTCTTCATGATGTTTTAACTGTAGTAGCGATATATTCAATATTCCAAATTCCACTTAATAATCCATTTGTAGCAGCTATGCTTACTGTTGTAGGATACTCAATAAATGATACAATAGTTGTATTTGATAGAATAAGAGAAAATATGAGAGGCGCAAAACGTGATTCACATGAAGAAGTGGCGGACTTATCAATAAATCAGACTCTTTCAAGATCAATAAACACTTCGCTTACCACTCTGCTTTCAATAGTAGCACTTTATGTAATGGGAGTGGATTCAATAAAAGAATTTACGCTTCCGCTTATTGCTGGTATATCAGTAGGAGTTTATTCTTCAATATTTATAGCGAGTCCAATTTGGGTTTTAATAAACAAAAAGATGAGAAAAAAACAAATTCAAAATATAGGAACGAATTAATTTAGAAATAGGATGCAGCTAAGCATCCTATTTTTTTAACTAAATATAAAAATAAACATCTATGTTTAAGTAATGAATATTTGGTTATATAAATTATAAGGTATTTTTACTTTAGATTAAGTTATTAAGGAGAGCAGAGATGGGATCAAGAGCGGTACAGATAGCCAACTTAGATGTTGAGAACCTTGTAAAAAATTTAAATGAAGCTTTGGCAGAGGAGTGGCTTGCATTCTATCAGTATTGGGTAGGGGCAAGAGTTATGGAAGGTCCTATGAGATCTGAGGTAGAGCCTGAACTTCTTTTGCATGCACAGCAGGAGCTTAACCATGCAGTACTAGTAGTGCAAAGAATTATTCAACTTGGAGGGACGCCATTATTAGACCCTAAGGAATGGTTTAATCATGCAAAATGTGCATATGAAGCACCAATAGACCCTTATATAGAGGAAATTCTAAAACAAAACCTAACTGGAGAAAGGTGCGCTATATCAAGATATCAAAGTATAGCAGATATGACAAATGGTAAAGATTATGCTACTTATCAGATGGCAGTAACGATATTAAATGAAGAAATAGAGCATGAAGAAGATATTGAAGCTTGGATAAAAGATATTGAAAGATTGAAAGATGATATAAGAAAAATTAGAATTTAAATAAAAAAATAAAAAGCTGTGCAAATCTAAACGCTCATTAATAAATAGGGCATATTTAGAATTGCTCCAGCTTTTTTTATTTGAATTTGCTAGATATAAAGTCTAAAAATTTGATTTCAATAGGCGTAAGTACTGCTTTTTTATGAACTATAAAATAAAAAGCTCTAAAAGTATTTATATCAGTGATATCATATATGCAGATATTACTATCAGGCGAAATTGTTTTAGCTGAGCTTGACGGAATGAAGGCATAACCCACATTTTTAGCGACTAAACTTTTAGCAACATTAAAGCTTTCTGTTATCACAGAAATATTTAAATTTGAAATAGTTTTTTTTCTACTAGCAAGTTCTTTTGAAAATAATTTACCACTACCAGAACCTTCTTCTCTCATTATTAAAGGTAATTTAAGAATTTCGTCAAATGTTATTGTACCTCTAGAAACCCCATCCTTTTTAGGACCAATAAGAACCATATTATCTTCAAAAACTTTGACAGACTCAAAATCACTACTAGGTTTAGAACCGATGAATCCCATTGAATATTTATTTTCATCTATAGATTCCAAAACATCTTGAGAATCAAAGTGATGAATTTTAAATCTAATTCCTGGAAAATGATTAGAAAAATCAGCGATGATATCAGGTAAGACGAATTCTTCGGGAACCGAACTTGATGGAAGTTCAATTAGACCATCAAATTTTCCTATAATATCATTTATTGTAAATACTGCGCTGTCTCTTTTTTTAATTATCTCAATGGCATGATCTTTGAATGTTTTTCCGGCAGAAGTAAGTTCTATAGTTTTTCCTTTTCGGTCAAACAACAAAAGTCCGAGTTCACTTTCTAAATTTTGAATATGATTTGATAAAGTTGGCTGAGTTAAATAAAGCTCACGAGCGGCCTTAGAAAAACTGTTATATTTAGCTATAGCTATGAAACTCTCTAATTGTTTAAAATCCATAAGTTACTCCTTAAAATTCAGTATAGATAACATTATAACACTAAAGAAGGTATTGTAGGACTTATTGTTACTGATTTTATATAGCCATAATTTATTTAAGTTATAGAAAAAACTAATAATAATCAATTTTAAGTAAAATAATATTTATTATTGAAATATTAAGTGCAATATATTATAATAATATACGGATAAATACGAATTTTAAATGGAAGGGTATGCGATGAAGTTAAGAAAAAGTGAAAGAATAGGGGCAATTGTAAAAATTCTTTCGGATAATCCGAATAAAATTTTTACACTTGGGTATTTTACAGAAAAATTTGATACAGCAAAGTCTACATTGAGTGAAGATATATCAGTAGTAAAGAATGTTTTTGAAAAACTTGAGCTTGGAAAAGTGATAACTATATCAGGGGCATCAGGGGGTATAAAATTTATTCCACTGTATACAAAAAGACAAGCTATTGCAATTATAGAAGAGATTTGTAAGAAAATAGATAATCCTGACAGAAAACTCGTTGGAGGTTTTTTGTATATGAATGATCTTATTTCAAGTCCAGATATAGCAAAAAGTGTAGGTGAAATTTTTGCAAGTGTTATAGATTACAGTGAAGCGGACTATGTAGTGACAATAGAAGCTAAAGGGATTCCAATCGCGATGATGACAGCTAAAGCAATGAATCTGCCTTTAATAATAGTAAGGAAAAATGCTAGGATAACAGAAGGACCATCGTTAGCGATAAACTATCTTTCGAGTACCGATGGCAAAATTCAGAGCATGAATCTTCCTAGGAGAGCTATAAAACAAGGCGCAAAAGTTATACTCGTGGATGACTTTATGAGAGCTGGCGGAACGTTAAAAGGGATGGAAGATCTTATGAAAGAATTTGATGCAAAAGTTCTTGATAGAGCAGTTTTTATAGAACTTGAGTGTAACAAGAACGCATCTTCTTATTTCTCACTTATGACTTTAAAAGATAGTAAAGATGATATTGAGATTGGAATGAGTCAAAACTTTGTAGAAAGATTTAAATAGACAATCAAAAAATCGTTTTCTGCAATGCTTACAGATTATAAAAAAATATTCAGAAAATTACTTTATTTTTCTTGCATATGTAGAGATTTTATAGTAAACTAATGATAATCAGTTTTGGTAAAACTATAAATACATAGCAAAAGGAGAGTAATGACTATGCAAATTACAGATGTTAGAGTAAGAAAGTTATCAGAAGAAGGTAAAATGAGGGGTATTGTTTCAGTAACTTTCGATAATGCATTTGTTGTTCACGACATCAAAATTATTGAGGGGCAAAATGGTTTATTTATCGCTATGCCAAGCAGAAAAGTTTCTGAGGGGGAATTCAGAGACATTGCACACCCTATAAATGCTGATATGCGATTTGAACTACAGAATGAAATAATAAAAGCTTATGAAGAAGCAAAATCTAAAATAGGTGAAGTTGAGTTTGAAGAAGAAGTTCAAGAATCAATGGAATAATAATATTAAATTTTTTAGATAGCTGTTTGGTTGGATTACAACTAGACAGTTTTTTTTTATTAAAAATTTACAAATTTACAAATTTACAATACAATTACAAAAAGTTATAATCATTGAAAATAGACTCATTTAGTGTTATTCTATATATTGATGAGGAGGCAATTTATGAATAGAATAAACGTATTAAAAAGAGTAATGGGAATTACAGTAGCAATTACTATGACTATAGGAACGGGGTTTTCTTATGCTGATAGTACTGGGTATATTGATAATAAGGTGTATCAGGGGTTAAATACGGTGCTTGAAGGAAAAAATCAGACTCAGCCGGTAGATACGGTGCAAAAATCGGATTTCAAGAGCAATATAAAATATACGAAAGATAGAAAAAGAGCCACAATTATAGTTAAGCTTCCGAGTTTAGAAAATGTAAAGCTTGATATCAAAGATTCAAAGATAAGTATTGATATACCAACTAAACTTGGTTCATATGAAGCATTTACACAGGATATAAGTGATAGACTTATAAGCAATTATGAATTTTTTACTCAAGATGAAAATTATAAATTTGATATAAACTTAAAAACAAATGTAAAGGCAGAATATACAATGAATGAAGCCTTGGGCGAAATCAGTATAAATTTGGATAAGGGAGCATATTCATCTCCAAAAGTAGTTATAGATGCGGGCCATGGGGGAAATGACCCTGGTGCAAATATAAAGTCAGTTGGCGTAAATGAAAAGACACTTAATCTTCAAGTAGCAAATATACTTAGAGACAAACTGACTGCAGCAGGCTATGAAGTTATTATGAATAGAGATACCGATTATTTTGTACCACTAAAAGATAGATATACTAATGCTAATGAACTTGATGCAGATTTATTTGTTAGTATCCATCATAATTCTGCAGCGAATGCAGCGATTAATGGAATTGAAACACTTCATCACAGCTCAAGAGACAATAAAGAAATAGCCGTATATATTCAAGATGAACTTATTAAAAATACTGGAGCAGGAAATAGAGGCACCAAAGTTAGAACGGACTTAGCTGTGTTAAATGGAACTAAAATGCCAGCGGTTCTTGTAGAGTTAGGATTTATGACAAACTCAAATGAACTTTCAAAACTTAGAGACTCTAACTATCAGAATACACTTGCAGATTCAATGCTTGTAGGTATAAATAAATATTTTGGAAGATAGGCTATATAAAGGAGAAAATGTGGAAAATACTAAAGAAACATTGAGAAATATAAAATTCACCAAAGATTATACAAAACACGCAGAAGGTTCTGTTTTAGTTGAATTTGGAGATACAAAAGTGATATGTACAGCTTCGTTTGAAGATAAAGTCCCTCCGTTTTTGAAAAATACTGGAACTGGATGGATAAGTGCAGAATATTCTATGCTACCTAGAGCTACACATCAAAGAAAACTTAGAGAATCCACAAGAGGTAAGGTTGATGGAAGAACACATGAGATTCAAAGACTTATCGGAAGGTCTTTAAGATCGGTTATAGACTTGAAAAAATTAGGAGAAAAAACTATTTGGATAGATTGTGACGTTATACAGGCCGATGGAGGAACTAGAACTGCATCTATAAGTGGAGCATTTGTAGCGCTTGCGATAGCGTGCGATAAACTTCATAAAAATAAACAGATTAAAAAATTTCCAATTAATGAATTTGTAAGTGCAGTGAGTGTAGGGGTTGTAGAAAATGAATATATATTAGATTTGTGCTTTAAAGAAGATTCAAATGCACATGTAGATATGAACGTAGTAATGACGGGAAGTAGTGAATTTAT
The DNA here is from genome assembly GCA_041738345.1 of Proteocatella sp. Classification (GTDB taxonomy): domain Bacteria; phylum Bacillota; class Clostridia; order Peptostreptococcales; family Filifactoraceae; genus Proteocatella. Next base: position 84,086 of record JBGSPX010000009.1, read on the forward strand.
AGAAATTCAAGCTACTGGAGAAGAAAAACCGTTTAATAGAGTTCAGTTTGATAATCTGCTGAAACTCGCGGAAAAAGGCTGTAAAGAAATAATAAAGCTTCAAAAAGAAATTTTAGGGGAAGAACTTATAAATAAAATATTAGGCTTAGAAAATCAGCCTAAACCTAAAAAAGAAAAAATAAAACATGATAATACACCATACATGAATGATGGAAAACTAGAATTTGTTATAGCCTCTTCAAATAAACATAAGATAAAAGAAATAAATGCTATATTAGCTCAACATAATATAAACTTACTTTCACTAGATGATGTAGGGCTTGCAGGAATTGAGATAGAAGAGACTGGAAGTACATTTGAAGAAAATGCATTTATAAAAGCAAGAGAAGTAATGAAACTTACTGGAAAGATTGCACTTGCTGATGATTCAGGACTGATGGTAGATGCGTTAAATGGAGCGCCAGGGGTTTATTCAGCGAGATATTCAGGCGTAGGAGCAACTGATAAAACCAATAATGAACTTTTAAAGAAAAATATGAGTAATATTAATTGGAATGATAGAAAAGCTAAATTTGTAAGTGTAATAGCGCTAGTTTTTCCAGATGGAAGAGAAGGCCTTTATAAAGGAATTTGTGAAGGTTTGATAGGTTTTGAAGAAGTTGGTGAAAATGGCTTTGGATATGATCCATTATTCATTCCAGATACAGAAACTGAAAAAACTTATGCACAGCTTACTGATGATGAAAAAAATAAAATTAGCCATAGAGCAAGGGCATTAAAGATTATGAGCAAAAAACTAGAGGATATACTATACTAAATATTTTTAAGGATGATATCTATGAAAAGAAAAATTTTGACTATTCTAATTTGTACAAGCTATATTTTTTCATCTATGACAGTTATTTCTTACGCAGAAAATAAAATAGATAAAACTTTTAAAAATTTAGACAGTTTTGTTTCCACGTTAGATCAGACATATAAAGGGGTTGTAAATAATGAACTTGTAGATGTTGCAAAAAACAGCGCTATTGTAAGATTTGCAATGGAAGAACTAGGAAAACCTTACGTTTATGGAGGGAATGGACCTGAGGTATTTGATTGTTCAGGACTTACAAAATATGTTTTTTCTAAAGCCGGAATCTCAATACCAAGAGTTTCTTATGAACAGGGAAATTCTGGAAGAGAGGTAGCCAAAGAAAAAATGCTTCCTGGAGATTTGGTGTTTTTTGATACACGAAATAGTAGTGATTTTAGCAATATAAAGGTGAATACAGAAGATTTAATTCCACTATTTGAACTGACACCGCTTCCATCAAATAACCAAGAGGTTTTTGTTCCTCAAAAAGTTACTCATGTGGGGATATATATAGCTGATGGGAAATTTATTCATGCCTCATCAGGCAGTGAAATGCAGGTAGTAATTGCAGATTTAAATAATAAATATTTTAGTCAAAGATTTCTTTTTGCAAAAAGATATGTATAGTAATAATAGAAAGGCAGATTAATGAATATACTTCTAACTACATTAAATTCTAAATTTATACACTCGAATTTGGCAATAAAATATCTAAATGCAATGATTAAAGATATTGCAGATGTAAAAGTCAAAGAGTTTACAATAAATGAGGATATAGAAGAAATATTATCGGAAATAACAAAAGGAGGCTACGATTTTGTAGCCTTTTCGTGTTATATATGGAATATAGAAAAAACACTTAAGATTGCAGAAAATCTTAAGCTTGTGAATCCTAACCTCAAAATAATGTTTGGAGGTCCAGAAGTAAGCTTTAATTCAAATGAACTTTTGAATAGCTATAGCTTTTTAGACTACATTATTGCAGGCGAAGGCGAAGAAGCTGTAAAAGCTTTGGTAGAAACGTTAGCTAATGGTGATGAAAAGGCTTTAAATGTAATTTCAAATCTGTACTTTAGAGGGAAGCAAACCTCTTTGCTTGATAATGATAGCGTTAAAATGATAGTTACAGATTTAGCTATAATTCCACCGATATATTTAGATACTAAAAAAGAGGAGATTCAAAATAAGATAGTCTATTATGAAACCTCAAGAGGATGTACCTTTAATTGTGCGTATTGTCTTTCGGCTGCTACGAGAGGCGTTAGATTTTTTGAAATAAGTAGAGTTAAATCAGAATTGAAACATTTAGTTTCACTTGGCGCGAAGCAGATTAAATTTGTAGATAGAACCTTTAATTCAGATGAATCAAAAGCGATAGAAATGATTGAATATTTGATTTCAATTGATGATGGAAATATAAATTTTCATTTTGAAATCACTGCATATTTACTTCAAAAACCAGTTTTAGAACTTGTAAAATCAGCTAGACGAGGTCTTTTTCAATTTGAGATTGGAGTTCAGTCAACAAATCCAGAAACATTAAAAGCAGTAAATCGAGCAGATAAATTTAAAGAACTAAGTGAAAATGTACTTGAGATAAAGAGTTACAAAAATATACATCAGCATTTAGACCTGATAGCAGGGCTTCCATATGAAGATATAACTAGGTTTAAACAATCTTTTAATGATGTATTTGACCTAAAACCAGAAGCGCTTCAACTTGGTTTTCTGAAAATATTAAAAGGCAGTCCTATAGAAAAAAAGGTTGCTGAGCATGGCTATGTGTATAGAAGTTATGCCCCATATGAGGTGCTTTACAATTCTTATATAACATATAAAGAAATGATGGAACTTAAAGAAGTTGAGCATATACTAGATCGGTTTTATAATACGGGAAGATTTAAGTACAGTATAGAATATTTATATAATACGGCCTACAAATCAAATGGTTATGAGCTTTTTGAAAACTTAAAAAATATAATTGCTCAAAATTCGATAGATATTGTAAAAAAAGAAGAAGAATTTAAAGCGGCAAAATTACTTGGTGAAAAACTTCAAAGTATGGAAAACTTTAATTTTAAATTTTTTATAGAACTTTTAAAGTTAGATTATATAAATATGGGAAGAAATCCTAATGTGCCAGCATTTTTATCTGGGGAAGTGGAGCAATATCAAGACGGAAGGTTAAAAGAATTTATATTTGAGCTTACAAGAGATGAGAATTGCTTAAGCGAACTTGGATTTAATCGTGAAGTCCACTATAAAGAAGCGTTTAAAAAAATTAGTTGGACATTATTTAAATATGATATAATAGAATATATATTTTCAGGTAGAAATGAAATTCCTAAAACTACCGAAAATATAAATTTAATTGTAATAAATTATGATTCAAAAAGAAATCATAATGGAGATTTTAATATGATAAGGAGAAATTATGAGATCTAATTTGGACGATTTTTTTTCGCCATTAACAGATAAATTGGTTTTTATAGAATTAGAAGATGAGCGTATTTTAAGTAAATTTGGAGATGTAAAACATGATTTTATGGTTCCTATATTTTCAAAAGACATAGTTACTCTTGCTCAAAGTGATGATTCAGGAATAAAAACTATGCAGATTGTAGAGGCTATCTTATTTCTAATAGGCATAGACTCTAAGTTTAAATACAATGACAAATATATTTATTTTTTAGAAAATAATGTAGAAAAACCAGAAATACTAAGTTCGTATATAGCAAAAAATAAATATGAAAACAATAATTATAAAGAAGCGCTTGTGTATTTAAGAGCAGCGATGCTTTTAGATGATAAAAATATAGGAATTATATATAATTATGCTCATATTTGTAAGGAATATATGGTTAAGTCAAGCGAACTTGATATAAAACAGATGCTTATGAGAGAATCGCAAGAATTTTTTGAAACGGTTTTAGACATAGATTACGAAAACTTTTTAGCTAATTATCAACTAGCATATTTTAAAATAAGCCAAGGTGAAACGCAAGACGCACTTAAGCATCTTCAAATAGTAGTTAATAATCCAATAGATAAAGAAATAGCACAGGAGGCACAAGAACTTATTATGAAACTTAATTTTGAAAGTAAAATAGAGCAGGTAGAAGCTTTAATTGATGAATTAAAGTTAGAAGAGGCACTGGACATAATAGAAGAAATTCCAGACATAAAAGAAGATAAAAATCTTAATTTTAGACTTAATTATGCAAAAGGATTTTGTCTAAAAGCTTTTTCGGAATTTGAAGAAGCTATAGAAGCTTACGAAAAAGCACTTATTATAAACAATATGGATACGCTTTTATTATGTGAACTTGGAATATGTTATGCATATATAGGTGAGTTTGAGCAGTCGCTAGAATTTTACAAATCAGCGCTTGATATAGAGCCTGATAGTGTGGAGATTATGAGTAATATAGCTATAATTTATTTAAATATGAGAGATATTGAAAATGCTAAACTGTATGTTAAGAAAGCTATGGATATAAATCCGCTTGATGAAATTATTGATGCTACTGTAACTGAGATAAGAAAAATGGAAGAAAGCTTGAAGTAAGGAGAAGAACATGAAAGAATGTGGTGTTGTTTTAGAAGTTATGGACCATAAGGCAGTAGTTAATATAAAGCGAAAATCAGCTTGCGGGCACTGTAAGGCATGTGAAATGGGAAAAAGTGATGCAAAAGAGATCAATGTAGTTGCAAAAAATGAGGTTGGGGCAGAGGTCAATGATAATGTAAACATTATTATGGAAACGCCTGATGTTCTTAAAGCTGCGATTATAGTTTATCTTATTCCATTAATGGCATTAGTAGTAGGCGTAGGACTAGGGACAGTTTTAGCTAAAAACATGAACTTGCCAGCAGATTGGTCAGGAATGATAATGGGTCTTTTATTTATGTCAGTATCATATATATATGTGAAAAAGCAAGATAAAAAACTTGCAGCTACTAAAAAATATGAACCGATTATAACGGAAGTGTTAGGCAAGAATATTATATAGTAAAAAATTCAAATACAGTAGGAGGATATATGTTAGAAGAAAAAAGAAAAGCCATAGAAACTACGATGGCGAAAATAGAAAAAGAGTTTGGTAAGGGTTCTGTAATGATGCTCGGAGAAAATGCTAAAATGAACCTAGAGGTAGTATCAAGTGGATCATTAGGACTGGATTTAGCACTTGGCATTGGTGGATATCCAAAAGGAAGAATTATAGAAATTTATGGACCAGAATCATCAGGAAAAACAACAGTAGCACTTCATGCGGTAGCAGAGGCTCAAAGAGCAGGTGGTGTAGCTGCGTTTATAGATGCAGAGCATGCACTTGACCCAGCATATGCAAAAGCATTAGGCGTAGATATAGAGAATCTTATAATATCTCAGCCTGATACAGGAGAACAAGCTCTTGAAATAACAGATACACTTGTAAGTAGTGGGATTGTAGATATAATTGTAGTGGATTCTGTGGCGGCACTTGTGCCTAAGGCTGAAATAGAAGGCGAAATGGGAGATTCACATATGGGTCTACAGGCTAGACTTATGTCTCAAGCGCTTAGAAAGCTTACAAGCTCTATAAATAAATCCAAAACTATTACTATATTTATAAATCAGCTTAGAGAAAAAATTGGAGTTATGTTCGGTAATCCAGAAACTACAACTGGAGGGCGTGCGCTTAAGTTTTATGCTTCTGTAAGAATGGACGTTAGAAAAATTGATACAATAAAACAGGGAGATACACTTGTTGGAAATAGAACCAGAGTTAAAATTGTGAAAAATAAAGTAGCGCCTCCATTTAAACAATGTGAGTTTGATATAACTTATGGACAGGGTATTTCAAAAGTAGGAGAGATAGTTGATTTAGCTACAAATATAGATGTAATAAAAAAATCAGGTTCTTGGTATTCTTATAATGACAGCAAACTTGGACAAGGAAGAGAAAATGTAAAGACATATCTTCTTGAAAATAAGTCTCTTATGGAAGAAATAGAACAAAAAGTAAGAGCGTTCTATAATCAAAGCAATGAATTAGAGTTTGCAGCACATGAAGCGGTTGTAGAAGCAGATGAAACGCCAATTGAAGAATAGTATTTAAAAAAAATACAGGTTAAATTCCTGTATTTTTTTGCTTTTCATTGACAGTTTAAGCTGTAACCATTACAATATAAATATATATTCTTATAAAGATATATGAATTTAATTGAGATGATGAAAAATAGAATTATGAAAAGGAGGTGGGTAAGATAACAACGAGCATTATTTTTATGGTAGCGATAGTACTACTTGTAGCGGTAGTTTCAGTTTTAGCTGGATATTTTGTTAGAAAAAATATAGCAGAAGGAAAACTGAATGAGGCAGAGATAGTAGTTAAACGTATGATAGATGAAGCAGAGAGAAAAGCAGAGTCAGTCAAAAAAGAAAAGCTAGTAGAAGCTAAGGAGGAAGTTCATAAACTCAGAAGTGAAGCGGAAAAAGAATACAAAGAGAGAAGAAGCGAACTTCAAAAATATGAAAAAAGAATCCTTCAAAAAGAAGAAACTCTTGATAGAAAAATAAGTCAAGTTGAAGACAAAGATAGTAAATACAATGACAAATTTAAAAAACTACAAGAGAAAGAAGATGAAATATCAAAACTAGTAGAAGCACAGATGGTGAAGTTAGAAGATATTTCAAGACTTACATTAGAAGAGGCAAAAAAAGAAATTTTATCCATGGCAGAAAAAGATGTCAAGCATGAGATGGCTATGATGGTCAAGGAGCTTGAAACAAGAGCTAAGGATGAGGCGAATAAGAAAGCTAGAGAGATAGTTTCTTATGCAATCCAAAGATGTGCAGCTGATCATGTAGCGGAAACTACAGTTTCTGTGGTAAGCTTACCAAATGATGAGATGAAAGGAAGAATAATTGGTAGAGAGGGAAGAAATATTAGAACTCTTGAAACTCTTACAGGTGTAGATTTCATTATAGATGATACTCCTGAAGCAGTAGTACTTTCTGCATTTGATCCAATTAGGAGAGAAATTGCTAGAATAGCACTTGAAAGATTGATATCAGATGGCAGAATACATCCTTCTAGAATCGAAGAAATGGTAGAAAAAGCGAAAGTTGAAGTCGATACAATGATTAAGGAAGAGGGAGAAAAAGCATCGTTTGAAACAGGTGTTTTTGGGCTTCATCCAGAACTTATAAAATTATTGGGTAGATTGAAGTATAGAACTAGTTATGGACAAAATGTGCTTAAACATTCTATAGAAATATCGCATTTATGTGGAATTATGGCTACTGAGATAGGCGCAGATCCGAAACTTGCAAAAAGAGCAGGATTACTTCATGATATAGGTAAGGCAGTGGATCATGAAATGGAAGGAACTCACGTAGAAATAGGTATGGACCTTCTTAGAAGATACAAAGAATCTAAGGATGTTATTCATGCTATGTCGACACATCATGGAGATTACGAACCGCAATCAGTAGAAGCTGTACTTGTAACAGCAGCAGATGCTATATCAGCAGCAAGACCTGGTGCTAGAGGAGAAACTCTAGAAGCTTATATTAAGAGACTTGAGAAGTTAGAAGAAATTTCAAATTCATTTGAAGGCGTAGATAAATCTTATGCAATTCAAGCAGGAAGAGAAGTTAGAATAATTGTTAAGCCAGAAGATATAAACGATGAAAGCTTACCTCTTTTAGCTAGGGAGATTACAAAACGAATAGAAGACGAAATGGAATATCCTGGTCAAATAAAGGTTAATATAATAAGAGAAACAAGAGCTATTGATTATGCAAAATAATCAGGTTTAAGTTTTTTTAAAAAGGACTAATTTTAGTTTTAAACTAGAGTTAGTTCTTTTTTTATGATAATATTATGAGAAATAATCAAATTTTATCAAGGAGAATAAAAATGAATGTATTTGAAGAAATAAAGGCTTTAAGAGAAAAGCTTAATTATTATACAGATTTGTATTACAAAGAAGATACTAGTGAAATAAGCGATGCAGAGTTTGATAAACTAATGCTAAGACTTGCTAAACTAGAATCAGAAAATCCACAGTTTTTTGATTCTGATTCGCCAACTCAAAGAGTGGGAGGGGAAGCGATAAGTGAATTTATTTCATATGAACATAAAACGCAAATGTTATCCCTTTCAAATGCATTTTCGAAAGAAGAACTGATAGATTTTGAAAATAGGATTAAATCACAGGGAGTTTCGCCAGAATATGTGTTGGAGTATAAAATTGATGGACTTTCAGTTTCGCTAGAATACAACAATGGTGTCTTTGTAAAAGGTGGAACTAGAGGAAATGGCCTTGTAGGCGAAGATGTTACAGAAAATCTAAAAACGATAAAAGACATACCTTTAAAAATAGATACGCTTGAAAATATAGTAGTTAGAGGCGAAGTTTATATGTCCAAAAAGCAATTTGAAAAACTTAACAAAGCTCAAGAAAAAAATGGACTTAATTTATTTGCAAATCCTAGAAATGCAGCTTCGGGTTCACTTAGGCAACTTGATTCTAAGATAACATCGAAGCGAGGATTGAGTATTTTTGTATTTAATTTAGAATCAGAAAACGAAACTATGGATTCACATTTTGAAATGCTAGCATATCTTGAAAGCTTAGGGTTTGCAGTTAGCCCTAATCGTAAAAAAATCACGGAAATGAGTGAAGCTTTTGAGGAAATTGAGCAAATATATATAGAAAAAGATAAATTGCCATTTGAGATAGATGGCGTGGTTATAAAAGTAGATTCAGTAAGACAGCGAAAACTTCTTGGAAGCACTTCGAAAACGCCGAAATGGGCAGTCGCATATAAATTTCCAGCAGAAAAAAAAGAAACCACAATAGAAGATATCGAAGTTCAAGTAGGAAGAACGGGAGCGCTTACACCTACTGCAATATTAACTCCCGTAAAGATTTCAGGGAGTACTGTAAGCAGAGCTACGCTTCATAATCAGGACTACATCGATGAAAAGGACATTAGAATAGGGGATGCAGTTATAATACAAAAGGCAGGAGAAATAATTCCTGAGGTAGTTGAGGTGGTAAAAGAAAAGCGAAGTGGTAGTGAGCTTGTTTTTAAACGTCCACAGCTATGTCCAGAATGCGGTAGCACAGTGTTTAGAGAAGAGGGGCAAGCCGCTATAAAATGTATAAATATTTCCTGTCCAGCGAGAATAAAGCGTTCGCTTATACATTTTGTTTCAAAAGGCGCTATGGATATAGATAAAATGGGAATATCTATAGTAAATAAGCTTTATGATGCAGGTCTTATATCCAATGTTTCTGATATATATAGGCTAAACGTGGATAAGCTTTTAGAATTAGAAGGCTTTGCACAAAAATCTTCAGAAAAACTAATAGAATCAATAAACAAATCTAAGGGAAATGATATAAGTAGACTTATATTTGGGCTAGGTATAGATTTTATAGGAGAAAAGGCTGCAAAAGTACTTTCAAAACGTTTTGAAAGCATAGATGATTTAATCGGTGCAACATATGAGGAATTACTTGAAATTCCAGATTTTGGAAAAGTTATGGCAGAAAGTCTTGTCAATTTCTTTAAAAATCAAGCAAATTTACAGCTTATTGCAGATTTAAAAGGGCTTGGAGTCAATATGATATCTCATAGAAATGAAGATAGCTTAGACAGCTTTAAAGGGCTTAAATTTGTGCTTACAGGTTCTTTGGAAAATTTTGGAAGAAAAGAAGCAGGTGAACTTATAGAATTAAGAGGTGGAACAGTTTCATCTTCTGTAAGTAAAAATACAAATGTAGTAGTTGCAGGTGAAGAATCTGGAAGTAAACTCAAAAAAGCACAGGATTTAGGAATAAAAATAATAGATGAAAAAACATTCAAACAGCTACTTGAGGCTAATGAAAAAGATGAAGTAGATGAAATAATAAATTTAGTTTAATTCAAAAACACTTTTAATAAATTGTAAGGGATATATGCCCCCAAATGAATTCTGCAGCCTAGATATTTCAGTTTTAATTTCTCAGATAAAATATCTAGGCGAAGCCCTAATGAGGGGGCATGTATGCCTACAATTTCATATACAATTTGAAATATACCTGAAAATATTACTACAAATATTATTACATAAAAAGGTCATACTCCTAAATGCTAAGAGTATAACCTTTTTATGTTTGAGGCTATATTTATATTTCCCAACGCCCCTCTGTACTAAATTTATTTAGTAAGAATTTCAATTATCTTTTCATCAGTTGAACCTTCAGGTATAGCAAAGGTACCCGCTTTAAGCTTAGTTTCTTTTCCAGAAGCTGTTAAGACATTTAGAAAATCTGAAGCAGATTTTACAAGTCCTTGTTTTTCCAAGGCTTTGGCAATTGATGAGCTAGAACTTCCTGTCGCTATATCTACATTTCGAATTACAGGTTTGCTTTCAGGCTCTTTTGGAGTTTCCTTTACGGTTTCTTTTGAAGGTTCTTTTTTGTCAGAAGTACTGCTTTTATCTGAATCTTTTTTAGCTTCTTCACTTTTTGAAGTATCTTCAGTCTTTTTTGAAGAATCTTCTTTAGCTTTCTCACTAGAGTCAGTTTTTTCAGATACAATATCTTCTTGTTCCTCATGAATGATCTCATTTATTTCTTTGTACTTATTTTCTTTATCCTTTATATCAAACCATCCATAAAGGTTGGAAGCGACTATTACTCCGACAACTGCTACAATTAGAGCAGTAAAAAATAAATCACTGTGTTCGTAAATAAAATCTTTAAATCTTTCCATCTAACACCTCACTTTTTATTCTAAACTCTATAGAAAATTATCCTAAACTATATTATAATACTAATAGTGGATTTTTTCAATTGAAGGTCGCTAAATGTTAAACAAAAGTTATAAATAGGTGTTGACTTTTTATAATAGAATGTTAAATTGAATTTAGATAGAAAAGTAATAGGATATTGTAGAGTATCAAGTAATAAACAAAAAGATGATTTAGCAAGACCAATTGAAAACATGAGGATGTATCTAACGGCACAAGGAAAATACAGAGAAACCAGAACAACAAGAGCTGGTCGAAGATTTAGTTCAAATAATTACTGTGTTTAGTAAACTTCAAGGTAGACGAGCAAATAAAGCAAGAAAACTTGTAAAAGACTTAATTGAAGGTGGTGAGGATAGTGATTAAAAGTGTGAAAGTTATGTTACTACCCAATAATAAACAAAATACAAAATTGTTTCAATACAGTGGAACTGCAAGGTTTATTTATAATTGGACGCTTGCAAGACAACAAGAGAATTATGAGAACGGTGGTAAATTTATATCCGATAATAATCTGAGAAAAGAATTGACCCAACTAAAACAAACAGAAGAATTTCAATGGTTAAATAACATTAGTAATAATGTTGCTAAACAAGCTGTTAAAGATGCGTGTGATGCGTATAAGAAATTCTTTAAAGGATATAGCAAGTTTCCAAAGTTTAAAAGCAAGAAAAAATCTAAACCTAGTTTTTATCAAGATAATGTAAAAATAAAATTTACAGATACCCATGTAAAATTAGAAGGATTTTCTTCTAGTAAAAAACAAAATAAACAGAAGTTAAATTGGATTAAACTTGCTGAAAAAACTAGAATCCCAACTAATGTCAAATATAGCAATCCCAGAATAAATTATGATGGCATAAATTGGTGGATTAGCGTGGGAATTGAAGATAATTCAGTAATACAAGAACCTCAAAATGTAGGAATAGGAATTGACCTAGGAATTGAGGATTTGGCTATTTGTAGTGATGGAGAAACATACAAAAATATTAATAAGACAAGACAAATTAAGAAACTTGAAAAACAAAAGCGTAGATTACAACGTTCAATATCAAGAAAATATAAATATAACAAAGAAGGAAGTAGTTACAAGAAAACTTGTAATATTATAAAAAGCGAAAAGAAACTTTTAAAATTAAATCATCGATTAAAAGGTATTCGTCATAACTATCAACATCAAACAACCTCTGAAATTGTTAACAGAAAACCAATGTATATAACAATTGAAGATTTGAATGTGAGTGGAATGATGAAAAATAAACATCTCTCAAAAGCTGTTCAACAACAATCTTTATTTGAATTTACAAGACAATTAAAATATAAATGTTCTTGGAATGGAATAGAATTAAGACAAGTTAGTAGATGGTATCCATCTTCTAAAGTATGCCATGAATGTGGAAATATTAAGAAAGATTTAAAACTTTCTGATAGAGTTTATATTTGTAAAGAATGTGGTCATGTAGCTGATAGAGATTATCAAGCTAGTTTAAACTTGAGGGATGCAACACAATACAAAGGAATAGCATAGAAAAGCAAATTTGTATGTGTACCGAACGTTAATCGGGAATTTAAGCCTGTGGACTATTATATCAAATTAGAGTAGCTTAGGCGAAATAAGATAGGACGAAACAGGAATGAAACATAAAAGTTTATAACTTTTTATAAGTTTTCAGTAACGGGACGAAAAATATGGAGCATATTTTAAAAAATGGGAATTCTGTTATTATAAGAAAACCTAATAAAGAATTTAAAGAGATAAGCAGCTTAATAGTACGCTTATCAGATGAGAGCGATAATTTTCCGTTTAGTTCAGAGGACTTTAATATAAGTCCAGAGAATATAGGAAAATATATAGAGTATTTAAACACTAGGCCTAACTCTATCTTTTATTTAGCACAAATAGAAGATGAAATAGTAGGTATAGCATATTTAGAAGGAGGAAAAAGAGAGAGAACATTTCATTGTACAAATTTAGGGATAGGGGTTTTGAAAAAATATAATAATATTGGAATTGGAAGTGTACTTACAAAATCACTTGTTGAGTATGCACATCAGGGAGAATATATAGCCAAAATAGATTTACAGGTACGTTCTGACAATAAATCAGCTGTTTTGGTTTATAAAAAATGTGGATTTACAGTTGAAGGGAAATCTAGTAGAGCACTGTTCATAGATGGGGAATTCTATGATTATATAAATATGGGAATGATAATTGATTAAGGAGACAAAAATGAGTGAAGCAGTTAAAAAAGAGATAATTGAATGGATTAAGGTCATAATAGTGGCCGTAGTATTAGCAGGTATAATAACTAGCTTTGTAAGACCTACCCTTGTTAAAGGGGCATCTATGGAAAACACTTTAAAGCAGTATGACTACCTTTTAGTGAATAAGATGGCTTATAAAAAAGACCTTCCAGAGTATAAAGATATAATAATTTTCAAATCTGAGCTTATCCAAGATAATGGAAAAGCAAAGGATCTTGTAAAGCGTGTTATAGGATTACCTGGAGACCATATTGTAGTAACTGAGGGGAAAGTTTATAGAAATGAAGAACTTTTGGATGAGCCGTACACTAAAGATGGGTACACTGATTATGAGATAGATACGATTGTTCCTGAAAACCATGTTTTTGCAATGGGTGATAATCGTCTAGATAGTACTGATAGTAGAGATCCTAGTGTAGGACCAGTTCCAGTGGAACATATAGTTGGTAAAGTATTTGTAAGATTATTTCCATTTAACAAAATAACAACTGAATTTAACTAAAAAATAAGAGAGGGTACCCTCTCTTATTTTAAAATTTATATTCCTAGAAGTTCGTTTATTTTATCTTCATCAAATCCTAAAATTAGTTCGTCATCAATATATATTGCAGGAACTCCTAATATTTTTTTCTGAAGTAGGAATTTTCTTGCAATTGGATCGATACTCACATTTTTTTCTTCATAAGGAATATTTTTAGAATCTAGATAATCCATCGCATGATGGCAGTGAGCACAAGTTGAGCTTGTATAAATTACAACTTTTTTCATATAAGACATCCTTTCTTATTGTGTTAAATATATTTTAAATTAAAAATGAATATAAATCTATAGAAAATTCAAAAAAAGTAAATTTATCTTTTAACAAAAATCTGCAAAAAAGAGGTGTAAATATGAATGAAAATAAAAATAAAAAGTATATTCTTAGAGATCCAGTTCATCTTGACATAGTTTTTCCTAGAAAATACTTTGATTTAGTCAATACGATGGAATTTCAAAGGCTATCAAGAATAAAACAGCTTAGTTGTGAATATCTTGTTTTTCCGACAGCTTCACATACAAGATTTTCTCATAGCATAGGAACATATTATGTTATGGGAGAGTTAATAAATAGGCTTGAAGAGATATTAGGGGAACATGAAATAGAAGTGACACAAGAAGAAAGAGATCTTGCGTTTTGCAGTGCACTGTTACATGATATAGGGCATGGCCCATTTTCACATACTTTCGAAAAAATATTTAATCTAGGAAATCATGAGAAGTGGACAGCTAAAATAATAAGTGATTCAAATACAGAAATAAATAAAATTCTGAGAAGAAATTTTTCGCCTTGTTTTGTACAAAAACTGGTGAACGTACTTTCGGAAGATCAAAAAATAGATTTAAATTCGGAAACTCCAAATATAATTACGCTAATATCACAACTTATAAGTTCGCAAATAGATGCAGATAGAATGGATTATTTATTGAGAGATAGCTATTTTACAAGTGTTAGTAATGGACATTATGATCTTAAAAGGCTCATAAAATCTCTAGATATAGCAAGCATAGATGGAACTCTAAAGATATGCGTTAATGAAAAATATATAGCTTCTATAGAAGAATATATAATGGCAAGATTTTATATGCATAAAGAAGCGTATCAACACCCTATAAAACTTCAGATGGAGAGGATGCTTATAAAAATATTCGGAAGAGCAAAAGAATTATATTTTTCAAATGAGGCTATTTTTGTGGATGATATTATGGTGAAATTATTTCTAGGAAAAGGGCTAGAAATATCGGAATACACGCAGCTAGACGATTATTTTATGTATTTTCATCTTTCTAAATGGAAAAATGAAAAAGATTCAATTTTAAGCAACATGTGTACAGCGTTCTTAGATAGAAAAAAATACAAAAGGTATAGAAATTCGGATGGTTTTACGAATTTAGCCTTGGAACTTAATAAAAATCTTATAGAAATTGGTAAGACTCCGGTTGATTGGGGAAATGAGTATTCATATATAAAAGCAAGTGTATTTATTGGGATTTATGATAAAAATAAGGATAATATATGGGTGAAACTTAAGGATGGTTCTATAGAAGATATATCTAAAGTTTCTTTTGTATTCCAAAATATGGATATGGAAAAGACTTATAAGAGAACGATAGAGTGTTATTCAGAAGAACTTATAAGGTTGAAATATGGACAAGCTTATTTGGAATTATTAAAAAGTTAAAAAGGGGCTGTCGGATAATGAAGTTTTTTGACAGCTAAAATCCAAAATTTAAAATCTTAGATTATTCAACACTCATAAAAAAGGTGTTTTTAAAAATAATCTAAGATTTTTTTATGGTTAAAATATTTTTTTGCATTACA